>NZ_CP079865.1:5708225-6008658 GCF_025263565.1 Mycobacterium sp. SMC-8
CGGTTAGCTTGCTTCCAGGGTGACACTCATGGTGCGTTCGTAGCTAATTGGTGAGCGCTGACCGATCGCCGAGTGCCTACGTTGATGATTGTAGAATCGCATCCAATTGTCAACTGCTGCAATCAATTCGACTTTCGTCGCGAAAGTGTGCCGGTAGTAGAACTCATGCTTGAACGTCGACCACAGCGATTCGGCACCGGCGTTATCCCAGCAGATCCCAGTGGCACCCATCGAACGGCGCAAACCATGCTCGGCGGCGGCCTCAGCCATGCCGTGCGAGGTGAATTGGGTCCCGCGGTCTGAATGCAGTATGACGCCGTTGGCGTTGCCGCCGCGGGTGAACACTGCCCGATCCACGGCCGTGGTCACCAACTCGGTGCGCATGTGATCATCGACCGCCCAGCCCAGTGCCCGGCGGGAATGTTCGTCGCGGATCGCACACAGAAACATGTCGCCTTCACCGCAGCTCAGGTAGGTGATGTCGGTGGACCACACCGCGTCGATACGGCCCTGGTCAAAGCGGCGACCCACCAGATCCGGCGGGAACGACGCGCACGGATCAACGACCGTGGTGGTCTTGAAGGTGCGCGGACTGACGCCCTCGATGCCCAACTCCGCCATGATCTTGGCGACCGTGTTGTGCGAAACCTGGTCCCCGGCCTCATGCAGATCGGCGGTGATCCGCGGCGACCCGTAGGTGCCGTTGGAGTTCGTGTGATGGGTCAGAATCTTGACTTCCAGGTCCCGGCGACGCTGGACTGCCGGCGTGGGCTCGCTGGCCCGGAGACGGTCGCGATGCTTGTAGTAGCCCGAGGTGGACACACCCAGCAGCTGGGCCATCCTGACGACATCGTGGGAGGCGCACTCCGCGGCCATGAGCTCGAACCGGCTCACTTTAGATGCTTGCCCGCAAAGTACGCCGACGCTTTTTCCAGGAATGCGATGTCCTTGGACTGCTCGGCAACCTTGGCCCGTAGCCGTATCAATTCCGCCCGCTCATCCGGTGAAAGCTGCTGACTGTCACCAGGCTCCGGCACAGTACCGCCGACCGCAGCGGCCATCCGCCGCCGCTCATCAGCCACCCACTTGTGCAGCTGATTCTCATGCAAATCCAACTCACGGGCCACCTCAGCAACCCGCCGATTCCCATCGATCACCCGATGCGCGGCCTCCACCCGATACTCCGGGGTAAACGAACGCCGACGACCAGACATACGAACATCCTTCCACGGGACCACCGTCCCGCTATCTCAGATGTCCACTACTTCTGGGGAACCTCACCGATGAGTATCCGTCGCGCAAGCCCAGCGACATTCTTGAGGCGATATCCGCATACCGCGCAGCGAAGGGATGGCAGGGCGCCATCCATACCCCCGAAGCCCACGCTGCTGTCTTCCACAGTCACCCGTCAGCCGTAGATATGCGCAGCCGGCTCGACAATGACATCGTTGATACCTCAGAGGACCCGCTTGTAGTCACGGACGACCCGGGAGACGAGGACGTGGTGGGCCCCGACTTACCCCGCGACTGAGGCGACGACAGGCTGCGCGACAACCGAATTGGCCTTCAGAAGTAGGCCGGGTCCCGTAGCTCGCACGCGCTCTCGCCGCGTGTAGCGCCGCTAGGGTTTCGCGGCGCCAACCGCACATTGAAGCCCCGCATCGTGGTCACGTGCGACTCATGGGTCACCGTGACACTGCTCGGCTCATCCGTTCCTCACCGTAGAGCGACGAAGTGTGGGGATAGCCGCTGGCGCGGGAAGTTGCGACGGGCGTTCGTCCGCCAAGCACCGGGCTCGGCGAAGTACCGGTGGGACGACTACCCGCGCATCCCTGGAGCTGCGTTCGACACACCATGGCGCAGAGTCATTTGTGGTGGCCGCGGCCGGGTTGGATCGTCAAAGCTCTTCTGCTGAACGAAACTGAGGTGGCCCGAGGGGATACTCTCGATGTTCCCACACATGATCAAGCACGTTCTCCAGGGCGTGTTCGTCGGCCGACATGTTGAGACCACCGAGCGTCATCGCTGCACGCATTGCGGATGCGATCGTCGCCGAATGCCTGGCATCAATAATCCGGATGGTTTCTCGCGCAGCAAGTGTCGTGACAAAGTCGAGAGCTGCGCCGCGGGCTGTAAACGGAGCAATGGAAGAATCTGGCTCAATCTGCAGAGCCGAGAGTAACTCTCGTGCTCCGTCCCACCTGGTCCCCCGATGTGCATGCGCGAACTCGCTAAGCGCGCGGTTCAACGCGCCTAGCCGCCGCCAGCCCGCTCCCTCCAACCAATCCCGCGGAGTAGTACCGGGGCTGCCCTCAAGAGCAGCCGCTTTGGCCGGTTTGATGTGCCAAGTGCGTAGTCGCGCTGTCTGTTCGAGAGTACAGCGAAGAGCCGCCATTGCTCGGTCGTCGTCTTCCAACCAAAGCCAGTACGCCGTCCGCAGCGAGGAGGAGACCACGGTGGCGGCTGCCGCAAGGTCCGGCAGTTCCGCGCTCCAGCGCGCACAAAGACCAGCGATCTCGGCTGCGAGGGTAAACGTGATCCCCCTCCCGGCGAGATTCTGCGGCTCGAATCGCTCACCGTAATATGCCTTTTCGCGTTCCAGCATGAACGCCGCGACCGATGCACTGGCGTGTCGGTGGGCGGTGAACGCAAGAGTGATGAGTTCGTCGTCGCGATATAGTCGCCCCTCGGGGAGTTCGCGAGAGAGGACCCGTTCATAGAGCGCTGCCCGGCTCGCAAGGTATTGGCGTGGTTCGGATTCGAGCCCCTCGTTCACATTCAGCGGCATTAGCGCAGGCAAGACAGGTCTGACCAACGGGCGAGGATCGCGCGACTGCGTGCTCTTGCGACCGAGTGTCGAAGCTTCGAGCGGTTCCAACCGTTCACCAGCGTTTAACAGCTCTTGGGCCGTGTCGGGACGGCCACTCTCACTTGATAAAGCTGAACCGTCCCGGGTTTCATGCACCCTCAGGTTTCTGTGATCCGGCCGGTCTACCGGTCACGAGTTGGGAATAGTAGCGGGCTTCGGCTTCGGCCGGCGGAATGCGTCCGAGGCGGTGCATCAGGCGCTGCTGGTTGTACCAGGCGACGTAGTCGGCGGTGATGTATTCGACGTCGCCCACGGTGTTCAGTGGGCCGCGGCGAAACGGGGAATCCGCCCGGACACATTCGTTCTTGTACAGGCCGATGGTCGTCTCAGCCAGCGCGTTGTCGAAGGCTTGACCGGCTAATGCGGGCTCAGGGAGCTGTGTTGGCGTGCGGAGTGGTTCATTGTCGGGGTGGTGTGGTGAGTTTGCGGAGTTGTTCGTCGTGGCGTTTGACGCGTGCGGCGAGTGCTTCGACGGCGGTGCGTAGGTGGGCGACGTCGGTGGCCAGGCCGGTGAGGGTGCGGGCGTCGGTTTGTCGGGTGCGGTGTTCGTCGACGATGGCGCGGAGCTGGCGGTCGCGGTAGAGGGTGGCGCGGCTGATCTGGGCGTGCTCGGCGACGGCGGTGAAGGTGATGGGCTGGCCGGCGGTGGCGAGGTTGGCGCAGACCCGTTCGACGCGCAGCAGGGCGGGTTCGTTCATGCGGATGCCGCTGCGGTGATGAGCGCGTCGAGTCGGGAGACGAGCTTGCGGTGGCGGTCGGCTTCGTTGATCCATCCCCGTTTTTCTGCGTCTACGGCCAGATCGTGGGCGTCGATGCGTTGGGCGGCAAGGACAGCGAGGTGGGTGGCGTCGGTGTGGAAGCTGGGACAGTGTTCGCAGATGTTGGCATACGGGCAGGACCCTTGCGCGGGTGCGCGTAGGCAGTATCCGCCGGCCAGGCGGGATTTGATGGCCGGGGTGTCTTTCCAGCCGGTGCCGGTGATATCGGTCAGCGGCAACCCGACTGCGGTGGTGGTGGGCAGCGCTCCGATATGACTTTTGGCCAGGTCCAAGGCGCGTTCGTATTCGGTGCGTACGGTGTGGTCGAAGAGGTGGGCATATCGCAGACTCATCTGGGAGGAGACGTGGCCCAGCAGTGCCATGAGGGCCTGCAGCGATACTCCAGCGTTGATCAGTGCAGTGGCATAGGTGTGTCGCAGTTGATGCGGTGTGATGTGTCCTAGGCCAGCAGCTTGGGCTGCCCGGTTCAGTTCTTCGCGTATTGCGTTCTGGGACAGTCTTTTCCCGTGGTGAGTGAACAGGAAGTCGGCGGGGGCGCCGGTGCGGGGATGGATCATCGGTCGCCCGCAGGAGCGGGTTGTGGTGATGCGGTCCACGAGGGTGAGGACCTCGTCGTCGACGGGGATCATGCGTTCGGAGTTGAGCTTGCCGAGGGGAACTTTGAGCCACGATCCCTGGCCCGGGATCTCGTGGATGCAGTCGAGTTCGAGGTCGAGCAGTTCACCGATGCGCAGTCCGCAGGCCCGCTGCACCAGCAGGGCGTCAGCGGCGAGTCGGTAAGGTGATTTCGCCAGGGCGGCAGTGAGTGTGCGGTCTGCATCGACCGGTAGATATCGGGGCAGACAGCGGGGTGGCCGCGGCATGTCGGTGCGGAAGATCAGGCGCCGCGGTGGGGCGTCGTCCCATCCCCATTCGGTGATTTCGGCCAGGAAGTTGCCCACCGCGTGGATGCGTCGGATCCGGTCGGCGATGGTGATCGGCTCACCGGTGACGCTGTTGGTGGCGGTGGTCAGCGAGGTGATGAACGGCTCGATGTGCCGGCGGCGGTCCAGTTGGTTCAGCGAGGTCAGGCTGGGGTCGGTGGCGGCGAGGTAGCGGCCGAAATGTGCCAATCGGGTGGCCAGGGAGCTGACCGTTTTGGGCACGCAGGTGGCGTATTTGCGGTTCAGATAGGCCACGAACTCCGGCCGCAGCGCCGCCGGGACGTCGGCCATGCGCTCCTCGAGGGTCAACGGGGCGACCGCCGGAGGTGCTTGGTCGTCGAGGATGCCGAGGTGGAACAGGATCTGGCGGGCACTGTGGGTGGTGCTGCGATAGTGCCTGGCACCGCGGCCGGTGCGTTCCTGTCGGCTATCGCAAGCGTGCAGCAACTCTTGCAGATCATGTTCCCGCAGATCGGCCAGGGGGCGGGCGGTCTGGATCAGCAGGCGGGCGATGATCTGCGAGCCGATCGCCGAAGCGACCCGCTGACTGAAACCCAATTCGGCTGCTGCGCGCAGGAACTGATCGAGGTCGGGTTGCAGGCAGCTGTCGGTCAGCTCGTGCCAGAGGCTGCAGAGTTTGCGGTGCACGAGGTAGTCGTAACCCGGTTGCAGCCGTCGGCTGACCATCAGGAACGTGATAAACGGCCGCGTCGAACAGTTCGCCGCCAACTGCTGCTGCAGTGGGATGTCGGCCCAGGTCTGGACTCGGGGCCAGCGCCGTAGAAACGATCGGGCGGCTTGGGCATAAGCGGTGTTGCCGCGGTCCCGGCGTTGTAGGTGAACCAGGTAGGCAGCGTAGATCTGCGCCGGTGTTTCAGGGGCGGGAACGTAATCGTGTTCGGGCAGCATCGTATTCCGCCTTGACGTGGATGGGTGCCAGATGGATGTAGCGGGCTGTGGTGTCGATGTGGGAGTGCCCGAGCAGAGCTTGCATCACCGCCAGATCCACCCCGGCCTCGGCCATCGCGGTGCCGAAGGTATGTCGTAACGCATGCGGGTGACCCGCGAGCACCCCGGTCTTGGCTCGGTGATACCGGAAGATTGTGCGTAAACCGGCCGCGGTCAAGGGTTGGCCCCGATGCGGGCCTTTCGCGACCAGGAATAGGAGGTTGCTGTCCGATTCGGGTCTTTCAACGAGCAGATAGGTTTGGATCAGCCCGGCGACCTCCACATCGAGAGGCACGCGGCGCTCCTTGGCGCCTTTGCCCATCACCTTCACCCAGCGGGCACCGATATCGACATCGGTCACGTTGAGGGTCAGCAGTTCTCCAGATCGAAGCCCGGACAACAACATCAGCCCAGCCAGTGCCCGGTCACGCCACGTCCGCAGGCTCGATAACAGCTGAGCGGTCTCGTGACGATTCAAGGCCCGCGGCAGCCGACGCGGTTCGCGCAGCCGCAGCGCCGATCGGCGTTTGGGCCGGACCAAATGTCCAAGCAAGCCGGTGCGTTCCTCAGCGCTGACCCGACGGGCTTCGCGGCCACTAGGGATCGGGCTCCGCAGCCTGGGGTCACGCAGTTCGCGGAACTGGTACAGGCCGGTCAATGCGGCAAGGCGGTGGTTGATGGTCGTCGACGAGTAGTGGTCGTAGGCCGCGCCGGTCATCGACACCACATTGGCGGGGCGCCCCGCGATCGGAGTCTGCCGGCAGTGCCGCATGAAGTCCAGCACCGTCTCGGTGGTCACCGCACTCAATGTGACATCGACGTCGTCGAGCCAACGGCAGAATGCCAGCAGGTCATAGCCGTAGGCCCGCAGCGTGCGGGGAGAATAATTCCGGTCGGCCAAATACCCCAGGTACTCGTTGACCAACGCGTACTTCTCACAGCCCGGACCGGACAACACCCAGGCGACATCGGTGCCTGGGTGCAGACGCAGCTGATGCTGAATCGCCATAAGACAAGTGCAACCCCGCCGCCTACCGCCAGTCAAGCATTTTCCTTGCTGGCGTGTCGTTTACGTGCCTGCATTCTCCCGGATTAGCCGGTCAACAGGCAATCCCCAACACTGCCCACGGACGGGCGAATTCCCGAAAGGCTCAGTGTCTCACCGAATCTCACACTCGTGTACTGCGAGCCGGCGTCGCTGTGATGGATTGCGCCGTCGACGGGATGGCCTTGGCGGGCACGCAGTGCAGCGGCCTGACGCAGCGCGGATTCGACGAAGCGGGTGTGCTTGGACGCCGAGGCTTCCCAGCCCACGATCGACCCGGCGTAGGCGTCGATGACGAACGCGACGTAGACGAACACGCCGGTGACGAGCTTGACGTAGGTGAAGTCGGCCACGAGCAGCACGTTGGGTGCGGCCACCCCGAACTGGCGGTCCACCAGGTCCGGCGGTCGCACCGCCTCCGGGTCGGGGATCGTGGTGCGGACCCTCTTCTGGCGGCGCACGCCTTGCCAGCCGTTCTTGCGCATCAGGCGTTCCACGGTGGACTTGGCCACCGGGATGCCCTGACGCTGCAGATGGGCCCACATCTTCAGCGACCCGTACAGCGACTCGGGCCTGCGGCGTCCGTGCTCATCAGGCTCGTAGTAGCCGGCTAGGATCTCGGTGATCGTGGCGTCCCACAGGGCCCGTTTCGAGGGCGCCCGCACCGCCCAGGCATGAAATGTCCGCGGGGCGATCGGCACGGCGTGCTCGGTGAGCACGCGGCAGATCGGAGCGACCCCGAAACGGTCCCGGTGGGCGGCGATGAACTCGCAGACCGTAGCGGTCAGCGGCGGCTGCGCGGGTCGCTCTCCCGCACGAAGAAAGACGTTGCCGCCTTGAGGATTTCGATAGTCTGCTCCAGCTCGGCGTTACGCCGTTTCAACGCCCGGATCTCCGCAGCCGCCTCCGAAGAGACCCCGTCTCGATCACCGTCATCGACCTGTTGCTGGCGAATCCAATTACGCAGCGTCTCGGCGTTCATCCCCAACCGTTTGGACACCGCGGTAATCGCCGCCCACTCGCTCGGATAGTCCTCCCGGTGCTCGCGCACCAGACGGACCGCCTTCGCTCGGGTCTCCGGGTCGTACTTGCTCGGCATGAACCGCCCCAGGTTCTCCGCCGCTTCTATACGGGTTGCGGCTCTCGGTTGAGGGTCGCGTAATGGGCTTGCTCGAACTCCACGGGGGTCATCATCTCAAGGCTGCTGTGCAGGCGCCTGGTGTTGTACCAGTCGACCCAGCCGGCGGTGGCGTACTCGACGTCTCCGATGTTGCGGTAGGGGCCGGCGTGGAAGATCGTGGTGCGGATGCACTCGGTCTTGTACAGCCCGATTACGCACTCCATCAACGCGTTGTCGTAGGCTTGACCGGCTAATGCGGGCTCAGGGAGCTGTGTTGGCGTGCGGAGTGGTTCATTGTCGGGGTGGTGTGGTGAGTTTGCGGAGTTGTTCGTCGTGGCGTTTGACGCGTGCGGCGAGTGCTTCGACGGCGGTGCGTAGGTGGGCGACGTCGGTGGCCAGGCCGGTGAGGGTGCGGGCGTCGGTTTGTCGGGTGCGGTGTTCGTCGACGATGGCGCGGAGCTGGCGGTCGCGGTAGAGGGTGGCGCGGCTGATCTGGGCGTGCTCGGCGACGGCGGTGAAGGTGATGGGCTGGCCGGCGGTGGCGAGGTTGGCGCAGACCCGTTCGACGCGCAGCAGGGCGGGTTCGTTCATGCGGATGCCGCTGCGGTGATGAGCGCGTCGAGTCGGGAGACGAGCTTGCGGTGGCGGTCGGCTTCGTTGATCCATCCCCGTTTTTCTGCGTCTACGGCCAGATCGTGGGCGTCGATGCGTTGGGCGGCAAGGACAGCGAGGTGGGTGGCGTCGGTGTGGAAGCTGGGACAGTGTTCGCAGATGTTGGCATACGGGCAGGACCCTTGCGCGGGTGCGCGTAGGCAGTATCCGCCGGCCAGGCGGGATTTGATGGCCGGGGTGTCTTTCCAGCCGGTGCCGGTGATATCGGTCAGCGGCAACCCGACTGCGGTGGTGGTGGGCAGCGCTCCGATATGACTTTTGGCCAGGTCCAAGGCGCGTTCGTATTCGGTGCGTACGGTGTGGTCGAAGAGGTGGGCATATCGCAGACTCATCTGGGAGGAGACGTGGCCCAGCAGTGCCATGAGGGCCTGCAGCGATACTCCAGCGTTGATCAGTGCAGTGGCATAGGTGTGTCGCAGTTGATGCGGTGTGATGTGTCCTAGGCCAGCAGCTTGGGCTGCCCGGTTCAGTTCTTCGCGTATTGCGTTCTGGGACAGTCTTTTCCCGTGGTGAGTGAACAGGAAGTCGGCGGGGGCGCCGGTGCGGGGATGGATCATCGGTCGCCCGCAGGAGCGGGTTGTGGTGATGCGGTCCACGAGGGTGAGGACCTCGTCGTCGACGGGGATCATGCGTTCGGAGTTGAGCTTGCCGAGGGGAACTTTGAGCCACGATCCCTGGCCCGGGATCTCGTGGATGCAGTCGAGTTCGAGGTCGAGCAGTTCACCGATGCGCAGTCCGCAGGCCCGCTGCACCAGCAGGGCGTCAGCGGCGAGTCGGTAAGGTGATTTCGCCAGGGCGGCAGTGAGTGTGCGGTCTGCATCGACCGGTAGATATCGGGGCAGACAGCGGGGTGGGCGCGGCATGTCGGTGCGGAAGATCAGGCGCCGCGGTGGGGCGTCGTCCCATCCCCATTCGGTGATTTCGGCCAGGAAGTTGCCCACCGCGTGGATGCGTCGGATCCGGTCGGCGATGGTGATCGGCTCACCGGTGACGCTGTTGGTGGCGGTGGTCAGCGAGGTGATGAACGGCTCGATGTGCCGGCGGCGGTCCAGTTGGTTCAGCGAGGTCAGGCTGGGGTCGGTGGCGGCGAGGTAGCGGCCGAAATGTGCCAATCGGGTGGCCAGGGAGCTGACCGTTTTGGGCACGCAGGTGGCGTATTTGCGGTTCAGATAGGCCACGAACTCCGGCCGCAGCGCCGCCGGGACGTCGGCCATGCGCTCCTCGAGGGTCAACGGGGCGACCGCCGGAGGTGCTTGGTCGTCGAGGATGCCGAGGTGGAACAGGATCTGGCGGGCACTGTGGGTGGTGCTGCGATAGTGCCTGGCACCGCGGCCGGTGCGTTCCTGTCGGCTATCGCAAGCGTGCAGCAACTCTTGCAGATCATGTTCCCGCAGATCGGCCAGGGGGCGGGCGGTCTGGATCAGCAGGCGGGCGATGATCTGCGAGCCGATCGCCGAAGCGACCCGCTGACTGAAACCCAATTCGGCTGCTGCGCGCAGGAACTGATCGAGGTCGGGTTGCAGGCAGCTGTCGGTCAGCTCGTGCCAGAGGCTGCAGAGTTTGCGGTGCACGAGGTAGTCGTAACCCGGTTGCAGCCGTCGGCTGACCATCAGGAACGTGATAAACGGCCGCGTCGAACAGTTCGCCGCCAACTGCTGCTGCAGTGGGATGTCGGCCCAGGTCTGGACTCGGGGCCAGCGCCGTAGAAACGATCGGGCGGCTTGGGCATAAGCGGTGTTGCCGCGGTCCCGGCGTTGTAGGTGAACCAGGTAGGCAGCGTAGATCTGCGCCGGTGTTTCAGGGGCGGGAACGTAATCGTGTTCGGGCAGCATCGTATTCCGCCTTGACGTGGATGGGTGCCAGATGGATGTAGCGGGCTGTGGTGTCGATGTGGGAGTGCCCGAGCAGAGCTTGCATCACCGCCAGATCCACCCCGGCCTCGGCCATCGCGGTGCCGAAGGTATGTCGTAACGCATGCGGGTGACCCGCGAGCACCCCGGTCTTGGCTCGGTGATACCGGAAGATTGTGCGTAAACCGGCCGCGGTCAAGGGTTGGCCCCGATGCGGGCCTTTCGCGACCAGGAATAGGAGGTTGCTGTCCGATTCGGGTCTTTCAACGAGCAGATAGGTTTGGATCAGCCCGGCGACCTCCACATCGAGAGGCACGCGGCGCTCCTTGGCGCCTTTGCCCATCACCTTCACCCAGCGGGCACCGATATCGACATCGGTCACGTTGAGGGTCAGCAGTTCTCCAGATCGAAGCCCGGACAACAACATCAGCCCAGCCAGTGCCCGGTCACGCCACGTCCGCAGGCTCGATAACAGCTGAGCGGTCTCGTGACGATTCAAGGCCCGCGGCAGCCGACGCGGTTCGCGCAGCCGCAGCGCCGATCGGCGTTTGGGCCGGACCAAATGTCCAAGCAAGCCGGTGCGTTCCTCAGCGCTGACCCGACGGGCTTCGCGGCCACTAGGGATCGGGCTCCGCAGCCTGGGGTCACGCAGTTCGCGGAACTGGTACAGGCCGGTCAATGCGGCAAGGCGGTGGTTGATGGTCATCGACGAGTAGTGGTCGTAGGCCGCGCCGGTCATCGACACCACATTGGCGGGGCGCCCCGCGATCGGAGTCTGCCGGCAGTGCCGCATGAAGTCCAGCACCGTCTCGGTGGTCACCGCACTCAATGTGACATCGACGTCGTCGAGCCAACGGCAGAATGCCAGCAGGTCATAGCCGTAGGCCCGCAGCGTGCGGGGAGAATAATTCCGGTCGGCCAAATACCCCAGGTACTCGTTGACCAACGCGTACTTCTCACAGCCCGGACCGGACAACACCCAGGCGACATCGGTGCCTGGTTGCAGACGCAGCTGATGCTGAATCGCCATAAGACAAGTGCAACCCCGCCGCCTACCGCCAGTCAAGCATTTTCCTTGCTGGCGTGTCGTTTACGTGCCTGCATTCTCCCGGATTAGCCGGTCAACAGGCAGTCGGCTACCGACCCGATCGAGGGCAAGATGCCCTCCTCGGCAAGGTGGTCGGTGAAAGTGATCGAGGTGTATTGCGACCCGGCATCGGCGTGACCGATGAGCTCTCCGCGGACCACGGGGTGACCCTCACGGTCGCGCTGCCACAAGGCCATGCGTAGCGGCACGTCGACCAGCTCGACGGCCTTAGTGGTTGCCACGTTCCACGCGATGATCTTCTGGGCGAACACGTCGAGGATGAACGCGACGTAGACAAATCCAACCCAGGTGCGGGCGTAGGTGAAGTCCATGACCCAGGTGCGGTTGGGTGCTTGGGCCGTGAAGTCCCGATCGAGGAGATCACCGGCGCGCTTACCGTCCTTGGCCGCGATAGTGGTCCGGATCCCCTTTGAGCGTCGGACACCCTGCAGGCCAAGCAATCTCATCGCTCGGTCCACGCTGCCCGGCGACGCGTTGGGGGTGGTGCGCTTCACGAGCGCTGTCATTTTCCGGCGGCCGTAGAGACCTTCTGGGGTCATCCGCCGCACTCCTGCGTGATCGACCGTCCAGACCAGGTCGCGAACCTGATTGGTGACCATGGCGTCGGTGATCGTCCGGTCAGCGACAGGCCGGTTGGCCCGTGCCCAGTCACGGTAGGTCCGCGCGGCGATCTGCGCGCCCTGCTCACGCAGGACTCGACAGATCGACTCGACCGCGTGGCCCTGGGCCCGCAGCTCGTCGATGAACGCGACGATCATCGGTTGCGGGGGTCGAGTTCCCCCGCGAAGAAAATCGAGGCCCGCCGCAGAATCTCGTTATCCTCCTCAAGCCGGCGCACCTTGGCCTTGAGCTCCTTGATCTCAGCGAGCTCCTCGCTCGTAGCGCCCTGACGCTGACCCCCGTCGATCTGGGCCTGCACGACCCAGCGGCGCACCGATTCCTTCCCAACGCCCTCACGCCGCGCGACGGCCTCACACGCGGCAGTCACCGACGGGTACAGCGGCAAGGTATCCAGCACCTGCCGCACACAGCGCTCCCTGACGTTCGGGTCGATCTTCTTCGGCATGGTTTGCATCCTTCCAACTCAGAAAGATGCGGCATCAAACCTGGGGCGCTTCAGCATGACATGCACCTTCCCAAGGAAGGAGGTGCGCATCAAACGCGGGATGGTTCACTTTGCGGGCAAGCATCTAAAGTGAGCCGGTTCGAGCTCATGGCCGCGGAGTGCGCCTCCCACGATGTCGTCAGGATGGCCCAGCTGCTGGGTGTGTCCACCTCGGGCTACTACAAGCATCGCGACCGTCTCCGGGCCAGCGAGCCCACGCCGGCAGTCCAGCGTCGCCGGGACCTGGAAGTCAAGATTCTGACCCATCACACGAACTCCAACGGCACCTACGGGTCGCCGCGGTGATCCACCCCGGCATGTCGGGAGGTTCTCTTATCTGAGTGCCTCCTCGGTATGAGGGTGCCGTTGGCGATGGTAATAGAGGGCTTCGGCCCGGTCCGGAGTCAGGTCCTGGCAGTAGCCATTCGGTCGCTGCCGGTTGTAGAAAGCCACCCATTCGGCGGTTGCCAGCGAGAGGTCGGCGGCACCGGGATACGGCGGCTGGTGGTCGATGAGTTCGGTCTTGTAGCTGCTGTTCACCGATTCGGCCAAGGCGTTGTCGAAGCTATCGCCCACCGATCCGACTGAGGGCAGGATCCCTTCAGCGGCCAAGTGTTCAGTGAACGCTACCGCCGTATATTGAGAGCCCGCATCGCTGTGATGGATCAGATCATCCAAAAATGTTGCACCAGAACGCTTCCTGGTATCTATGGCGTGGTTGATCGCATCGGTCACCAGCTTCTGGGTCATCTCGGTGGCCACCTTCCAGCCTACGATCTTGCGGGCGTAGACGTCGGTCACGAACGCTGTGTAGGCCCAGCCGGCACGGGTCCGGCAGTACGTGAAATCGGCCACCCACAAACGGTCCGGCGCGCCGGCGACGAAATGCCGCGCGACCCGATCCGGAGCTCGCGTTGCTGCCGGATCAGCAATGGTGGTGCGCACCCGGCGGCGCTTGCACGCACCCCGCCAACCCATCTCCCGCATGACCCGCTCCACAACACACCGTGAGACATCGAGTCCGTTGGTACGCAACACAATCCACGTCTTACGGGCACCCAGAACCGCGAACAGCTTGTTGGATCGGCGCAGCCGCCAGATGGCGTCGATCACCTGCGCATCAGTCCAGTCCGCCTTCGAGGGGCCACGGCGGGCGCGGTGGGCGTAATACGTCGACGGGGCGATCACGACGCCGAACTCCGAGAGCACGGCGCACATCGACTCGACACCCCACTTGAGACCATCAGCGCCCACACGCATGTGCTGGTGGGCGCTGATGAACTCCACGACTACTGAGACGGCCGGTCGAGCTCGGCAGCGAAGAAAACCGACGCCGCCTTCAAAATCGCGTTGGCCCGCTTGAGTTCGGCGTTCTCCCGGCGCAGCTTGCGCAGGACCTCGGATTCCTCGCTGGTCTGCCCAGCCCGATCTCCGGCGTCGATCTCGGCCTGGCGGACCCATTTGCGCACCGTCTCGGCGGTACCGACGCCCAGCAGATCAGCAACCCGGCCCATCGCCTCCCACTCCGAGACCGTGTCGCTGCGCAGATCGGCCACCATCTGCACCGCTCGCGCCTTCAGCTCGTCTGGATACCGCTTCGATGACTTCGTTCCCACGTGCCCATCCTTCCCAACAGAAGAACTCTCCGGACACGCCGGGGCGGATCACGGATCACCGCCGATCTGCATGAGGCCGGGGACCAGGTTTCGCACAACACGGTCGCCAAGATCATGGCGGAGTTGGGCATCGAGGGCGTCAGTCCGCGCACCTTCAAGACCACCACGGTCGTTGATCCGTGCGCGTCGTTCCCGCCGGATCTGGTGGGTCGCCGCTTTGACCAGGGCCGTATCGACGCGGTGTGGTCCACCGACATCACCTACCTGAGCTGCGGTGAAGGCGACATGTTTCTGTGTGCGATCCGCGACGAACATTCCCGCCGGGCACTGGGCTGGGCGGTCGATGATCACATGCGCACCGAGTTGGTGACCACGGCCGTGGATCGGGCAGTGTTCACCCGCGGCGGCAACGCCAACGGCGTCATACTGCATTCAGACCGCGGGACCCAATTCACCTCGCACGGCATGGCTGAGGCCGCCGCCGAGCATGGTTTGCGCCGTTCGATGGGTGCCACTGGGATCTGCCTGTTGACCGGCTAATCCGGGAGAATGCAGGCACGTAAACGACACGCCAGCAAGGAAAATGCTTGACTGGCGGTAGGCGGCGGGGTTGCACTTGTCTTATGGCGATTCAGCATCAGCTGCGTCTGCAACCAGGCACCGATGTCGCCTGGGTGTTGTCCGGTCCGGGCTGTGAGAAGTACGCGTTGGTCAACGAGTACCTGGGGTATTTGGCCGACCGGAATTATTCTCCCCGCACGCTGCGGGCCTACGGCTATGACCTGCTGGCATTCTGCCGTTGGCTCGACGACGTCGATGTCACATTGAGTGCGGTGACCACCGAGACGGTGCTGGACTTCATGCGGCACTGCCGGCAGACTCCGATCGCGGGGCGCCCCGCCAATGTGGTGTCGATGACCGGCGCGGCCTACGACCACTACTCGTCGACGACCATCAACCACCGCCTTGCCGCATTGACCGGCCTGTACCAGTTCCGCGAACTGCGTGACCCCAGGCTGCGGAGCCCGATCCCTAGTGGCCGCGAAGCCCGTCGGGTCAGCGCTGAGGAACGCACCGGCTTGCTTGGACATTTGGTCCGGCCCAAACGCCGATCGGCGCTGCGGCTGCGCGAACCGCGTCGGCTGCCGCGGGCCTTGAATCGTCACGAGACCGCTCAGCTGTTATCGAGCCTGCGGACGTGGCGTGACCGGGCACTGGCTGGGCTGATGTTGTTGTCCGGGCTTCGATCTGGAGAACTGCTGACCCTCAACGTGACCGATGTCGATATCGGTGCCCGCTGGGTGAAGGTGATGGGCAAAGGCGCCAAGGAGCGCCGCGTGCCTCTCGATGTGGAGGTCGCCGGGCTGATCCAAACCTATCTGCTCGTTGAAAGACCCGAATCGGACAGCAACCTCCTATTCCTGGTCGCGAAAGGCCCGCATCGGGGCCAACCCTTGACCGCGGCCGGTTTACGCACAATCTTCCGGTATCACCGAGCCAAGACCGGGGTGCTCGCGGGTCACCCGCATGCGTTACGACATACCTTCGGCACCGCGATGGCCGAGGCCGGGGTGGATCTGGCGGTGATGCAAGCTCTGCTCGGGCACTCCCACATCGACACCACAGCCCGCTACATCCATCTGGCACCCATCCACGTCAAGGCGGAATACGATGCTGCCCGAACACGATTACGTTCCCGCCCCTGAAACACCGGCGCAGATCTACGCTGCCTACCTGGTTCACCTACAACGCCGGGACCGCGGCAACACCGCTTATGCCCAAGCCGCCCGATCGTTTCTACGGCGCTGGCCCCGAGTCCAGACCTGGGCCGACATCCCACTGCAGCAGCAGTTGGCGGCGAACTGTTCGACGCGGCCGTTTATCACGTTCCTGATGGTCAGCCGACGGCTGCAACCGGGTTACGACTACCTCGTGCACCGCAAACTCTGCAGCCTCTGGCACGAGCTGACCGACAGCTGCCTGCAACCCGACCTCGATCAGTTCCTGCGCGCAGCAGCCGAATTGGGTTTCAGTCAGCGGGTCGCTTCGGCGATCGGCTCGCAGATCATCGCCCGCCTGCTGATCCAGACCGCCCGCCCCCTGGCCGATCTGCGGGAACATGATCTGCAAGAGTTGCTGCACGCTTGCGATAGCCGACAGGAACGCACCGGCCGCGGTGCCAGGCACTATCGCAGCACCACCCACAGTGCCCGCCAGATCCTGTTCCACCTCGGCATCCTCGACGACCAAGCACCTCCGGCGGTCGCCCCGTTGACCCTCGAGGAGCGCATGGCCGACGTCCCGGCGGCGCTGCGGCCGGAGTTCGTGGCCTATCTGAACCGCAAATACGCCACCTGCGTGCCCAAAACGGTCAGCTCCCTGGCCACCCGATTGGCACATTTCGGCCGCTACCTCGCCGCCACCGACCCCAGCCTGACCTCGCTGAACCAACTGGACCGCCGCCGGCACATCGAGCCGTTCATCACCTCGCTGACCACCGCCACCAACAGCGTCACCGGTGAGCCGATCACCATCGCCGACCGGATCCGACGCATCCACGCGGTGGGCAACTTCCTGGCCGAAATCACCGAATGGGGATGGGACGACGCCCCACCGCGGCGCCTGATCTTCCGCACCGACATGCCGCGCCCACCCCGCTGTCTGCCCCGATATCTACCGGTCGATGCAGACCGCACACTCACTGCCGCCCTGGCGAAATCACCTTACCGACTCGCCGCTGACGCCCTGCTGGTGCAGCGGGCCTGCGGACTGCGCATCGGTGAACTGCTCGACCTCGAACTCGACTGCATCCACGAGATCCCGGGCCAGGGATCGTGGCTCAAAGTTCCCTCGGCAAGCTCAACTCCGAACGCATGATCCCCGTCGACGACGAGGTCCTCACCCTCGTGGACCGCATCACCACAACCCGCTCCTGCGGGCGACCGATGATCCATCCCCGCACCGGCGCCCCCGCCGACTTCCTGTTCACTCACCACGGGAAAAGACTGTCCCAGAACGCAATACGCGAAGAACTGAACCGGGCAGCCCAAGCTGCTGGCCTAGGACACATCACACCGCATCAACTGCGACACACCTATGCCACTGCACTGATCAACGCTGGAGTATCGCTGCAGGCCCTCATGGCACTGCTGGGCCACGTCTCCTCCCAGATGAGTCTGCGATATGCCCACCTCTTCGACCACACCGTACGCACCGAATACGAACGCGCCTTGGACCTGGCCAAAAGTCATATCGGAGCGCTGCCCACCACCACCGCAGTCGGGTTGCCGCTGACCGATATCACCGGCACCGGCTGGAAAGACACCCCGGCCATCAAATCCCGCCTGGCCGGCGGATACTGCCTACGCGCACCCGCGCAAGGGTCCTGCCCGTATGCCAACATCTGCGAACACTGTCCCAGCTTCCACACCGACGCCACCCACCTCGCTGTCCTTGCCGCCCAACGCATCGACGCCCACGATCTGGCCGTAGACGCAGAAAAACGGGGATGGATCAACGAAGCCGACCGCCACCGCAAGCTCGTCTCCCGACTCGACGCGCTCATCACCGCAGCGGCATCCGCATGAACGAACCCGCCCTGCTGCGCGTCGAACGGGTCTGCGCCAACCTCGCCACCGCCGGCCAGCCCATCACCTTCACCGCCGTCGCCGAGCACGCCCAGATCAGCCGCGCCACCCTCTACCGCGACCGCCAGCTCCGCGCCATCGTCGACGAACACCGCACCCGACAAACCGACGCCCGCACCCTCACCGGCCTGGCCACCGACGTCGCCCACCTACGCACCGCCGTCGAAGCACTCGCCGCACGCGTCAAACGCCACGACGAACAACTCCGCAAACTCACCACACCACCCCGACAATGAACCACTCCGCACGCCAACACAGCTCCCTGAGCCCGCATTAGCCGGTCAATGCTGGGATAACGCCGGTGCCGAATCGCTGTGGTCGACGTTCAAGCATGAGTTCTACTACCGGCACACTTTCGCGACGAAAGTCGAATTGATTGCAGCAGTTGACAATTGGATGCGATTCTACAATCATCAACGTAGGCACTCGGCGATCGGTCAGCGCTCACCAATTAGCTACGAACGCACCATGAGTGTCACCCTGGAAGCAAGCTAACCGCGTCCACTTTTTCTGGGGAACCCCAGTCAGCGCTCCGCAGAATTGCTGCTCGCCGACGTTGCCGACCGCCAAATCGCGGAAGGTAACGTGACCCTCCAGAATCAGTACCAAGCGTTACGACTCACGTACGAGTACTTCCGCGAAGGCGCCCAGCTCGCTCTCGACGGAAAGGGGCGCATTCCCGAAAAAGCGCCTGGGGGAGGCTTCTGGATCGCACGAGAGGAACGAGAAGCGTTCTACAATATCGTCGCGATGTGCGGCGCCTACTTTTCCGTGATCGAGCATGTGCTTGTTTTATCCATCCCTTTCTTCGCAGAGCATAATTCGAAGGCGATCGATGTCCGCGAGGTCATCAAACTGTCCTGGGCTGACAAGTATCGTTACGTCCTCGGTGACTTAACCTCAATCCGTGGATCGGCCTTCCTGATGGTGGCCGGGGGTAATTTCGGTGGCTGGGTTTGGTGCGGGCAGGTGGGATCCGCTGGTCTGCCCAGCTTTTCCTGTGCGCTCCGGTAGGGGCCTGTTCGGCCGGGTGGTCAGGGTGTTGCCGGTTGTGGTGGGCTGTAGCCGATGGTGTTGCGCCACAGGGTGAGCCAGTGCTGTGCCCAGGGCCAGTGGCTGGGTAGATGCAGAACGGGGCGGCGTTGGGGTCGGACCAGTCTGGCGGGAATGGTGATGATCTTGCGGCGCAGGGTGGCTCCCCGGGCCACTGCGTGGGCGCCGCCGGCGAGCACGCCAGCGGCACGCAGCAGGTTGTGGGCGATCGCAGCGCACAGGATCCACGCCGAGTTCGCGCCGAATCGTCCCGAGGGCATGTGCGCCAGGGGTCCGTCGATCAGATCGGCGAACACGGTCTCGATGATCGCGTGGCGGCGGTGGGTGATGTCGGCCGCGGCGGTGGGTTCGTCGGTGTCGGTGAAGAACGGGTGATACCGCCACACCGGAAACAGCGCATCGGGGAAGCGGGCGTCTTTGACCCGTCGCACGATCAACCGTGCGGTGATCGGGCTGTCGGTGGAGGTAAAGGCGGTGTGGGTGATCTCGGCGACTTCGGCATCGGAGATCCATGCTCCGGTGTCGGGATCACGAATCGCGCCGGGATATTGCACGGGAATCCAGGCGTGCTCGTCGATGGATGCGATGGCCGCCGTGACAGCGCGAGTTTTGGTCAGCACCAACGAGAACTGAGCACCGGCGCGGCGGCAGGCGGCGGTCACGGTGCTGTTGCCGTAGGCCGAGTCGCCGCGTACCAGGATCGGGCCGGTGACCCCGGCGGCGCGGGCGGTGGCGATGGCTTGGGCGACCATCCGGGCTGCGCCCTTGCCGGAGTTGGTTTTGCCGGCTCGCAGCCGGGCGCCGGCGATCACCGGCGCGCCGGTGGGGGTGCTGATTGTGGTGATCAACGGTGACAGGCCTTTGCGCAGGATCTGTTTGCCCGCGATTTTGGTGTGTCCGTAGGAGGCGCCCTGTTTGGCGTGTCCGTAGACCGGACGTAGCAGTGAGTCGATGTCGATGAACGCTCGGTCGTCGGCGCCGGGAAGCAGATCGGCCCGTGTGCAGAGCCCGGCCAGGTGCTCGCGCAGCACGGACTCCAGTTGCCGGGCGTGTCCGAAGGTGAACTCCCGCAGCAGGGTTCCGATAGTCGAGGGCGCGTACACCCCATTGAACAGGGTTCTCATGCCGCCTGATCGCACGACGTCGAGGTCGTCGATGCTGTCGGCGCCGGCGCACATCCCGGCAATCACGGTGCTTAGTTTCGGTGCAGGGTTGGCCGACCCGGATTTGATCCTCGGTTCGACGATGAGCACCTTGTCGGTTAATAGCTGCGGCAAGGCCGTCTGGGCGGCCAATGCCATGACCGGGACCAATCCGGCGCAGGACACGAGATGCTCGTCGTCGAAGACGGCCGCCGAGGCAGTGAACCTATGGGACACTTTCACCGGAAGTGCCTTTCTGAAGTTGTGCCGATAAGTGCGTAAGGAACACTCATCATCGCAGCTCAGAGGGCACTTTCCTCATATCAACACTCGCCTACCAGGCAATTCATCGGTGGATTCAGGCTTAACGGGGATCGCGGGCGACTACTTCTCACGGCTTAACACCATCGCCGAAAGGTATAGGAACACGTATGGCCACGGCGCCTTTGGCAAAGATTGTGCGACCACCTATTTTCATGCTCCTGGAGTGGGGGCGATTCCGGGAAATATGACCCGAGTACGCCATAGCCCGCAATTCTCACTGGTGCCCGCCGCGGAGAGTGACTTCACGAAGGTGTGCGCCGTCTTCGATGGATGGGTGTTGGCCGTCGCTCAGGATGCAGACGATGGCGTCACTGTGGATGCAGACGTGATTTCGGGGGTCGGTCTGCATTGTGACGGGGTAATCGTCGCGGCGACGCGGTGGTCGTCATGGTGACGACTGTCGGCAGGCATGGTGATGACGCCCCCGGCGGCAGCGCGGGGACGTCGGAGGGTCAGCCGGGTGGCGCCAGAAGGCGGCCGCGGGTGTACATCCCGATCAGGGTCCACGGCGGCTCACCGAGGGCGTAGCGGCGGCGGTCCCAGTAGGCCGCTGCCGACAACAGCGACAGCGCGTGGTGCAACATGTTCCCTCGGTAGCGCAGCGCGGTGAACGTGTCGGGGTCCAGGGCGAGCAGCTGCTCGGTCCCGTCGCGTGCGAGACGGTCCAGGTGCTCTGGCGGTAGTCGGCGAAGCCAGCGGCGCACGGTGGACACCGGCCGCCCCATGGTCGCCGCGATACGCCGGTGTCCGAGTCCATTTGCTTTGTGCAGCAATGCTGTTCCAATCACTGCGGTGGTGTCGGCATGGCGTGGCTGCAGAGCGGCGGGCATCACGATATGCGTTGACGAGCAGGACCGGCATCGCGTGCGGCGGGGGCGCACCGTGATCGTGGTCCCGTCGTGATCGCGCACGGAGCGCCGCCTGCCGTAGCCCCAAGAAGTCAGCTGGCCGTCGCGGCACCGCGGGCAGCGGAGTTCGCCGGCGGCGAGCAGTTTCTCGGCCAGTTCGCCGGTGCGCGCGACGATCACCGCAGAGCCAGTCCATGATCCACCAGCCTTACCTATCACCCGGGAACCGGGATAGGGGTCAGTTCGTGTTGGGCGACCGCAGAATCGACGCGTCCGCCGTCACCGATTGTGACGATCTCGGGATTCGGCATCGCGCCGGAGCCGAAATGGACTCTGCGCGAGCAGACCAGCGCGGGGTCCGTTCGTGGGCACGCTGATGATGCAGACGACCGCCGTCCCCGACCCGGGATTTCGACAACTTCAATGACGATCACCCCCGCCGTGGTCGTCACACAGAGGGACGGTCAACAATGGGAGGCCGAGGTAGCCGACATTCTTATGTGGCCGGCGTGGACCTGGATCCAAGCTGGACTTGACGTCCGGTACGACCGAGAGTTTTGCAGCAAGGTCAATGCAGCGTTCGAAGCTGAACGGTTTGATCAGTTCGTAGACGAGGAAGCTGCCCAGTGGGAATGGCACGTAAACATGGAGTACTAAGTGTCAGGCCGCGCTTGTTACTGCGTTAATCGGACGCTCAGCGCCGCGGGATTAGCCAATTCGACCAGCGCTGCCCCAGCACAGACGACGCATGCGATGCACGGCAGACCGCAGCGTCAAGTGACGCAGAGGAATAACTATGTTGGCGGCCGCGAGTCATGGCTACGTAGAGCAGGTTTCGGGTGGCGCTTTCGCCGAGGACGGCGTGGCTGGTGTCGGCGGTGACGCCTTGGGCGGATGAGCATGACTCAAGACCGCTACATGAGCCGCGGCCGGGTCCGTACACAAGTGGCCGATCTGCTCGACCGCGCAGTCGAAGATCCCGACGGTCAATAAACTTGAAAAGTATGCATTTTATAGGTTAATAGCCTATGATTCGCATAATGGAGGATGGATTATGGCAAGGCGACACAGCACGGCGGTCCCCGCCGGCCTCGCCGCGCGCCCACTGCGTACCTTCCGCACCGGGCAGGCCGAGGACACCTACGCATACCCGGGCCCCGAGATCGCGCGGCTCCACGAGCGCGGCCTGCTCCATCGCCTCGCCAACGGTTACTACGTCGTCATTCCCCAAGAAATGTTGGGCCGCAAATGGATTCCTGATCTGGAAGTCGCCGCCGCCGGAATCGCCACGACGATCTACGGCCATGACGACATCGTCGTCATGGGACTCAGCGCCGCGCGCCTGCACGGCGCGATTCCTCGTGCATTGGCAACCGCCATCGTGGCGGTACCGCGCCAACACCGCCCCATCACACTCACCGACCGGCCGGCGGTCGTACGGTTCGTCAAACGCAACACCGCAGAACTCGACGCCGAACGCGTCCGCACTGACCTGGGCCCCACACTGGCAACGACGCCCGAACAAACCATCCTCGACCTCGCGCACCGTCCCACCCTCGGCGACAGCGCAGCCGACGTCCCCGCCGCCGTCGAAGCCCTCTACGCACGAGCGGATCCAGACCGTTTGCGCCAGCTCGCCACCGCACAGCGCCGCCTGGCTTCCCTGCGTCGGGCAGAAGACTGGGCAGGGGTTGCTCATGGATCCTGACGAACGCGATTCGGTCGCAACGCAGTTCGGCGTGTCCACCGAACAAGTCGAGCGCGACCACCTCATTTCCCACATCCTCGCGTTCCTCAGCCGTGAGTTCGGTGACCACCTCCACTTCATCGGCGGCACCGCCCTGGCACGCACCCACCTCCCCGACGGACGGCTCAGTGAAGACATCGACCTCATCGCCATCGGCAGCCGCAAAGAGTTGGCCGCCGAGCTCGACGCCACACTCTCCCGCGCCGTCGCGCGCACCCATGGCCGGCTGACCGTCGAACCCGCACTCAGCGGTACTGCAGACACCCTGCCGGTGCTGTTGCGCCCGTCGGACGGACGCCCGGTCCGCCTCCAACTGCTCTCCGCACGCGACCGGGTCGTCTGGCCGACGGAACGCCGCGCTCTGTTTCAGCGCTATGCGGACGCACCCGCTGCTGAACTGCTTGTGCCGACCCTCCCCGCGTTCGCGGCGTCGAAGACGGCGACATGGACGGACCGGCACGCAGCCCGCGACCTCTGGGACCTGTGGGCGCTGAGCCGGGTCGGTGCTATCGACGCGAAGGCCGCCGCGCTGTTTCGGCGGTACGGACCAACCAACAAGGCGCCGACGCTGCGCATGTTCGACCGGGCCCCGACGGACGCCGAGTGGCAGGCGCAGCTGGCCGGACAGACCCGCCTCAACGTCTCCGCAGCCGAAGCCCTCGTCGCGGTGCGCGAGGCTTGGCGACAGGCCATACGACCTGCGAAGACCGTCATAAACGGTGAATAAACGATGAGTTCCAAGATTCGATCTTGAAAAACACCCTCTGACGTGGGGCGGGCGGGGCTCGAACCCGCGACCAATGGATTATGAGTCCACGGCTCTAACCGACTGAGCTACCGCCCCGGCACGATGTGCGGCCACCATGGTCGCACACGGCAGGTCAGGCGAATATCGTCTGGCTCCGCTCGTCGACCTCGTAGCGTTCGGTGCCCTCGGCCACCCGCGGCGCATCGGCTCCCAGCGACACCGCGATCTTGTTCGCAGCGTTGCGCATCACGTCGAGCGTGAGCTCCAGCCGCTGCGTCTCGGAGAAATGCCGGCGAACTTCCTCGGCGACCCCGGCATCGATGCGCGACGGCGACCAGATCAGCGCATCGACATAGCGCAGCGCCGCCTTGTGCGCCGCGGTCAGCCCGTCGGCCGTCTCGAAGTCCGCGATCTGGCGATACAGCTGCTCTGACCCGCCCGCATCGAGCGCATGACCTTCGCGCAGCGATTTGCACAGCCGGCAGTCGTGCGCCTCGGCCCCGCGCAGCCGCACCACCTCGGTGGTGACCGGGTCCAGCTCGCGCAACCGTGCCACCGCGGGCACGAACCCGCCCAGCACCGCACCGACCGGATCGGTCTGCGTGTCGAGCTGGATCTCGGCCCGCCACCCGGGCTTACCGATGCCGAGCGCGTCGCACCCGGCCCACACCCGCGGCAGGAAGTCAGCGACGTAGATCGCCACCACCGCCCGAAAAGCGTTGTCCCCGAAAGTCTTCAGGAAGCGCTGGCGCTGATTGTCCCCGATGCCGGTCACGTCGACGGTGAACTGCTCGGCGAACGCGACGAGCACGGCGTCATGCTCGGTGTGTTCGTCGGCCAGATCGACCGGGGGCGGCAACGGCGGCAGCGACAGCGCCCGCCCGCAGGTCAGCCGGATCAGCGTGTCCGCGCGCGGCTCACCGGAAGACAGCGCGGCCATGTCTGCCAACCGCTTAGGCAACTCGTGATCGGTCACCAGCGCATTATTGCGCCTGACTGACCGAGGACATGTGAAAGTCGGGGATCCGCAGCGACGGCATGCTGGCGCGGGTGGCCCAGTCGCCCCACTCACGCGGCAACGTGACCTCGCTGACGCCGGCCTCGGTGGCCCGGCGCAGCAGGTCCAGTGGGCTCTCGTTGAAACGGAAGTTGTTGACCGCGGCGGCGACCTTGCCGTCCTCGATCAGGTACACGCCGTCGCGGGTCAGCCCGGTCAACAGCAGCACCGAGGGGTCGACCTCACGGATGTACCACAGCGTGGTGAGCAGCAGCCCCCGCTCGGTGCCGGCGATCATGTCCTGCAGGCTCGCCGTGCCGCCGGTCATCAACAGGTTGTCCGCCGCCACCGCCACCGGCTGGCCGAACTCCGCCGCGGCCGCCCTCGGATAGGCCAGCGCGTTGACGGTTCCGTCTCGGATCCAGTCCACCCGGTCGATCGCCATGCCATTGTCGAAGACCGACGCCCGTTCCGACGAACTCGTCGCCGTCACGAACGGCGAGCATTCCAGGCCCGGCGCGCGGGGATCGGAGTACAGCGTCAGCGGCAGCGACGTGAGCTTCTCCCCCACCCGTGTGCCTCCGCCCGGCGCGGCCAGCGCCGTGCGGCCCTCCTGGGCGCCGCGACCGCCCATCGACCACATCAGGTAGATCATCATGTCGGCCACGGTGGACGGCGGCATGATGGTCTCGTACCGGCCGGCCGGCAGTTCGACGCTGCGCTGCGCCCACGACAACCGCGTCGCCAGGTCGTCGAGCATGGAATGCACTGGCACGTCAGAGAAGTCGGGGGTGCTGACCCCGCTCCATGCGCTGGCCCCGTCGCGTTTGGCATTGATCTCCACCGAGCCGGTCGGCTGCGTGAAGCGCCGGCGCAGACCCGTCGAGGTCGCGACGAACGTCGTCTCCAGTTCGTGGCGGGCGAAACCGAACAATGTGTCGCGGCCCCGGAAGCCTTGCGCCAGAGCCTGTGCCACCCCGCCGAACACCTCCGCGCCGGTGCGCGGGATGCCAGCGTCCCAGTCGGCCGGGGTGTCCCCGCCGGGCAGCGGCGGGGCGTTGTCGCGGGCGGGCGGCGCCGTCGCCGCCGCGTTCTGGGATGCGGACACCAGATCGGTGATGACGGCCGGGTCTACAGCACTGGAACGCACCGACCCCACGTGGGCGTCCTCGCCATTGCGCACCACCGAGATGACGGTGGTGGTGCGGCTGGTCGATTCACCGTTGGTGGTCATCGTGTTGTTGGCCCACCGCAGCGACGCATCCACCCGGTCGGTCACCAGCACGATGGTCTCGTCGGCTCTGCCGAGCCTGCGCGCCTCATTCAGCGCAACCTCGACTACCAGTTGTGCTCCGATCATGTGTCTAGCGCCCGCCTTCTTCACGCGTGTTCAGCACGTTGACACCCCGGAACAGTGCCGCCGGGCAGCCGTGACTGACGGCGGCCACCTGACCGGGCTGGGCCTTGCCGCAGTTGAATGCCCCACCGAGACGCCACGTGGACTGTCCGCCAACAGCTTCCAGCGCACCCCAGAAATCGGTGGTGGTCGCCTGGTAGGCGACGTCACGCACCTGGCCGTCGAGCCTGCCGTTACGGATCCGGTAGAAGCGCTGACCGGTGAACTGGAAGTTATAGCGCTGCATGTCAATCGACCAGCTCTTGTCACCGACGATGTACAGCCCGTCGGACACCCGCGCGATCAGGTCCGCGACGCCGAGGTCCTCCGGTCCGGGCTGCAACGAAACGTTGGGCATCCGCTGGATCGGCACGTGATGTGCGGAGTCGGCGTACGAGCAGCCGTTGGACCGGCCCACTCCGAGCCGCGGCGCGAACACACGGTCGAGCTGGTATCCGACGAACACCCCGTCGCGCACCAGATCCCAGCTCTGCGCGCGCACCCCCTCGTCGTCGAAGCCCACTGTCGCAAGTCCGTGCTGCACGGTCCGGTCGGCGGTCACGTTCATCACCGGGGAGCCGTACTGCATCCGGCCGAGCTTGTCCGGGGTGGCGAACGACGTTCCGGCGTAGGCGGCTTCGTATCCGATCGCGCGGTCGTACTCGGTGGCGTGGCCGATCGACTCGTGGATGGTGAGCCACAGATTCGTGGGGTCGATGACCAGATCGGTGGGGCCGGCAACCACGCTGGGCGCCTTGACCTTCTCGGCAAGCAGCGTCGGCAGTTCGGCCAATTCGCCGGACCAGTCCCAGACCTCGTCACCGGCCACCGCTTCCCAGCCCCGCGCGGTCGGCGGGGCCAGCGTGCTCATCGACTCGAACGACCCGGCCGCCGCGTCGACGGACACGGCGTCCAGGCTGGGCAGCACCCGTACCCGCTGCTGCGTGATCGCCGAACCGAACGTATCGGCGTAGAAGGTCTGCTCCTTGGCCGCGTTCAGCCAGGCCGACACGTGATCCACCCCGTCGGCGGCGAGCAACCGGCCGGAGTAGTCCTCCAGCACCGCGATCTTGTCCCGGGCCGGGACCCCGAACGGGTCGATCCGATAGTCCGACACCCAGGAGACGTCCCGGTAGACCGGCTCGGGCGCGAGTTCGATGCGCTCGGCGTTCAACGGCGCCAGCGTGGTGGCGATCCGCACGGCGCGCCGGGCGGTGTCGGCGGCGGCAGCGGTGTCCAGTTCGGCGTGCGAGGCGAACCCCCAAGTGCCGTCGACGATCACCCGCACCGCCAGCCCGATCGCGTAATCGGTGACCGCGGTCTCCAGCGCGCCGTCGCGCAACTGCACGGACTCGGTGGTGATGGCGTGGATGCGAAGGTCTGCGTAGCTGGCGCCCGCCTGCGTCGCGGCGGTCAGGGCCGCATCGGCGAGCGCGTGGCGCGGCAGCGCAAGGAAGTCCGGATCGACGGTTCGGGCTGTCACGCCTTCACACCGTAGTGGTTCAGCGTTGGATGGCGCTGGTGCCCAGGACGGTCAGCTCCAGCGCGAGTGCGATGCCGCACACCGCGATCACGACGGTGAACGCCAGCCAGTCGCGGCGTTTGGGCCCGGACGGGACGGCCGAGATCTGTCCGGCCCCGCCCCGCGCGGTGATCGCGTCGCCCATCTCGTCGGCGCGGCGCAACGCCACCGTGACAGCGGCGGCGAGCAGGTCGATCAGGCTGGACAACCGCTGCCGGATCCGGGGACCGCGGCGGCCGTCCACCTCGCGCGGGCGCAGCCGCCGCGCGGCGTACAGCACGCTGAACTCGTCGACAAGCATCGGAAATGCTCTCAGCGCCAACGCCAGCGCCACCGCCCAGTCGTCGACCGGGATGCGCAGCGCGCGCAGCGGTCGGCCGAGCCTGGCCACCGCGGGCGCGACTTCGGCCACATTCGTGGTCCACGACACCATCGCGCCCAAGCCCAGCAGCACGATCGACAGCGCGGTGATGCGCAGGAAGTTCAACAGCCCGCCCAGGCCGATCTCGACGGATCCGAAGTCGAGCACCGGGCTTCCGCCGGCGAAGGTGGCGGTGACCCCGCCCAGCAGCAGCAGGAACCACAGCCAGCCCGGGATGGTGGGCAACACGCCCCTCGGGATGCGGGCGATGACCGCGCCGACGACGACCAGCAGCGCGACCGCCCCGATCGGCACCCAGCCCGGGTAGAACGTCAGCAGCACCCCGATCCCCGCGACGATCAGCAGCTTCGAGCCCGCCCAGAGCCGGTGCATGACAGTGTCCCCGGGCACCGGCCGCAGCAGCACCACCTGGCGGCGCGGCTTGCGCGGCTCCGCGGCGGTCACGGCCGTCCGCCCGCGGTGGCCGGGGCGGGACTCAGCACACCGTTCTCCAGATGCACTGTGCGCGGGCACAACTCCTCGAGGCCGGCGAAGTCGTGGGAGATCACCACCACGGTCAGGCGCTCTCGGCGGCGCAGATCCTCCAACAGCCGCAACAGACCCCGCTGTGATTCGGCGTCCAGACCGGCGAGCGGTTCGTCGAGGATCAGGGCCCTGGGTGAGCGTGCCAGCAGACCGGCCAGCACCACCCGACGCATCTGGCCCCCGCTGAGCTGGTCGATGCGTCGCATCGCCAGGCCCGGGTCGAGTCCGACGCTGGCCAGCGCGGCGATGACCCGGTCGCTGTCGCGCACCGAGAATCCCGCGGCCGAGGCGATCTCGTGGGCGACGTGACTGCGCATCAGCTGCAGCCGCGCGGCCTGGAATGAGATCGCCACGGCCCCAACCTGTTCGGACACCGGTTTGCCGTCGAGCAGGCAGCTGCCGGTGGTGGGCACGGTCAGGCCGGCCATGATCCAGGCCAGTGTGGACTTACCGGAGCCGTTGAGGCCGTGGATGAGCACACCGTCGCCCTCGTGCACCGTGAGGTCGATGTCCTGCAGTGCGGCCTTCGCCCATGGTGTCCCGCTGCCGTACTCGTGGCCGACGCCGACGAGCTCGAGAACGGGGGCTCCTCGCGTCGCGTCGGGAGCTGCCGCCGGTGCCGGCACCTCCGCCTGCTCGACCATCTCGGTGTTGTCGGCGGCGCCGTTGCCGGCCAGCATCACCGTGCGGTCGGCGGCCTCGGCCTCGTTGTTGTAGTGGGTGATGTGCACCAGCGCGGTCCGATGCCGCGTGGTCAGCCCAGACAGCACCGACATCAGCGCCTCGCGGCCGTCCTGGTCGACCATGCTGGTGACCTCGTCGGCGATCAGCAGCGCCGGGTCGCGGGCGAGCGCGGCGGCGACCGCAAGCCGCTGCAATTCGCCACCGGACAGTCCGCCGGTGTCGCGCTCGGCGAGCCCGTCGAGCCCGACCTCGGCGAGCAGCTGGTCCACGTCGATGGCGGCCCCCGGCGGCAGGCCCCACACCACGTCGTCGGCGACCCGGGTACCCAGCACCTGGCTTTCCGGATGCTGCATCACCACCGCGGTGCCGCCGACCCTGCCCAATCCGACCGCGCCGGGGCGCTCCACGGTCCCGGCGGTGGGTTCACGCCCGGACAACACCAGCATCAGCGTCGTCTTGCCCGAGCCGTTGGCGCCGGTCACCGCGAGATGCTCCCCGGGGCGGACCTGCAACGAAACCGGGCCGAGGGCGTCGTGGTCGGTGTTGGGGTAACGGAAGCGGACGTCGCGCAACTGCAGGGGAACCGGAGCCACGGCGCCGATCTCGGCAGGGGCTTCCAGCTTGTGCACGTCGGGCACGCCGAGCAGGCGGCCCAACACCCGCGACAGCGCCCACCAGCCCACCAGGCTGACGAACGTGATGCTGACGACGCCCGAGGCGAAGAACAGGAACGGCCAGTAGTGCAGCGCGGTGGCGAAATCGCGGGTGAGCCGCGCGGCGAGACTCTCCAGGCCCGGGATGCGCTCGATGACCGCGGCCAGGCCGGTGATGTTGGCGGTGACGGAATCGAAGATCAGGTTGCGCAGCCGGCTCAACACGGCCAGGGCGGCGACGATGACGAGCCCGAACAGCGCACCGGCCACCAGCGCGCAGGCGATGACCGTCGGCGTGCCACGGCCCCGGCGTTTGACGATCCCGGTCAGCCCGCCGATGTAGGCGCAGTTCACGACGGTCATGAAGCCGCCCATCCCGGCGATCAGGAAGGCGACGATCCCGCCGGCCACCGTCGCGGCGAGCAGCACCCGCAGCCGGTACCGGTAGGCGAGCAGCCCCATCGGAACGGTCCCGAGCAGCGATAATCCGGCGGCGAAGGGCACCACGACGGCGATGATCGCGATCGCCGCGCACAGCGCGGCCATGACGGCGGCCTGGGCCAGTTCGACCGGTCGAAGCGGGCCGGTCCGTCGAAGGACGCGCTCCGGTCCGGCCGATGTCATCACACGATTCTGCCAGCCGTACCGTCGCCGGCAGAGCGCCCGGGCTGTGACCGAGAACACGGCCCGCCTTGATTTACATAGCCCAGCCTATGTAACCATGGGCGCATGTCGACGACGCTCGGATCCGACCTGCTGGCCGTGGTGGCCCGGATCAACCGGCTTGCCAATCAGCGAGTCCGGATGCCGGTGCCCTTCGCGCAGGCGCGGCTGCTGTCCACGATCGAGGACCGCGGCGAGGCCAGGATCTCCGATCTGGCCGCACTCGACCACTGCTCTCAGCCGACCATGACCACACAGGTGCGCCGCCTGGAGGACGCCGGCATGGTCACCCGCACGGCCGATCCGAACGATGCACGGGCCGTGTTGATCCGGATCACCCCGCAGGGTGTCGCGGCGCTGCGGCAGGCTCGCGCCGACCGCGGCGCGGCGATCGACCCACACCTGGAGCGACTGACCGACGCCGAGCGGGACTGCCTGGCCGGCGCGGTGGACATCATGCGCCGGATCATCGAGGACGCCACGACCCAGGGTCCGGGGACGCGCTGATTTGAGCGGATGCATTGGAGATCTATATAGTTCCCCTATGCTTCGTTCCCAACCGAAGGCCGTCTGGGCCGTCGCGTTCGCCTCCGTCGTCGCCTTCATGGGCATCGGCCTCGTCGACCCGATCTTGAAGCCGATCGCCGACAACCTGGACGCGACGCCGTCACAGGTGTCGCTGCTGTTCACCAGCTACATGGCGGTGATGGGGGTCGCGATGCTGGTCACCGGCGTGGTGTCCAGCCGGATCGGCCCGAAACGCACGCTGCTGCTCGGGTTGGTGATCATCATCGCCGGCGCCGGCCTGGCCGGGACGAGCGACTCGGTGATGGGCATCGTCGGCTGGCGGGCGCTGTGGGGCCTGGGGAACGCGCTGTTCATCGCGACCGCGCTGGCCACCATCGTCAACGCGGCCAAAGGTTCGGTCGCGCAGGCCATCATCCTGTACGAGGCCGCACTCGGTGTCGGCATCGCGGTCGGCCCGCTGGTCGGCGGCGTGCTCGGTTCGATCTCGTGGCGCGGCCCGTTCTTCGGGGTCTCCGTGCTGATGGCCGTCGCGCTCGTCGTGACCACGTTCCTGCTTCCGGCCACACCCCGCGCCGAACGCGCCACCACGCTGGCCGACCCGTTCCGCGCCCTGCGCCACCGCGCCCTGTTCGGGGTGGCAGTGACCGCGCTGCTCTACAACTTCGGATTCTTCACGTTGCTGGCGTTCACGCCGTTCCCGCTCGACCTGAGTGCCCACCAAATCGGGTTCATCTTCTTCGGATGGGGTGTCGCGCTGGCGTTCACCTCGGTGTTCGTCGCACCCCGCCTGCAGCGCCGCTTCGGGACCGTGCCGACGTTGCTGGTGAACCTGGTCGCGATGGCGCTGACCCTGGCCGTGATGGCCGTCGGCACCGACAGCAAGGCCGTCCTGGCCACATGCGTGGTGATCGCCGGACTGTGGATCGGCATCAACAACACATTGATCACCGAGACGGTGATGAAGGCCGCGCCCGTCGAACGCGGTGTCGCGTCGGCGGCCTACAGCTTCATGCGTTTCGGCGGAGCCGCCGTGGCTGGCCGGCGTGCTCGGCGAGCAGGTGAACGTGCATCTGCCGTTCTGGGTGGGCACGGCGGCGCTGCTGCTGGCGGCCGGCGTCCTCGTCGCGACGCGCGGACATCTGCGCCACATCGACGTCGAGGAGAGCGAACTCGACGAGCTCACCGATCAGGCGCGCGCGGTCACCGTGGGCAGCGACAGCTGATCACCCGGTCACCGCAGCGCCGATCAGATAACCGACCAGATAGGTCGCGGCGATCGCCACTCCGCCGAGAAGCAGCTGCCGCGACGCCGCCCAGATCAGCGGCCGGCGGGTGAAGCGCGCCGCCACGCCCCCGGCCAGCAGCAGCCCGACCCCGCCGCACGCCAGACCGGCCCACAGCGATTCGTAGCCGAGCAGATACGGAATCAACGGGATGATCGCGCCGACGGCGAACAGGAAGAATGACGAGATCGCCGCGACCCACGGCGACGGCTTCTCGCGGGGATCCACCCCAAGCTCCTGCACGAGATGGAAATTCATGGCCTTGTGCTCGTCCCGGTGGATCTCCTCGGTGGCCTTGGCGGCGGTCTCCGGGCTCATCCCCATATCGGTCAGCATCGCCACCAACTCGGCGCGCTCGGCCTGCGGATAGTTCTTGAACGCGCGGCGCTCCACCCGCACCTCCGACTCGATCTGCTCGTTCGCCGTCGTCACCGACGTGTACTCCCCCAGCGCCATCGAGAACGCGCCGGCCAGCAACCCGGCCACGCCGCTGATGACGACGGTGTGCGCGTCGGCGCTGGCGGCCACGCCCGCGATCAGGGCGGTGTTACTCACCAGACCGTCCATCGCGCCGAATGTCGCCGCGCGCAACCACCCTCCGGTCACATCGGAATGTCGATGGCCGGCGACGTGCGGCTTGCCGGTCGGCGACAGAGGCCCCTGCGGTGGCGCCTCGGACGGCCCCTCGGAAGGCTGCGTCATGGGCTTGATTGAACACCGCCCGGCCACCGCCCCGGTAATGAGGTTTACCTGGGTTTGGCACATCACAGTTTGCGGTCACGCCCGGAGGGCTACCGTCGCATCATGACCACCACCGCGGAGCATCTGCGCAACTCACTCGACGGCCGTTTCCGTGACGTGAAGAACCGGGTGCGACAGGAACTCAGCAACGAGATCTTCCGGCCGCACTACACCCCCAACACCGTCATCGCGCGCACGAAAGTGGCCGAGCAGATGAAGATCATGGCCGCCCGCGGCGCGGCCGAGGACGGCTTCAAAAAGGAGCACGGCGGCAACGGCGACGTCGGCGCCGCGGTCACCCAGATCGAGATGCTGGCGATGAGCGACCTGTCGTTGATGGTCAAGGCCGGCGTGCAGTGGGGTCTGTTCGGCGGCGCCATCGAGAATCTGGGGACCGAGCGTCACCACCAGGCGTACGTCAAGAAGCTGATCGACCTCGAGCTGCTCGGCTGTTTCGCGATGACCGAGACCGGTCACGGCAGCGATGTCCAGTCGCTGGAAACCACGGCCACCTACGACCCGGCCACCGAGGAGTTCGTCATCGACTCCCCCACCCCCTCGTCACGCAAGGATTACATCGGCGGCGCAGCCGAGACCGCCCGGGTCGCAGCGGTTTTCGCGCAACTGATCACCCCGGACGGCGTCACGCACGGCGTGCACTGCTTCGTGGTGCCCATTCGCGACGACGACGGCAACGACCTGCCCGGCGTGACGACGTCGGACTGCCACTACAAGGGTGGGCTCCCCGGCGTCGACAACGGCCGCATCCAGTTCGACAACGTCCGGATACCGCGCGGGAACCTGTTGAACAAGTACGCCGACGTCGCCGCCGACGGCACCTACAGCTCCCCGATCGAGAACCCCAACCGCCGCTTCTTCACGATGCTGGGCACCCTGATCCGCGGTCGGGTCACCGTCGGTGGCAGCGCGGGCGCGGCCGCGCGCGTCGCTCTCGACATCGCGACCCGGTATGCGTTGCAGCGCAGGCAGTTCTCCGATCCCGACGGCGGTGAGGTGTTGTTGATGGACTACCTCGTCCACCAGCGCCGGCTGTTTCCGTTGATCGCCCGCTCCTACGCGCTGCAGTTCGCTCAAAATGAGCTGGTGGCCCGCTGCCACGAACTGCAGACCGCCGACGACCCAGACCCCGAGGAGCAGCGCGAGCTGGAATCCCGCGCTGCGGGCCTGAAGGCGGCCAACACCTGGCACGCCACCCGCGCCATCCAGGAGGCCCGCGAGGCGTGCGGCGGCGCAGGCTATCTCGCCGAGAACCGGTTGATCGCGTTGAAGGCCGACACCGACGTGTTCACCACGTTCGAAGGCGACAACCATGTGCTGTTCCAGCTGGTGGCCAAGGAGCTGCTGACCGCCTACGCCGACGACATCAAGGGCATGAGCCCGGTCGAGTGGGTACGCTTCGCGGCCAACTTCGCCGGTGAGCGGGTGCTCAAACGCACTGCGGCACAGACGATCATGCAAACCATCCTGGACACCCGGCAGGACAACGAGGAAGAGGGCAGCCTTTTCAACCGGGGTACGCAGGTCGCGATGTTCGAGGACCGCGAAGAGTACATGATCTCGTCGGTGGCGCGGCGGCTGCAGAGCAAGGCCAAGGAGATGAGCGCCTTCGACGCGTTCAACTCGGTGCAGGACCATGTGCTGCACGTCGCGCAGGCCCACATCGACCGCATTGTGCTGGAGGCCTTCGTCGCGGGCATCGACGCCTGCCAGGACCGCCTGGCCCGCGAGATCCTGGGCATGGTGTGCGACCTGTACGCGTTGTCGGTGATCGAAGAGGACAAGGCCTGGTTCGTCGAGCACCGGTTCCTGTCCACCGAGCGCGCCAAGGCCGTCACCCGGGGCATCAACGACCGCTGCCGGCGCCTGCGCCCCTATGCCGAGATGCTCGTCGACGGATTCGGCATCCCCGAGCAGCTGCGCTATGCCGAGATGCTGCACCCGGAGCACATCCCCGACGCCGACGAGCACACCCCGCAGAACGCGACCAGCGCGGGGACCATCTAGTGTCTCGCGTCTGAATTTGGTTTACGGGTATGGGGCAGGATGTCGTCTGCGGATTTGGTCCACACGAATGGGTGGCAGCGCTGATTCCAGCCTTGGATGAACGCGGCGATGGCGGCCATCAGTTCTTTGACGCTGTTGAACGAGCCACGGCGGATGGCTTGGCGGGTGATGATCGAGAAGAACACCTCGACCATGTTCAGCCAGGATCCTGAGGTCGGCGTGAAATGCAGTGTCACGCGGGGGTTCTTGTCCAGCCAGGCGTTGATGTCGGCATGCTTGTGGGTGTGGTAGTTGTCGCACACCACGTGCAGTTTCCGTCGGGGGTAAGCGCGGGCGACCGCTTTGAGGAAGTCGAGGAACTCCGCTTTGCCGTGCCGCTCATAGCAGCGGTCGGTCACCTTGCCGGTGGCGATCTCGAGTGCGGCAAACAAGGTGGCGGTGCCGTTGCGCTGGTAGTCATGGGTCGCTTTTTCGGGCAACCCGGGACGCAGCGGCAGGATCGGCTGGGTCCGGTTGAGGGCTTGAATCTGGGACTTTTCATCTACGCACAACACGATCGCGTTGGTCGGCGGGTTCAAGTAGAGGCCGATTACGTCGCGGACCTTGGCCTCCAGCTCCGGGTCGGTGGAGAACTTAAAGGTCTCCCGGCGCCAGGGTTTGACCCCGTAACGGCGCCAGGCCCGGGCGACCGTGGCGTCCCCCACGCCGAGGTGTTTGCCGAGCAGTCGACTCGACCAGTGGGTGACCGCCAAAACCTCCGGCGGCGGCTCCAGGGTGGCTGCCAGGATCGCCGCGTCGTCGACAGTCTTGGGTCGACCGCTGCGAGGCTCGTCGGCAAGTCCATCAATCCCGTACGCGGCGAATCGATCCCGCCATTTGATCACCGTCGGTCGCGAGACTCCCACCTGCCGGGCTGCGCCAGAGGTGCCGGCACCATCAGCCACCGCCAGCACGATCCGGGCCCGCTCGACATGACCGGCAGATGCCGTCGTCGACCGCGTCCACGACTCCAACGTCACGCGATCCTCAGAACTGATCACCAGCGCAGATGACGGCATACACCATCATCCCACACTGTAAACTAATTAATGACGCATGACACTAGCGGACGTCAGGGCCCCGGTATCGGGTCCAGGACCGTCAGCCTGCCCTCCTCGAGTGTGACCTTGGCGGTGCCGATACCGGTCGGGCAGCACGGCTCGTCCCGGCCTTGCCGCCACTGGTACTGCACGACGGCGTCGTGCTGGCCCTGCGGGGTCACGGTGATGTAGGGCCGCGGGTCCATCGTCGGTGAACCGACGGGCTCGTCACTGTCGAAGAACAACACCTGCTGCGGGCTGTCGGGCTGATCGCCGGAGGTCACCACCGCCCACTGCAGCCGACAGTCTGCGGCGCTGCCGCGGGCGGTCTCACGCCACGGCCCCGGCGGCAGCAGCGACAACTCGGACTCGATGGCCTGCGGGGTCGGGCCCGGGCCGCAGTCGGCGGCCACACTCGTCGGCGCCGGCGCCGGGGGACTCCAGCCGCATCCGGCGGCGGCCGTCACGCCGGCGACCAGCACGGCCAGCGCCACATGACTGCCCTGAGGGCGCGCAACTCGCATGCGCCTCAGAATATGCGGGCGCGGCGGGCAACCGTCAAAGCGCTTCTGAGCGCGCGTCTTATCCGCAGTCGCCCCACGGCGCGGCACCACAGGGCGCCGTGGCGCGCACCGGGGGCGAGAAGGACATGGTGGCGAGCGTCGCTCCCGTAGTCGTCGTAGGACGCGAAACCCGTTGACACTCAGTGTCGGAGGCTTGCGTCGGTGCGAGGAGCGTATCCACCCGACTGCGGTGCGGACGTGCCGTGACAGGGGGTTCCCACCGAGGCCACAGGAGATTCGCCGACTGCCCCCGGGCGGGTGGGCGGGAAACTGCCCCGGGCGGGTGGGCGGGAAACTGCCCCGGCGGGTGGGCGGGAACTGATGGCTCCCCCGGCTGGACTCGAACCAGCAACCCTTCGGTTAACAGCCGAATGCTCTGCCAATTGAGCTACAGGGGATTGCCCTCCCGCGGTCTGCGCCGCGGGCCAGAGAGCACTCTAGCCTACGTCGGCGCGACGGTGCCAATGCGCTCCCGGCCCGGCGCGTACAGCCGGTCGTGAGGCAGGATGGAACCCGACACGTCACCTCACTTCGAGACCTCCGGGAGGAGCCCTGTGATCGGGTATGTCGCCGCAGCGGCCGTCGGCTACGTGATGGGAACGAAGGCCGGCCGGCGGCGTTTCGAGCAGATCGCGGGCACCTACCGGGCCGTCACCGGCAGCCCGGCGGCCAAGGCCGTCATCGAAGCCGGGCGACGCAAAATCGCCGAGCGGGTGTCCCCCGACCCGGCGATGGTGAAGTTGACACGCATCGACTCCGGCACCGAGGTTCTCGAGCCGGAGCCGTTGGTGAGGAAGAACCCCTAGTTGCCGCCGATGCCCTGACTGATCGTGGTGCCCGGCAGCAGCGGGCCGGTGTAGAAACCGAAGCCGTTGTCACCGAAACCGATCTGCGGGGTGCCGATCGTGGCGCCTGAACCGTTGGAGTAGGACAGGCAGTTGCCGTCCTCCTTGTTGCCGAACCACGCCAGGCAGCGCGGCCCGGCGTTGGCCTCCGCGGCGTTCACGCCGGCGACCGCGTAGAGAGGGACGGCGACCGCGGCGGCGGCGATGGCCCCGGCGATCAGCCGCATCCTGTTGCCCTGGATCCTGCCCATCACAACCCACCTTCTCCCCGACGGTTCAACGCGACCACCATAACCCGCGTATCGGCATCACGCAGTCAGGTCGTTACCGCTGGCCTGTTCCAGCAGGCTGCGCCGGTAGGCCTCCATCGCCACGAGGTCCCCGAACAGCGCGTGGTATTCGTCGCCCTGCTCCACCGGCGACATCCGCTGCAGTTTCGACTTCACCTCGGCGATCTGCCTGCCGATCCACACCTCCTGCAGGCGGGCCAGCACGCCGCCGATGTAGCGCGGCAGCCGCTCGTCGTCGGCGTTGATGGCCTCCACGCCGAGTTCGTTGACCAGGCTCGCCGTCTCCGGGCCGGCCACCCGCTCGCGCACCCTCTCGATCCACTGTGCGCCGGTGATGCCTGAACCGGTGCCGCCGGCGGCCTCGACGGCCGCGCGCACCGCGGCGTAGCCGGGATGGGTGAAGCTGTCCGCGGCCAGCGAGTCGAACACCGGCCCGGCCAGCGCCGGGTACTGCAGCGCCGACTTCAGGGCTTCGCGCTGCGGCCACAACGCCGGATCGGCAGGGTCCGGCCTGGCCATCTGCGGGGCGGCCGCGCTCCGGGCGTTCGGCGCCTGCTCGGCGGCGGCTCCACGGCGGCGGGAGCGTTCGGGCATGCCCCGCCTGGTCGCCTCCTCACGCACGCGGCTGAGCACCTGTCCCTCGTCGTTCCAGCCTGTCCATCCCGCGAGGCGCCTCGCGTACTCGTCGCGTAGCGCGTAGTCGCGGATCCGGGCCACCAGCGGGACACATTGGCGCAGCGCGTCAACCTTGGCCTGCGGGTCGTTGTCCAGGACGTCGCCGGCCGGGATCAGGCTGCGGACGGCGAACTCGAACATCGGGATACGGCGCGCCACCAGGTCACGCAGCGCACCGTCGCCGGAGCGCAACCGCAGGTCACACGGGTCCATCCCGTCGGCGGCGACGGCGACGAAGGACTTTCCGGCCACTTGCTGGTCCCCGTCGAACGCCTTCAATGCGGCGGCCTGCCCCGCGGCGTCGCCGTCGAACACGAAGATCAATTCGCCGCGGTACCAGTTGTCGTCCATCATCAGCCGGCGCAGCAGCGCGAGGTGGCTGTCGCCGAACGCGGTGCCGCACGACGCGACGGCGGTGGTCTCCCCGGCCAGGTGCATGGCCATCACATCGGTGTAGCCCTCGACCACCACCGCACGGTGCGACTTGGCGATGTCCCGCTTGGCCAGGTCGAGCCCGAACAGCACCGAGGACTTCTTGTACAGCACGGTCTCGGGGGTGTTGACGTACTTGGCTTCCATCGGGTCGTCGTCGAAGATGCGCCGGGCCCCGAACCCGATGACCTCGCCGCCGCTGGCCCGGATCGGCCACAGCAACCGGCGGTGGAAGCGGTCCATCGGGCCGCGCCGGCCCTCTCTCGAGAGTCCGGCGGCCTCCAGCTCCTTGAACTCGAAGCCCAAGCGCCGCAGGTGTTTTGTCAGCGTGTCCCAACCCGACGGCGCGAAACCGCAACCGAACGTGGTGGCCGCCGCCGCGTCGAAGTTGCGGTCGAGCAGGTACTGGCGCGCCGGCGCGGCCTCGTCGCTCTGAAGCTGTTCGGCGTAGAACTCCTGGGCGGCCGCGTTGGCGGCCAGCAGCCTGCTGCGGCTCCCCCGGTCGCGCTGGACGTTGGTGTTCGCGCCGCCGGTGTAGGTGACGGTGTAGCCGACGCGGTCGGCGAGCAACTCGACGGACTCCACGAAGCTGACGTGCTCGATCTTCTGCAAGAACGCGTAGACGTCGCCGCCCTCGCCACAGCCGAAGCAGTGGAAGTGGCCGTGGTTGGGACGCACGTGGAACGACGGGGACTTCTCGTCGTGGAACGGACACAGCCCCTTCAGCGAGTCGGCGCCCGCCCGGCGCAGCTGCACGTAGTCGCCGACGACGTCCTCGATGTTGACGCGTTCACGAATGGCGGCGATGTCGCGGTCGGGGATCCTGCCCCGTCCTCGAGTCGCTTCGGCCGCCACCCGCTCAGTCTAGAGGCCGGGGCGAGCGCGCTTCGTGCACTCGTTCCAGTCGCCCCTCGGTGTAGGAGGCGATCTGGTCGATAACCACCCGCAGGCGAGCGCCGTCGTCGGGGGCCGCGGCGAACTCCGCCGCGAACTGGGGGTCCAGGCTGCCCGGCGCCTGCCCCCACAGCGCCAGCGCCACCTCGTGGATCCGGTTGCGCTGATCGGCCTGGATCTGGAGGTGCCGGTGGTCGGACATGATGAACTGCAACGCGAGGGTCTTGAGCAGCGCCACCTCGGCGCGCACCAGGCTGGGCACCGCCAGCTCGGCGTCGAAACGGCGCAACCGCCCGGGGCCGGCAACCTCGCGGGTGGCGGTCAACGCGGCGTTGGCGAACCGTCCGACCAACTCACTGGTCAACGTCTTGAGCGCCACCGACGCGGACAGGGTGCCGTCGAACTTGCCCACCGCCGCCACCACCGGCACCTGCGAGAGCCGCGCGGCGGCCTCCATCAGATCGTCGGGGGTCAGCGACGGAAACGACTGGGCGCCGACGTGGGCCAGCGAGGCGGCGGCGTCGGCGTCGGCCAGCACCCGCAGGTCGATGCGGCCGGAGATGACACCGTCCTCGACGTCGTGCACCGAGTAGGCCACGTCGTCGGCCCAGTCCATCACCTGCGCCTCCAGGCACGGCTGCCGGGCGGGTGCGCCCTCGCGCACCCACTGCGCTGCGGCCATGTCGTCGCCGTAGAACCCGAACTTGCGGCGGCCGCCCTCACGGGACCACGGGTACTTCGCCACCGCGTCCAGCGATGCCCGGGTCAGGTTCAGGCCGGCGCTGCGCCCGTGCTCGTCGAGCACCTTGGGCTCGAGCCGGGTCAGGATGCGGAAGTTCTGGGCGTTGCCCTCGAAACCGCCGAAGGCCTTGACGATCTCGTCGAGGGCGCGTTCCCCGTTGTGCCCGTAGGGCGGGTGGCCGATGTCGTGCGCCAGACCGGCGAGATCCACGAGGTCCGGATCGCATCCCAGACCGATCGCCATCCCGCGGCCGATCTGGGCCACCTCCAGCGAATGCGTCAACCGGGTGCGCGGCGTCTCACCGTCGCGCGGGCCCACCACCTGGGTCTTGTCGGCGAGCCGGCGCAGCGCGGCACAGTGCAGGACGCGGGCCCGGTCACGCGCGAAGTCGGAGCGGTGCTCGGTGTCGGTCCCGGGCAGGCCGGCGCTCTTCGCCGGTTCGGCCACCAAGCGCTGGCGGTCGAACGCGTCGTAGCTGTCCTGCAGTCGTGGGCTCACCGAAGCACAGTCTGCCAGGGGTGATCACCCGGTAAACGCAGCCGTCCGGGTGTGCCGCACTACATTGGCGGACATGCGCGTCGCCCGCCTGCTGACCATGCTGCTCGCCATCCTGACCTTGGGGCTTCTCTGCGCCCCCGGGGCCGCCGCCGAGCCGCCGCTGCGGCTGCCCACCTACCTGACCGACAATGCCGGCGCGCTCGACGCGGCCGGGAAAGCCGAGGTGCAGGCCGCGATCGACCGGCTGTACAACGAGAAGCGCCTCCGGCTGTGGGTGGTGTTTGTCGAGGACTTCTCCGGCCAGGACGCGCAGACGTGGGCCCAGACCACTTACCAGCGCAGCGATCTCGGCGACCGGGACGCGATCCTGGCGGTGGCGACCGTCGACCGGGCCTACGCGCTGCTGGCGCCGACCGACGCGGTGCGCGGTGTCGACGTGGATAAGGTCCGGACCAACGACGTCGAACCACTGCTGCGCAACGGCGACTGGGCCGGCGCGGCCGTCGCGGCCGCCGAGGGACTGGCCGGCGGTGGCGGCGGTTCGGTCAGCTGGGTCGGCGTGCTGGTCGCCCTGGCCGTCATCGCGCTGGCGCTGGCACTGTTGGTGGTGTGGCAGCGCCGCCGCCGGCGCAAGCGCCGCAAGGCCGAATTCGAGGCGGCCCAGCGGGTGGACCCGTCGGACCCGAACGCGCTGGCGTCGGTCCCGCTGGATGCACTCGACGACCTGTCCCGCAAGATCGTCGTCGACGTGGACAACGAGGTGCGCACCAGCGAGAGCGAATTGGCGCTGGCCGTCGAGGAGTTCGGCGAGCACGACACCGCGGCGTTCACCCGGGCGGTGGCCAACGCGAAAACCACGCTGGCCCAGGCGCTCAACGTGCGGCACATCCTCGACGACGCGGTGCCGGAGACCCCGATGCAGCGCCGCGATCTGCTCACCCGCGTCATCGTCGCCGCGGCGAAGGCCGACCAGGAACTCGAAGCGCAGCGGGAGGCGTTCGCGCAACTGCGGGATCTGGTGATCAACGCGCCCAGCAGGCTGGACACCCTGACCCAGCAGATGGTCGACCTGACCGCCCGGCTGACACCGGCCGAACAGACCCTGGAGCACCTGAAGTCCCAGTTCGCCGACACCGCACTGGTTTCGGTGGCCGACAACATCGACGAGGCCCGGCAGCGGCTGGCATTCGCCGACGAGAGCATCGGCACGGCCCGGGGACTGGTGTCCCGGCCCGCCGACAAGCAGGGCGGCCTGGTCGACGCCATCCACGCCGCGGAGGCCGCGCTCGGACAGGCCCGCACCCTGCTCGACGCGGTCGACAGCGCGTCCACTGACATCAACCGGGCGGTGACCGGCCTACCCGCCGTCATCGCCGACATTCAGAACGGCATCAAACAGGCCGGGGCGCAGCTGGGGCAGGGCAACGTCGCGGTGGCCACCGAGCTGAGCGCGGCCAGGGATGCTGCCGTGCAAGCGGTTTCGCACGCGCAAAGCACCGGCAGCAGCGATCCTCTCGGTGCGTTCACCCAGCTCACCCAAGCCGACGCGGAACTCGACCGGCTGCTTGCCGAGGTCGCGCAGGAGCGCGAGACCATCGAGAGGCTCAGCCGGACCTTCGACCAGGCGCTGTTCAACGCGCAGTCGCGGGTGAGGGCGGTGTCGGATTACATCGACACCCGACGCGGGGCGGTCGGGCCGGAGGCGCGGACCCGGCTCGCGGAGGCGGTGCGGCAGTTGCAGGCCGCTCGCGACAAGCGCGAGACGAACTTGAACGAGGCCATCGCCCACGCCAACGGCGCAGCGATGCTCGCCGCGCAGGCCCAGTCGCTGGCCAACTCGGACGTCACCGCCGCGCAGCGGCATTTCAACGGCCCGTACGGCGGTGGCGGGGGCGGGGGCGGTCAGATGGGCGCGGTGATCGGCGGCATCCTGATCGGCAACCTGCTCTCGGGCGCGCTGCGTGGTGGGTTCGGCGGAGGCGGCTTCGGCGGCGGTTTCAGCGGCGGTGGGGGCTTCGGCGGCGGCGGCTTCAGCGGAGGTGGCGGCCGCTTCTAACCGCCCTCGTCGCCTCGCCCGCGAGCGTGCGTGTCTGCGGGCGCCACGCCGCCACTTATCCGAACTTCACGCACGCTCGTCGGGCGCTGTTCATCCCCAACCGCGATTTCATCCACAGGCGGGCAGCCCGGCGCGCTGTGAAGCCGGGTCGCCGGCTGACGATCGTGACCATGAACGCGTTCGACGAGCTCTTCGACGCGCAGGGGGGCGTCGCGACATCCGGCCAGCTGCTGCATTTCTGCAGCCGCAGTCGGCTGGACATCGAGATCCGCGACGGCCGTCTGATCAAGGTGTGGCCCGGCGTGTACAGCCGGGTGGAACCGGACACGATGACAAGGCTGCGCGGCCTCGACCTGCGGGCCGGCGAGCCCGTCGCGATATGTCTCGGCACCGCGGCCGCCGCGTACGGCTTCGACACCGAGGACACCCGGGACATCCATGCGCTCAATCCGCCGAGACACCAACTGCGCAACTGCGACGGCCTCGTCGTTCACCGGCGTGACGGTGCCCCGTTGAGCGTGGCGGACGGCCGCCCGGCGACTGCAGCGGCGTGGACCGCCGTCGAGGTGGCACGGTCCCTCCGGCGGCCACGGGCGTTGGTGACGCTGGACGCGGCGCTACGCAGTAGAAGCTGCGACCGGCGGGAGCTGACGGTCGCTGCCAAGGCGCAGGCCGGTCGGCGCGGCATCGTGGCGGTGCGTGACCTCATCCCGTTGGCAGACCCTCGGGCCGAATCGCCGATGGAGAGCGAGGCGAGGCTGGCCATGATCGACGGCCGGCTGCCCGCACCCCTGTTGCAGCACGAGCTCGTCGACCGCAGTTGGCGGATGTGGCGCGTCGACTTCGCCTGGCCGGACGCCAGTCTCGCGGTCGAGTACGACGGGTTCGACTGGCACAGCGACCCGGAGCGGTTCGCCCGGGACCGTCAGAAACGAGCCGCACTCCAGGAGATCGGCTGGAGCATGCTGTCGGTGGTGTCCGACGACGTCCGCAACCACCCTGCGGTCATGGTGCGGCGCATCGAGAACGCGTTGATGCGGCGGATGGCGGCCTGAGCGTGCGTGAACTTCGTGATTTCGACGGCGTGTCCGCCACAGACACGCACGCTCGCGCCAAAAGCCTCAGCTGCCCTTGAGGCGCACCGCGAGGTAGTTCCACACCTCAGAGATTGCCACCCGCTCCTGGGTCATCGCGTCGCGCTCGCGGATCGTGACCGCGTGGTCCTCCAGCGAATCGAAGTCGACCGTGATGCAGTACGGGGTGCCGATCTCGTCCTGGCGGCGGTAGCGGCGTCCGATCGCGCCGGCGTCGTCGAACTCGACGTTCCAGCTCTGGCGTAACTCTGCGGCCAGATCACGCGCCTTCGGCGACAGGTCGGCATGGCGCGACAACGGCAGCACCGCGGCCTTGACCGGCGCCAGGCGCGGATCCAGCCGCAGTACCGTGCGCTTGTCGACGCCGCCCTTGGCGTTGGGAGCCTCATCCTCGGTGTAGGCATCGACCAAGAACGCCATCAGCGAACGCGTCAGGCCCGCTGCCGGCTCGATCACGTACGGCACGTAGCGGGTGTCGCTGGCCTGATCGTAGAACGACAGATCCACGCCGGAATGCTTTGCGTGCGTGGACAAGTCAAAGTTGGTGCGGTTCGCGATACCCTCCAGCTCGCCCCACGGGTTACCGGCGAAACCGAACTTGTACTCGATGTCGGTGGTGCCGTCGGAGTAGTGCGACAGCTTGTCCTTGGGATGCTCGAAGAGCCGCAGGTTGTCGCGATCGATGCCGAGGTCGACGTACCACTGCAGCCGGGTGTCGATCCAGTACTGATGCCACTCGGGGGCGGTCGACGGCTCGACGAAGAACTCCATCTCCATCTGCTCGAACTCGCGGGTGCGGAAGATGAAGTTGCCCGGGGTGATCTCGTTGCGGAAGCTCTTGCCGATCTGCCCGATACCGAACGGCGGCTTCTTGCGCGCGGTGGTGACCACGTTGGCGAAGTTGACGAAGATGCCCTGCGCGGTCTCCGGTCGCAGATAGTGCAGACCCTCCTCGGATTCGATCGGGCCGAGATAGGTCTTGAGCATCATGTTGAAGTCACGCGGCTCGGTCCACTGCCCCTTGGTGCCGCAGTCCGGGCAGACGATGTCGCTCATCGGCACCGAGTCGGGGTCACTGATCCCCTTTTTCTCGGCGTACGCCTCCTGCATGTGGTCCTGCCGGTGGCGCTTGTGGCAGTTCAGGCATTCCACCAGCGGATCGTTGAACACGTCGACGTGGCCGGAGGCCACCCACACCTGACGCGGCAGGATGATCGCGCTGTCCAGGCCGACGACGTCGTCGCGGCCGGTGACCACCGACTTCCACCACTGCCGCTTGATGTTCTCCTTGAGCTCGACGCCCAGCGGCCCGTAATCCCAGGCGGACTTGGTGCCGCCGTAGATCTCGCCGGACTGGAACACCAGCCCGCGCCGCTTGGCCAGGTTCGCAACGGTGTCGATGATCGAAGACGGAGCCACGGATTGACAGCGTAGCGAGGTCACCGGTGACGCCCGCGTCACATCCCCCATTGACATGCGCGGTCGTGCATGTATCGTGACACCTAATGAAAACCGTTTCCACTACGGCAAGTGTGCCCGACTTGCACATCCATGCCGGGACTCCGCCGGCCGAGATGCCGGCCCGCGCGGTCCTCGACTCGGCCGGGGATCTGCTGCGCGCCCTGGCCGCACCTGTACGCATCGCCATCGTGCTGCAGCTGCGTGAAGAGGCGCGCTGCGTCCACGAACTGGTCGACGCGCTGGACGTGCCGCAGCCCCTGGTCAGCCAGCACCTTCGCATCCTGAAGTCGGCCGGCGTGGTGGAGGGCTCCCGGTCGGGACGGGAAGTGTTGTACCGACTGGTCGACGATCACCTGGCCGAGATTGTGGTCGCCGCGGTCTCGCACACCGCCGAGGAGCCGCAATGACGGGCGTGATCCGCTCCACCCGGCAGCGCGCCGCCATCTCGGCACTGCTGGAGAACATCGACGACTTCCGCTCCGCCCAGGAACTTCACGACGAGCTCCGCCGCCGCGGCGAGGGCATCGGTTTGACCACGGTGTACCGCACGCTGCAGCAGATGGCGGCGGCCGGCGCGGTCGACACGCTTCGCACCGACACCGGCGAATCGGTGTACCGGCGCTGCTCCGAGCACCACCACCATCACCTGGTCTGCCGCGCCTGCGGTTCGACCGTCGAGATCCAGGGCGGTCAGGTCGAGACGTGGGCCGCCGAGGTCGCCCGCGAGCACGGTTTCTCCGACGTCAGCCACACCATCGAGATCTTCGGGGTCTGCAGCGACTGCGCAGACGGGAACTAACGCCGCTTCCGTCGCGCGCCGGCAACGGCGATGAGGACACCGCCGATCGCGATGATCGGTCCGAGTACAGACCAGGTCGTGGTGCTGCTCATCGGGCTCCCCTGCACCGCGCCGAACCCCTGCAGGGCGAACAGCAGGCCGAACAGCGCGACGACGACACCGACTACGATCATGGCGATGCGCATGTCCGCGACCCTAGCCCGTAAGGGCCTGTCGCACGTCGCTCCCGGTGGACAGCACCATCAGCACCAGCGTCCGCAGCGCGTCGTCAGTGAGTCCGGCGGCCGGAAAGTTGTAGCGCAACAGCACGTCACCGGTCTTCTTGGCGTTGCCCCGCGCAGCGCCGATCTTCTCGACCAGAGACACCGTGCCCAGCAGCGTGTCGTGCGCATGCTTGGCCACCTTGGCGCGAATCTTGTTGTCCAGCGGCAGGTCCCACGCCAGCACCTGGGTCAGCGCCACCAGGTCGAGGTCCTTGGCGATGGTGACCACCCGCAGCGACGCGAACGTCCCGTCGTGCTGCACCGTCAGCGCGCCGTCGTCCTCGCGGGTCACGGGAAGGATCTCGGCCAGCACGACCGCCAGGCGCTCCGACAGTTCCATCAGGCTCCTAGGCGCGCCCGAAGCGCCGGTTGCGGTTGACGTACTCCTCGCACGCGGCCCACAGGTCGCGGCGGTCGTAGTCCGGCCACAGCTTGTCCTGGAAGACGTATTCGGCGTAGGCGGCCTGCCACAGCAGGAAGTTGCTGGCCCGCTGCTCACCGGAGGTGCGGATGAACAGGTCGACGTCGGGGATGTCGGCCCGGTGCAGGTGCTTGGCGAACGCGGCCTCGCTGATCCGGGCCGGGTTGATCCTGCCGTCGACGGCCTCTTGCGCGAGTTCGCGCGCCGCCTCGACGATCTCGGTGCGGCCCCCGTAGTTGACGCAGTAGTTGATCGTGATGACGTCGTTGTCGACGGTCATCTGCTCGGCGATGTCGAACTCCTTGATCACGCTGCGCCACATTCGGGGCCGCGATCCCACCCAGCGCATCCGCACACCCATGTCGTTGAGGTTCTCGCGGCGGCGGCGCACCACTTCCCGGTTGAACCCCATCAGGAAGCGGACCTCTTCGGTGCTGCGCTTCCAGTTCTCGGTGGAGAACGCGTACACGGTGAGGTGCTTGATGCCGATCTCGATCGCTCCGCAGGTGATGTCGATCAGCACCGCCTCGCCCATCTTGTGGCCCTCGGTGCGCCCCAGACCGCGCTGGGTGGCCCAGCGTCCGTTGCCGTCCATCACGACGGCGACGTGGTTGGGCACCTGACCGGCCGGGATCTGCGGCGCGGCCTCCTTGGAGGTGTGCTGCGGCGGCCGGGCGAATTTGCCGTTGGTGTGCGGGGGCAGCTCGGGGAAGACGACCGGCCAGGTCGACTTGTCCGGGAAGGTCGGATAGTCGTCAGGCGCCGGGGGCAGCTGCGGGTAGCCCTTCTTCCGCTTGGTTGCCATGCGCAACATCCTGCCTGATGCCGCCGGCAGCCATCCGCTCTGCCCGGTAGACACGCTCCACCAGGGGCAAAGTCCGCAACTGCCGTTCCAGATGCCATTGCAGATGGGCGGCCACCAACCCGCTGGCCTGACTGCGGTGCGCCGGGGTGGAGATCTGCGCGTGCTCCCAGTCGCCTTCGTAGAGCGCGGCCATCAGATCCAGCACGCCTTGGGGCGGGGTCACCGACCCGGACGGCCGGCAGTGCACACACACGCTTCCGCCCGCGCCGACATGGAACGCCCGGTGCGGGCCCGGAGCCGCGCACCGCGCGCACTCGGTCAACGCCGGCGCCCACCCCGCGACCCCCATCGCGCGCAGCAGATAGGCGTCGAGGACGAGTTCGCGGGGACGGGTGGCGTCGGCCACCGCGCGCAGCGCGGACACGGTGAGTCTGTGCAGCGCCGGCACCGGGGCGCGCTCCTCCCCCGCGATCCGCTCGGCGGTCTCCAGCATCGCGCAGGCACAGGTGTAGCGGCCGTAGTCGCTGACGATGTCGGAGGCGAACGCGTCGATGGCCTGGACCTGGGTGACGATGTCCAGATTCCGGCCCGGGTGCAGCTGAACATCGATGTGCGCGAACGGTTCCAGCCGCGCACCGAACTTGCTGCGGGTGCGCCGCACGCCCTTGGCCACCGCCCGCACCAGACCGTGATCGCGAGTGAGCAGACTCACGATCCGGTCGGCTTCGCCGAGCTTGTGCTGACGCAGCACCACCGCCCGGTCCCGGTACAGACGCATCGGCCCAGTCTCCCACTGCCGGGGGACGATTTCCGGTTCGCAGCGCCGATATTCTCGTACGTGATGGCCGACACCGATTCCTCCAGCCCTTCCCGCCCCGTCTCCACTGCTTCCCCGCGCCGCTTCCCCACCCTGGGCAACCAGTTGTTCCAGCTCGCCAGCGGCACCGCCACCTCGGTCGACCTGGTGACCCGCTCGCTGGAGGCCATCGAGGCGAGCCAGCCCACGCTGAACGCGTTCCGGGTGGTGCTGGCCGAGCAGGCGCTGGCCGACGCGGCCGAAGCCGACCGCACCCGTGCGGCCGGCGTGGACCTGTCGCGGTATCCGCTTCTCGGCATTCCGATCGCGGTCAAGGACGACGTCGACGTGGCCGGCGTGCCGACCCGGTTCGGCGCCGACGGCGAGGTCCGTCCCGCCGCGGCCGACGCGGAGGTGGTGCGCCGGCTGCGCGCCGCCGGCGCGGTGATCGTCGGTAAGACCAACACCTGCGAACTCGGCCAGTGGCCGTTCACCAGCGGGCCGGCATTCGGACACACCCGCAATCCGTGGTCACGGGAGCACACCCCGGGCGGGTCGTCGGGCGGCAGCGCCGCGGCGGTGGCGGCCGGTCTGGTCGCCGCCGCGATCGGTTCCGACGGCGCCGGCAGCGTCCGGATCCCCGCGGCGTGGACGCACCTGGTCGGCATCAAACCTCAACGCGGACGCATCTCGACGTCGCCGTTGGCCGAGGCGTTCAACGGGATCACCGTCAACGGGGTGCTCGCGCGCACCGTCTCCGACGCCGCGCTGCTGCTCGATGCCGCCTCGGGCAATGCGCCCGGCGACCTGCACACCCCGCCGCCGGTGCGGGTATCGGACTACGTCTCGCGGGCGCCCGGACCGCTGCGTATCGCAAAGTCCACGAAGTTCCCGTTCACGGTGTTCCGCGCGGCCCTGCACCCGGAGATCGGTGCCGCACTCGACACCGTCGCCGACCAGCTCACCCAGCTGGGTCACACCATCGTCGCCGCCGACCCCGACTACAACCTGCGGATGTCGTGGAACTTCCTCGCCCGCTCGACATCCGGCATTCCGGAGTGGATGGATCGGATGGGTCAGGGCGTGCGGTGGGACGGACGCACCCGCTCCAACGCGCGGATGGGCTGGCTGCTGTCGCAGAACGTGCTGCGCAAGGCCCGCGCCCGGGAAGCACAGACCCAACAGCACATCGGCTGGATCTTCAACCTCGCCGATGTCGTCCTGGCCCCGACCACCGCGCTGCCGCCGCCGAAAGTGCACACGTTCGACGGCCTCGGCGGCCTGGGCACCGACCGGACGATGATCAAGGCGTGCCCGGTGACGTGGCCGTGGAACCTGTTGGGCTGGCCGTCGATCAACGTGCCCGCCGGCTTCACCTCCGACGGCCTGCCGATCGGGGTGCAGTTGATGGGCCCGGCCAACAGCGAACCGCTTCTGGTGTCGCTGGCCGCCGCGCTGGAGGCCCTCAACGGCTGGGCCGCTCATCAGCCAGAGGACTGGTGGACGCCCCAAGCCCCGGCGGAGACACCGAAAATCGCGGCTCCGGACCCGGTCACCGGTCAGGTCGCGTAACCTGCGCTCTGTGATCGTCTGCAGGCTCGCGCGCGCGCTGCCCGCCCTCGTGGTGGTCGGCGCGGCCGTGGCGGCGATGCCCGTGGCCCAGGCCGACAACCGGCGCCTCAACGAGAGCGTCGTCGTCAACGTCTACACGATCCAGAAGAACAACAACTGCGGCACCGAGATCAAGATCAACCCGCAGCTGCAGTTGGCCGCGCAGTGGCACACCAACGACGTCCTGCGCAACCGGGCACTGAGCGGCGACATCGGTTCCGACGGATCCACCGTGCAGGACCGCGCCAACCGTGCCGGGTTCGTCGGCACCGCCGCCGAAACCGTCGCGATCAACCCGGCACTGGCGATCAGCGGCATCGAGATCCTCAACCAGTGGTACTACCGGCCCGACTACATGGCGATCATGAGCAATTGCGCAAACACCGAGATCGGGGTGTGGTCGGAGAACAGCCTGGACCGCACCGTGGTGGTCGCGGTGTACGGCCAGCCTCGCTAGCTAAAAGCCAAGCCTGCCAAGCTGTTTGGGATCGCGCTGCCAGTTCTTCGCGATCTTGACGCGCAGATCGAGAAAGACCTTGGTGCCGAGCAGCTTCTCGATCTGAGTGCGCGCGGCCGTGCCGACCTCGCGCAGCCGGGCCCCGCCCTTACCGATCACGATGCCCTTCTGACTGTCGCGTTCGACGTAGAGAATGGCGTGCACGTCCATGAGCGGATCGTCCTCCGGGCGGCCCGGTCTGCGCTCGACCTCCTCGATCACCACCGCCAGCGAGTGCGGCAGCTCGTCGCGCACCCCCTCCAGCGCGGCCTCCCGGATGAGTTCGGCCATCAGCACTTCCTCGGGTTCATCGGTGAGCTCACCGTCGGGATAGAACGCCGGGCCTGCAGGCAACTGCGCGGCGAGCACATCGGTGAGCACATCGAGCTGTGTTCCCGAAGTCGCTGAGACGGGGACGATCTCGGTGTCCGGCCCGACCAGTTCACTGACCGCGAGCAGCTGCTCGGCGATGCGGTCCTTGGACACCTTGTCGATCTTGGTCACGATCGCCACCAACGTGGTCTTGGGGGCGACGGCGCGGATCTGCTCGTAGATCCAGCGGTCACCAGGACCGATCTTTTCGTCGGCCGGGATGCAGAGCCCGATGACGTCCACCTCGGAATAGGTGTCCTTGACCAGATCGTTGAGCCGCTGACCGAGCAGTGTGCGGGGACGGTGCAGACCGGGGGTGTCGACGAGCACGATCTGGAACTCGTCGCGGTGCACGATGCCGCGGATGGTGTGCCGGGTGGTCTGCGGCCGGTTCGACGTGATCGCGACCTTGGTGCCGACGAGCGCGTTGGTCAGAGTGGACTTGCCGGTGTTGGGTCTTCCAACGAAACAGACGAAGCCGGACCGGAATTCGGCGTCGGCCGTCACAGCGGATTACCCGCGCGGTCGGTGACGATGACAGCGGCACCGCAGGACAGCTCACGGACGGCGGCCACTCCGGCGTCGTCGGCCGAACCACCCACCAGCACGGCGGCTTCCAGCCCGGTGGCGCCGCTGGACACCGCCGCCGCGACGGCCGCCTGCAGAGCCGTCAGGCGCAGGGAGTCGAGGGCGACGGGCGCTCCGGCGTAGGTGCGGCCGTCGGCGTCGCGTACCGCGGCCCCGCTGCCCGCCTCGGCCCGGCCCATCGCACCCCGGGCCAGCACCACCAGCTTGGCGTCCTCGGGTTCGAGCGCGCTCATTCGTGTCCTTCCGCGTTCTCCGGCTGTGCTTCGACAGGACTGACCAATACGGTGCCCACCCGCACCCGGCCGCGCGGGTCCGGCCCGCCCTCGGCCCGAAGTCGCAGCCCGTCCCAGGTCACCTCGGCGCCCGGCAGCGGGACGCGGCCCAGTTCCAGGGCGACCAACCCGCCGACGGTGTCGACGTCGAGGTTCTCGTCGAACTCCAGGTCGTAGAGCTCGCCGAGGTCTTCGATCGACAGGCGGGCTGACACCCGATACTGCCCGTCGCCGAGGTCCTCGACCGGGGCGACCTCGTCGGTGTCGTACTCGTCGGCGATCTCCCCGACGATTTCCTCCAGCACGTCCTCGATCGTCACCAGCCCGGCGATCGCACCGTATTCGTCGACCAGCAGCACCATGTGGACGCGGTCGCGCTGCATCTCGCGCAGCAACTCGTCGAGCGGCTTGGAGTCCGGCACGAAGGTGGGCTTGCGCATCACCTCCGAGACCGGCGTGTCACGGCCGCGGTTGGTCGAGTAATAGGTGCGCTGCACCAGGTCCTTGAGGTAGACCACCCCGACGACGTCGTCGACGTTCTCACCGATCACAGGGATGCGCGAGTGGCCGCTGCGCACCGCCAGCGAGGTGGCCTGGCCCGCGGTCTTCTCGCTCTCGATCCACACCATCTCGGTGCGCGGGACCATCACCTCGCGGGCCGGGGTGTCGCCGAGTTCGAACACCGACTGGATCATCCGGCGCTCGTCGTCGGCCACCACACCGCGCTGCTGGGCCAGGTCGACGACCTCGCGCAGCTCGATCTCGGAGGCGAACGGGCCGTTGCGGAAGCCGCGGCCGGGGGTCAGCGCGTTACCGATCAACACCAGCAACCGGCTCACCGGCAACAGCAGCACCGAGATCGCCTGCAGCGGAAGCGCCGTCATCAACGCGATGGTGTAGGCGTTCTGCCGGCCCAGTGTCCGGGGGCCGACCCCCACCGCGACGAAGCTGATGACCGCCATGATCGCCGCCGCAGCCACCAGCCCCCAGGTCACGCCCAGGGTTCCGTCGAGGAACGCCGCCAGCAGCACCGTCGCACTCACCTCACAGGTGATGCGCAGCAGCACGATGAGGTTGATGTAGCGCGGCCGCTCGGCCATCACCCGGGCCAGGCGCACCGCACCCGGCCGTTCCTCGCGGACCAGCTCCTCGACACGGGCCATCGACACCGTGCTCAGCGCCGCGTCCATCGCAGCGAACAGTCCGCCCAGAAAGATCAGCACGATGGCGCTGATCAGTTGGCCGGCCGGGCTCACGGAGTGTCGCCGGGGTTCACGTCGGCGCCGTAGTTCACATCGTCGCCGTAGTTCACATCGTCGCCGTAGTTCACATCGTCGAAGTAGCGCGACTTGTCCAGCAGCCGGCGGTCTTTCTCGGTCTGCCGGTCCTGGTGATACGCCTGCACCTGGTCGGCGACCCACTCCTCGAGCAGTTGGCGCTGCAGCGCGAACATCTCTTTTTCCTCGTCGGGTTCGGCGTGGTCGTAGCCGAGCAGGTGAAGCACTCCGTGCACGGTCAGCAGGGCGAGTTCCTGACCGAGCGTGTGGCCCGCGTCGGCGGCCTGCTTGGCGGCGAACTCCGGGCACAGCACGATGTCACCGAGCATCGAGGGACCGGGTTCGGGCGCGTCCGGCCGCCCCCCGGGTTCCAGCTCGTCCATCGGGAAGCTCATCACGTCGGTGGGCCCCGGCAGATCCATCCAACGCATGTGCAGATCGGCCATGGCCGCGGTGTCGAGCAGCACCATCGACAGTTCCGCGGCGGGGTTGACGTCCATCTTGCGGATCACGAACCGGGCGACGCTGATGAGCTCCTCTTCGGAGACATCGACACCGGATTCGTTCGAGACCTCGATACTCATGAAAGTCGTTACCGCCGCGGACGTCCGGAGCCGGACGAACGCCGCTGCGCCCGGTTCATCAGGGTGGGTTCCTCGTATTTCGCGTAGGCGTCCACGATCTCGGACACCAGCCGGTGCCGCACCACGTCGGCGCTGGTGAGTTCGGCGAAGTGGATGTCGTCGATGCCGTCGAGGATACGCATCGCAGCGTGGAGGCCGGACGCCGCACCGCCGGGCAGGTCGACCTGCGTGATATCGCCTGTCACAACGATTTTCGAGCCGAAACCCAACCGCGTCAGGAACATCTTCATCTGTTCGGCGGTGGTGTTCTGCGCTTCGTCTAAGATGATGAACGCATCGTTTAACGTCCGGCCACGCATAAATGCCAGCGGAGCCACCTCGATCACCCCGGCGCTCATCAGCTTCGGGATCAGTTCGGGATCCATCATGTCGTGCAGCGCGTCGTAGAGCGGCCGCAGGTAAGGGTCGATCTTCTCGTACAGCGTGCCCGGCAGGAAGCCAAGGCGCTCACCGGCTTCCACCGCCGGGCGGGTCAGGATGATCCGGCTGACCTGCTTGCTCTGCAGTGCGCTGACGGCCTTGGCCATCGCCAGATACGTCTTGCCGGTGCCGGCCGGGCCGATACCGAACACGATCGTCTTGGCGTCGATGGCGTCGACGTAGCGTTTCTGGTTGAGCGTCTTGGGCCGGATCGTCTTGCCGCGCCGGGACAGGATGTCGAGCGTCAGCACCTCGGCGGGCGATTCGTCGCCAGTGCCGGTCAGCATCCCGACACCGCGCCGCACCGCGTCCGGCGTCAGCCGCTGCCCCGCGCCGACCACCTCGACCAGCTCGGAGATGACGCGCTCGGCGAGCGCGACGTCGGCGGGCTCACCGGACAGGGTGATGTCGTTGCCGCGAACGTGGATCTCGGCGGACAACAGCTCTTCGAGTTCGCGCAGGTTCTCGTCGGAGGATCCCAGGAGGCCCATGACGTAATCGGGCGGAACTGTGATGCTACTGCGGACCAGCGATCCAGAAGACGATTCAGATGCGGCCGAGCTTGCGTTCTCGCGGGGCGCCACGTGAGGTTTTCTGCCTGCTTCCTGGGTCGGGTATGGGAAACCCCAGTTTAGCGCCGCCCCCGGCGAGCGCCCAATGCTTATGAGCTGAGGCGTTCGCGCGGGGGGCGGGACCGAACCACCAGGGGCCACCAGAACCAGCGTCCCAGCAGCGTCGCGATCGAGGGCATCATGAACGCCCGCACGATGAACGTGTCGAACAGCAGGCCCAGGCCGATCGTGGTGCCGACCTGCGCCATCACCCGCAGATCGCTGACCACCATCGATGCCATGGTCAGAGCGAACACCACCCCGGCGACCGTGACGACGCTGCCGGTGCCGCCGATCGCACGGATAATGCCGGTCTTGATCCCTGCCGGGATCTCCTCCTTGAACCGGGACACCAGCAGCAGGTTGTAGTCCGAACCGACGGCGATCAGCGCGATGATCGACAGGGCCAGCACCATCCAGTGCAGTTCGATGCCGACGATGTGCTGCCAGATCAGGATCGAGATGCCGAACGACGCGCCCAGCGACAGCGTCACGGTCCCCACGATCACCAGCGCGGCGACCAGACTGCGGGTCAGCACCAGCATGATCATCAGCACCAGACACAGCGCCGAGATCACCGCGATCAGCAGGTCGTAGCGGGAGCCGTCAGACATGTCCTTGAACGTCGCGGCGGTGCCTCCGAGCTGGATCGTCGCGTTCTCCAGCGGGGTGCCCTTGAGCGCCTCGATCGCCGCGATCTTGATCGGCTCGACGCGCTGCAGCGCCTCCTCGGTGGTGGGGTTGCCGCGGTGAGCGATCAGCATCCGCACGGTCTTGCCGTCGGGCGAGAAGAAGCTCTCCATCGCCCGCTTGAAGTCCTCGTTCTCGAACACCTCGGGCGGCAGGTAGAACGAGTCGTCGTTCTTCGCGGCGTCGAATGCCTTGCCCATTTCGGTGGAGTCGCGGGTCAACTCGTCCATCTGGTCGTAGAAGCCGCCCATGGTGGCGTACGTCGCCAGCATCATCTGGCGCATGCTCTCCATGGTCTCGATCATCGGCGGGAACGTGGCGAGCATCTCCGGCAGCAATGCCTTCATCTCGTCCATGTTCAGAACGGCCTTGTCGAAGGTGTCGGTCATCGTGCCGATGCCGTCCATGGAGTCGAACAGCGACCGAAACGACCAGCACAACGGGATGTTGTAACAGTGCGGTTCCCAGTAGAAGTAGTTGCGGATGGGCCGGAACTGGTCGTCGAAGTTGGCGACCATGTCACGCAACTGGTGGACGGTGTCGCGCATGTCCGTCATGTCGTCGATCATCACGGTGGTGATGTTCGAGAACTTCGTCATCAGGCCGTACATCTTTTTCATCGTCGCGATGGTCTCGCCGATGTCGTCGGCCTGGACGCGCATGTCGGCGATGCGGTCCTTCATCAGCTTCATGTTCTGCTGCTGGCCGACCCCCTGCATGCTGATCAGGAACGGGATCGACGTGTGTGCGATGGGCGCCCCGTCGGGCCGGCTCGGGGCCTGTACCCGGGCCACCCCTTCGACGTTGAAAACGCGTTTGGCGAGCCGGTCGAGGATCAGGAAATCCGACGGGTTCCGCAGGTCGCGGTCGGCTTCGACGATGAGCACCTCGGGGCTCATCCGTGAGAGCGAGAAGTACTTGGTGGCCGCCTGCAGACCGGCGTTGGCCGGGATGGACTCGGGGATGTAGCGGGTGTCGTCGTAGCTGGTCTGGTAGCCAGGCAGCGCGGCCAACCCGATCAGCGCCAGCGCAAGGGACGCCACCAGAATCGGCCCGGGCCAACGGACCACGGTTGCACCGACCCGCCGCCACGCCCGGATCCGCATGGCGCGCTTGGGTTCGAGCAGCCCGAAGCGGCTGCCGACGGTGACGATGGCCGGTCCCAGGGTGAGCGCGACCGCGACACCGGCGAGGATGCCGACCGCGCACGGCACACCCATACTCTGGAAATACGGCATCCGGGTGAAGGACAGGCAGTACATCGCGCCGGCGATGGTCAGACCGGACCCGAGCACCACGTGCGCGGTGCCACCGAACATCTCGTAGTAGGCCGCTTCGGGGCTCGCCCCCGACGCACGGGCCTCCTGGTAGCGGCCCACCAGGAAGATCGCGTAATCGGTGCCGGCCGCCACGGCCAACGAGATCAGCAGGTTCACCGCGAACGTGGAGAGCCCGATGATCTGGAAGTGGCCCAGCGCCGCCACCACGCCGCGCGCGACCGACATCTGAACGCCGACCATGATCAGCAGCAGCACCACGGTGGCCACCGAGCGGTAGAAGAACAGCAGCAGCACGATGATCACTGCGAACGTGACGAGCAGGATCAGCGCCATGCTGCTCTCGCCGGCGATGTTGACGTCGGCGGTCAATGCCGCGGGGCCGGTCACGTGCACCTGCACGCCGGGCGGCGGAGGCGATTCGGCGACGATCTCGCGCACGGCCGCGACCGACTCGTTGGACTTCGTCTCGCCCATGTTGCCGGCCAGGTTCAGCGCGACGTACGCGGCGTGGCCGTCGGTGCTCTGCGCGGCGGCCTCGGTGAGCGGGTCACCCCACATGTCCTGGATGTTGCGGACGTGATCCGGTGCGGCTTCCAGCTTTTCGATGAGCCGGTCGTAGTAGGCGTGCGCATCGTCGCCGAGCGGCTGGTCGCCCTCGAGCACCACCATCGCGATGGAGTCGGAGTCCGATTCGCCGAAGAGCCGGCCCATGTCCGACATGGCCTTCATCGCCGGCGCATCGCTCGGGCTCATCGACACCGCGTTCTGGGCGGCCACCACCTCCAGCTGCGGCACCAGCAGGTTCAGCGCCGCGACCAGAAGCACCCAGCCCAGGATGATCGGGACCGCGAGCCGGCGGATCCAGCGGGCAACGGGCGTCGGGTCCTGCAGGGACCGACCGGGGTGGGCCGACGCTCTCATGCCGACTTCGTGAAGCAGTAGACGTAGGCGGTCACGTTGTAGGCGGTCCGTTCGTCTTTGACGATGTCGTCGGCCAGGATGCGGCAGCCGATGAAGTCACCGTCACCCTGGGCCACCACGTTGCCGACCATGGCCGGGGAGTTCGTCTCGACCTCGATCGACCACGGCAGCGCGGCACCGACGACCTGATTCGGATCGCCCTGGTCGTCGATGTAGTTGATGTCGGCGGTGGCCCCGGGCTCACCGAAGATCTCGTAGCGGACGATCTTCGGGTCGGAGCGGTTGGCCTCCTCGGACATGTTCCCCGCATAGGTGGGCAGTTGGTGCGAGCCGAAGATGTTGCGGATCCGCCACACCGAGAAAGCTCCGACCACGAGGACGATCACCAATACGAGCGGTATCCACGCTCTGGTCAGACGGGTGAGAATCGGGAGTCCTTCGAGATCGGCGCAGCCCTCAGGCCCTTACAGTCAGAGGGAAGGCTAACCTATCTAAATTCCGGGCGGACGACTACCCCCCGGGGGTGTCTAGGACCAGCGGCCGGTCAGCGCGCCCAGCGCGCCCAGCGCGACCGCGGCGGCCGTGGAGGTGCGCAGCACCGTGGGGCCGAGCCGCACGGCGACCGCACCGGCCGCGGTGAGCGCGGCCAGCTCGTCGTCGGCGACCCCGCCTTCCGGGCCGACGATCAGGGTCAGTGAATCCGCTTGAGCCACCGGCATTTCGGCGAAGGATCGGGTGGCAGACTCGTGCAGCAACAGCACCGTGCCGGGTGCGGCGTTGCGCACCGACGCGACCAGGTCGCGGGTGGACACCACGCCGTCGACCGCGGGGATGCGGGGTCGGCGCGACTGCCTGGCCGCCGATCGGGCCACCGCGCGCCAGCGTCGTAACCCCTTGTCCACCTTCGCGGCGCCGTCCCATCGCGCCACGCAGCGCGACGCCTGCCAGGCGAGGAACGCGTCCGCCCCGGCCTCGGTGGCCAGCTCGACGGCCAGCTCCGAGCGGTCGGATTTGGGCAGGGCCTGCACCACCGTGACCGCCGGCGCCGCAGGCGGGGCGACGCGGCGGTCCAGCACCCTGGCCGTCAGCCGTCCTTTGGCGACGTCCTCGACGATGCAGTGCGCGATCGCCCCGGCGCCGTCGGCGAGGTCGAGCTCCTCCCCCGCCCGGGTCCGGCAGACGGTGGCGGCGTGATGTCCCTCTTCGCCGTCAACGATGGCGAGGTCGCCTGGGGCGGGAACGACGTCGACGTAGAAGAGACTGCGCATCGGGACGGCGGCGCGGGATCAGCGGCCGGTGAACGTCTCACGTAGACGCGAGAACAGCCCGCCGCCGTGCGAGGAGGCACTGCCGTTCTGGGCCGAGCGCACCTCCGCCTTGTCCTTGGTGCGTTCCCTGAACGCGCGCAACAGTTCGATGTCCTCATGGTCGAGCCGGGACGGCACGACCACGTCGATGTGGGCGTGTAGGTCGCCGCGCACCCCGGAGCGCAGGTGCGGCATACCGTGTCCGCGAAGCGTGGTCACTGACCCGGGCTGGGTGCCCGCGGCAATGGTGATCTCGGTGGGGCCGTCGAGGATCGCGTCGACGGTGACCGTCGTACCGAGTGCGGCGTCGACCATCGGCACCGACACCGTGAAATGCAGGTCGTCACCGTCACGGACGAACACCGGGTGGGGCTTCTCGTGCACCTCGACGTAGAGGTCGCCGGCCGGACCCCCGCCCGGCCCGACCTCACCCTGGGCGGCCAGCCGCACCCGCATGCCGTCGCCGACACCGGCGGGGATCTTGACGCTGATCTCGCGGCGGGCCCGCACCCGTCCGTCACCGGAACACCGGTTGCACGGGTCCGGGATAACCTCGCCGACCCCACCGCACACCGGGCACGGCCGTGAGGTCATCACCTGACCCAGCAGCGAGCGCTGCACGGTCTGGATCTCCCCGCGTCCGCCGCACGTGTCGCACGTGATCGGGGAGGAGTCGCCGTGGGTGCCCTTGCCGTGGCAGAGGTCGCACAGGATGGCGGTGTCGACGGTGACCTGCTTGGTCACGCCCGTCGCGCACTCCTCAAGGTCGAGGCGCATCCGCAGCAGCGAATCGGAGCCGGGCCGGACGCGACCGACCGGTCCGCGTGAGGTGGCGCCGCCGCCGAAGAACGCCTCGAAGACGTCGCCGAGACCACCGAACCCGGAGAACCCGCCGCCGCCGGCCGACGCGGATTCCAGCGGGTCGCCGCCGAGATCGACGATGCGCCGCTTCTCCGGATCACTGAGGACCTCGTAGGCGGCGCTGATCTCCTGGAAGCGGGCCTGGGCGCCTTCGTCCGGATTGACGTCCGGGTGCAGTTCGCGGGCGAGCCTGCGATAGGCGCGTTTGATCTCCGAATCACTCGCGCCCTTGCTCACTCCGAGCAACCCGTAATAGTCGCGTGCCACGCTCAACCTTTCCCACCCCACCGATCCGCGTAAACCCGTTCAGGGCGCGCGGTCAGCGGTTTCCTAAGACTTCGCCAATATAGAGAGCAACTGCGGCGACGTTGGCGATGGTTCCCGGATAGTCCATCCGTGTGGGACCCAACACACCCATGCCGCCGAACACCTTGCCCGCGCTGCCGTACGCCGTGCTGATCACCGAGGTTCCCGCCATCTCCTCGGCCTCGGTCTCGTGACCGATGCGCACGGTCACCTTGCCCGCCTCCTGCTGTTTGGCCAGCAGGCGCAGCACCACCACCTGCTCCTCCAGCGCCTCGAGCACCGACCGCAACGAGCCACCGAAGTCGGCGGTGTTACGCGTCAGGTTCGCCGTGCCACCCAGCAGCAGCCGCTCCTCGGTATGTTCGACCAAGGTCTCGACGAGCACGGTTGCGGCTCTGCCGACTGCGTTACCCAGGCCGTCGTGCTCGTTGAGGTTAGACGCCAGGTCCGACACCGCGATCGAGGCCGCCGTCAGGGGCTTGCCTTCGAGGGCCTGGCCCAGCAGGTCGCGCAGCCGCGACAGCTGCGCGTCGTCGATCGCGTCGCCGAGTTCGACGATGCGCTGATCGACGCGGCCGGTGTCGGTGATCACGACCAGCAGCAGCCGCGCCGGCGTCAGCGCCACGACCTCCAGACGCCGCACCGAGGACGTGGTCAGGGTCGGGTACTGGACGACCGCGACCTGACGGGTCAGCTGCGCGAGCAGCCGCACCGCCCGGCGCAGCACATCGTCGAGGTCGACACCGGACTCGAGGAACTGCAGGATCGCTCTCCGCTCCGCCCCCGACATCGGTTTGACGTCCTCGAGCCGGTCGACGAACTCGCGGTAGCCCTTCTCGGTAGGCACCCGCCCCGAACTGGTGTGCGGCTGGGTGATGTACCCCTCGGCCTCCAGAACAGCCAAGTCGTTGCGCACGGTTGCGCTCGATACGCCGAGGTTATGACGTTCCACGAGAGCCTTGGATCCGATCGGCTCCTTCGTGGCGACGAAATCGGCGACGATGGCCCGGAGAACCTCGAAACGACGTTCGTCGGCGCTGCCCATTTGTTCACCCACCTGAAGAAGTCACGTACCGGTCGCGTTCATTTTACGGCGGACCCCGGATGCGGGTCGGTCGAGCGGCCGGGCGACACGGTCGTCGGAGGCAGGCTAACCTAACGAACCAGGCAACAATCACGGGGGCAATGGGCAGCAAAGGCGCGTCGATGATCTTCAAAGGGGTTCGCGATGGCAGGCCCTACCCTGACCACGGTCTGTCGCACCGACAGTGGGCCCAGATCCCGCCCCGGCAGATCCGGCTCGACGAACTCGTCATGACGACCACGGTGCTGGCGCTCGACCGGCTGCTGTCCGAGGACTCGACGTTCTACGGCGATTTGTTCCCGCACGCGGTCAAGTGGCGCGGCAACGTCTACCTCGAAGATGGACTGCACCGCGCGGTGCGGGCCGCCCTGCGCAATCGCACCGTCCTGCACGCCCGGGTGTTCGACATGGACGTCGCTTCGCAGGCCACCTGAGCCCGTCTCCGTCAGAAACAGGCTTCAGCAATCTCTCGCCGTACGACGTCAGCAGATTCGTAGCAACAATTCTCCGCCCACCCGTCCCCCGGCCGCCCGGCGTCCAGGCGGCGCTCCTAGCAGACTCACGCAACCTCTGCGGCGAAGTGCGCGACACACTGCCGCGTTGCCCATTCGCCCGTTCGCCCACAACCCCGCAGCTCATCGATTACCTTTTAGGTTAGGCAAACCTATTGCGAGGGTCACATCCCTCCGTTAGCATCCACCAATCTCACAGGAGATACATAGGAAATACATAGCTGACAGGGGAAATGTGTGAAGCAAGACCTTCGTGTCCCGGTGCCGGGATGCGTGTACGACACCGGGCGCGCTCCAGCGAGCCACCGTCGCAGCAAAGCGTTCATGGCGAGTGTTGCGGTCGCCGGCGCCGGCGTTCTGGCCGTCGCCCCCACACTCGACACGGCGGCATCGACCGTCCGTCCGCACGCACACGTGACGGCTCACGAGTTGTCGGCGTTCGAAAACCCCCTGGCGCTGTGGGGGACGACGATCTCGAACTCCCTGACCACCGCGGGTGGGCTGGGACACAACATCGTGGCGCAGACGACCGCGCTGGGACAGGCGCTGGGTAACCCCGCGCTGCACGCCGAGATAATCGAGGTCCTGTTCTCGTCGGTGACCAATCCACTGCCGTTTCTCACCGAGACGCTGAAGTTCCCGTTCACCTACGGTGCCCGGATCGGCGCGGGACTCGAGGCCGCCTCGGCGGCCTCGTGGGGTGCGCTCGCGAAGCTGCCCGAGGCGATCGTCACCGCGGCGGGCTTGCTGCTGCAGGGCCAGTTCCTGGCGGCATACGGTCAGATCAACCACTGGTTCCTGGTCGACGCCCTCTCAGAGGGCAGGGCCGGTCTGCTCGATGCCCTCCGCGTTCCCGGCGACTTCCTGGAGTCCATCGGGTTGCACCCCCTAGCCCGAATCCTCGGCACGTCGTGGATGGACGAAGGCACCGCCGGACCCGGCTACGGCCCTGGCCTGCTGTCGCGCGGTGTGATCGGCAACCTCGGTCGGGCCCTGTTCGCACCGCCGATCACAGCGATCTTCCAGACCGTCGAGATCCTGGACCGAGCACGGGAAGCGCTGTTCTCAGGCGATCTGGTCACGTTGGCCAGCGAGGTCGTCAACGCCCCGGCCAAGATCCTCAACGCGTTCCTCAACGGCTACGTGCCTGCCTTCGTCGACGACCCCGACAGTCCTTTCCCGCCCGACGGCCCCGGCCGGAACTTCCCCGGCCTGTTCTCCCCCACCGGCACTCTCGACTTCCTCTTCGTCCAATTGCCGCGGGAGATCGCCCGGGCGCTCAATCTGCAGCGCCCGCAACCGGAGCCCGAAGCCGACGCCTCGGCGAGCACTCCGACCACAGAGGTGTCGTCGACCTCGGCAGCCTTCTCCGACGACGCGGCGACTTTCACGATCGACACGGCCGGGTCGGGATCAGCCACCGAGGCCGAGGACGCCGGCGCCCCGGAGGTACCCGCCGACACGGACACGGTGACCGACACCGACGGTCAGGACGTCGGTGACGGCACCGAGCCCGCCGTCAACACTGACGGGGACGACGTCGACGGCGCACCTGTCGGCGAGGACGACACCGACAGCGCGGACGACGTGGCGAGCGACGAATCGGGCGGCGACGACGCGCCCGCCGCTGGTGACGACGACGAGTCGGCGGCAACCGCACCCGGGTCGGACGCCGGTGCAGGTACCGACGGTGACTCCGGATCCGGCGGATCGGACAGCACCGAGTAACCGGCGTTGACACGAGGGCCCTTGGGGGTGGCCGGGCCGCCACTCCCGAGGGCCCTTCCGGCCTGTGCCTGCGCGGTCAGCTCATCGACTCCCGCAGGCTGCGAGGCCGCAGGTCGGTCCAGGTGTCTTCGACGAAGGCCAGGCAATCGGCACGGGTGCTCTCCCCGAAGACAATTCGCCACCCGGCGGGCACGTCGGCGAAGGTCGGCCACAGGCTGTACTGCTCCTCGTCGTTGACCAGCACGTAGAACGCACCGTTGTCGTCATCGAACGGGTTGGTGCTCATCGGTTCTCCTCGTCGAAGGGGGTTGCGCGGCACCCGCGTAGTGGGCCCCGAGCACACGATCGGACAGCAGCCCGAGGCAGCTGAGGTTCGGAAATCCCGGGCCTTGCATCAGCCCGGACAGGCCGGGCAGGAACAACTTCGGCGTCAGCGCGGCCACCGACAGGTCGTGACCGATGGATTCCTGCAGCGAATCACCCGTCAGCGGGGCGCGCAGCGCCAGCTCGATCAGATCGCGCGCGTCCTGGCTGAACAACGGCTCGAACCACATGGAGTCGGCGCCGGAGCCGTCGATCACCAGATCGAAACCGTGCACGGTCTCCAGCGCTTCGCCGCCGCGGTTCGAGCTGAGGGTCAAGCGGATCCGCTCGTCGCGTGCGACGGCGTGGGCGACCCGGCCGCGCAGATGGCGGATCCGGTCGTCGGCGAGCAGCGCGTCCTGCACCCGAGCCGAGAACACGCCACGGTCGGTGCGGGCCAGCGCGTCGCGCCGTTCGGTCACCGTCAAGCCGGCCCAATCCGTCGGGTCGGAGAACAACGTGTTCTCGAAGAAGCTCTCCCCGCGGGTGAACAGGGTGACCTGCGGCGAGATCACGGTGATGGTCGAAACACGGTGCCGGAAAAGCTCGTTGAGCATGGACGCCGCCGTCTCGCCCCCTCCGATGACCGCGACCCGCTCGGCGACGATCAGATCCGGCCGGGCCGCGCGTTCCCAGAACTGGGCGATCGACAGAACATGCGGGTCATGCGGCAGTATCGAGCGCTGAGCCTGCCCGGGTCCGGTGATCATCACGCCGTCGGCAGCCACGCTGCGCTGCGGCGTGACCACCTCCCACCGTCGGCCGTCGGTCGAGATGCGTTGCACCTCACCGGTGATCACCGTCATACCGATGTTGTGGGCGACCCAGCGCAGGTAGCGGCTCCACCCGACGTGGGTGGGTGCCGGCCGGCCCCGGTCGATCCATTCCGCGAACTGTGCGGTGGCCACCAGATAGGACTGCCAGCTGTGCCGCATCATCCGCTCGTCGAGTTCGGCGTTGCGGCGGGGCACCAGCGAGGACCGGTACGGGAAACCGACGTCCTTCTCGGGGCTGGTGCCGAGCCGGTGCTGACCGTCGGTCCAGCCGCCCACGGACTGCCAGTTGGCGGCCACGACGCTGCGCTCGATCGCCACCACGTCGGGCACGTCGACGCCCATGGCGCGCAGTTCGGCGGCTTTGGCCGCCACCGCGATCGCCTTCGGGCCGGCGCCGACGACGGCGAGGGTCGGGGTGGGCGGAGTCGTCATAACGCCTCTGCGAGTGCGGTGACCGCCCGCTGCCAGAGCACGGTGAGCCGGTCGACTTCTGCCGCGTCGGACAGCACGGTGCTCCAGCGCCAGCTGGTGCGTAGCTGCGGCCCGTCGGCTCCGCCGGAGATCACCGAGATGACGTCGAACGTATAGCGCAGCGGCAGGTCCGGCTCGGCGGCGGCCGGCATGTGCGCGTTGAGGGTTTCGTCGGTGATCAGCGACCACGCGTGCGCAGTCTGGTCGGCGCTGAGGTCGTGCCTGCCGACGTAGTTGAACTCGACCTGCGGGTCGGGCAGTGCCGCCAGGGTTTCGTCGCGCCGCGTATAGCGCAGCAACCCATAGTCGAGGCCCCGGTCGGGCACCTCGGCGAGCTGCCGGGCGACCGCGCGGAGCAGGGTGCGGGCCGCGGCCGGATTCCGACCCGCGGTGTGCACGTCGATCGCGGCCTCCCCGGCGCCGAGGCGCACCGGATACACCGACGTGAACCACCCGACGGTGGTGGAGGTGTCGACGCCGCCCCCGACGAGCGCGTCCTCCCGGCCGTGCCCCTCCAGGGCGACGAGCGTGCCGTGGTGGGCGGGCTGCCCGCGCTCGATCCGCCACGACGCCAGCGTGAGACTCAGTGCGGTGAGCAGGAAATCACGCATCTGAAGGCCCGCGTGGTCGAGCCGGTCCAGGATGGCCCGGGTGACGGCGGCATCGGTGAGGACGTCGGTCGTGCGCAGCGAGGCCCAGGTGTCGCGCCGCGGGTCGGCCCGGCGCCGGCCGAGCTCCGGGTCGGGTCCGGCGAGTTGCCCGACCCAGTACTCCCGGCTGTGCTCGACAGTCTCGGTACGGCTGCGCTCGTGCAGTCGCCGCGTCCATTCCCGGTAGGTGGTGTACTCGTGGGCCTGGTCCACGGGGTGCCCGGCAGCCAGCGCGGCATCGAGTTGGGCCAGCGCGCCGAGGATCACGTACCACGACACCACGTCGGTGGCCAGGTGGTGAACGCACAGCGCCAGCACCGGCGGACCCTGCCGGAACCAGACCGCCTGGACCATCGAGCCCGAAGCCGGGTCGATACGGTCAAGTGCGGCAGCCACTTCGACCTCCAGCGCGGTATCGGCGGCGGCATCCACCGCGTGGAGCACGTCGGCAGCGCACACCGCGCCGGGCGCACGGGTCACCAACCGGCCGCGCTCGTCGAGGACCGCCCGGAGCATGTCGTGGCGGTCCAGCAGGGCCTGCACGATCTGCTCCAGACGCTGCCCCGGCAGATCCGCAGGCAGCGACACGAGCACATTCTGGGTGAACCGGCGGAAGTTCCCGTACTCGTACATCCAGGACATGATCGGCGCGGGCATCACCTCACCGAAGCGGTCGTCGGTGACCGGGGCCGGGGCGTGGTCGTGCGAAGAGGCATCGATCGCGGCGGCCAGTTCGCGAATGTTGTTGCACTCCAGCATCAGCCGGGCCCGCATCTCGATCCCGCGGCGGCGTGCGGCCTGCACCAGGGTCAGCGCCACGATGCTGTCCAGCCCGGTCTCCAAGAAGTCGGCCTCGACGTCGACGCCCTCCTCGCCGAGCACCTCGGACAGCAGTTCGACCAGTGCCGTCTCGGTCGGCGTCTGCGGCGCCGCCGACACGGCGTCCTCGATCGCGATCCCGGCCAGCGCGGCCTCGTCGATCTTGCCGTGCGAGGTCAGCGGCAGCTCGGACAGCACGACGACGCGCTGCGGAACCATGTAGCGCGGCAGGCGTGTGGCCATCAGCGCCCGCAGATCGGCGAGAGCCGGAGGGTTCACCCCTGCGGCGACGTACGCGGTCAGCCTGGCCTGCGCGCCACGCCGGTCGACGGTGACGTGTGCGTCGGTGACGGCTGGGTGCTCGCTCAGTACCGCCGCGATCTCACCGGGTTCGACGCGGAAGCCGCGAATCTTGACCTGGTCGTCGGCACGGCCGAGGAACTGCAGGCCGCCGTCCGCACCGCGCCGCACCACGTCGCCGGTTCGGTACATGCGGGCCCCGGGCGTGAACGGGTCGGCGACGAACCGTCCCGCCGTTTCGGCGGCACGGCCCAGGTAGCCGCGGGTCAGCTGCCGGCCCGACAGGTACAGCTCCCCCGCGACGCCGTCGGGCACCGGCCGCAGCCATGCGTCGAGCACGTAGGCGCTCATGCTCCGGGTCGGCCGACCGATCGAGGGTTTCCGGTACTCGTCGATGGGCGCGACCACCGCCTCGACCGTGGTCTCGGTCGGCCCGTAACAATTGAACGCGGTCATGCCGGTGCGGACGCACTCGTCGCCGATCAGCCGCCACAGCGCGGGACTCACCGCCTCCCCTCCGAGGGCCAGCACCGCGAGCGGAACGGTGCTCAGCAGGCCGAAGTCGCGCAGTTGGGCGAACATCGACGGCGTGGTGTCGAGCATGTCGACGGCGAAGCGGCCGATGCCGTACACCAAAGCCTCTGCGTCACGCTGGGATTCGTCGCCGATGAGGTGCACCGAATGCCCGTCGAGCAGCGCCGTGAGCGGCTGCCAGGCGGCGTCGAAGGTGAACGACCACGCGTGACCCACGCGCAGCGGACGACCGATCCGCTCGGCCGCCGGGCGCAGCACGTGCTCGGCGTGGTCCTCGGCGTAGGCCAGCACCGCGCCGTGCGTGCCGACCACGCCCTTGGGTCTGCCGGTGGTGCCGGAGGTGAACACGATGTACGCCGCCTGGTCGGCGGACGCGCGGGCGGGTCGGTATCCGGCCGGCGGCCCGGCGGTGGGCACCGCGGCGACGAACGCATCATCGATCACCACCGCCGCGCCGGACTGTTCGAGAATGTCGGTGATGCGTTCGCCGGGCATGGCCGGGTCGAGCGGGACGATCACCCCGCCGGCCTTGAGCACGCCGAACATCGCCACCACGTAGTCGGGCCCACGCGGCAGCAACACCGCGACCGGGATCTCGGGGCCCACGCCGGCGGCGATGAGCGCAACGGCCATCCGGTCGGCGGCCTCGTCCAGTTCCCGATACGTCAGCGTGCCGCAGTCCCCGCCGGCCTCCCAGGTCAGCGCGACCGACCCGAGCCGGTCGCCGGCGATGCGGGTGAACCTGTCGTGGATGCTGTGGGCAGTCGCCGGATCCAGCGTCACCGGCCCGGGGGGGTACTCGGCGGGCAGCAACACCCCGGCGGCGCGCAGCGGTCGCTCCCAGCAGTCGATCAGGCGTCCAGCAGTGTGCAGCACCCGCCTACCGAGATCGTCCGGCCGCAGCGCGCCGAGCGCGCCGTCGACCGCCTCGACGAACACCGTGAGCCGGTCGTCGGCCAGATGCGCCGCGATGGTCACCGGGAAGTGCGACAGACTCTCCAGCGCCGACGGCACGAACGTCGCGCCGTTCGCCTCGAACTCCGTTTGGCCCACCAGCCCGCCGGGCGGGAAGTTCTCATACACCAGCAAGGTGTCGAACATCTCGCCGATTCCGCCGAGGGCACGCAGCGCGGTGTGGCTCAGGTAGCTGTGATCGCGCAGCGCAGCTGCTTCGCGCTGCAGGGCCAGGCACTGCTCGCCGGTCGGCGCGCCGGGGTCCAGGCGCACCCGCAGCGGCACGGTGTTGATGAACAACCCGACCATGCGCTCGACGCCGGCGAGTTCGCCCGGACGTCCGGACACCGTCACGCCGAACACCACGTCGGTGCGGGCGGTGACGACCGAAAGCACGGTGGCCCAAGACATCTGGATCAGGGTGTTGAGCGTGACGCCGCGACTCCTGGCGGCCTCGGCGAGCCGACCGGTGGTCTCGGCGTCCAGCATCACCTCGGTGAGCCGGGGCCGTCCCGACGGCGCCGACGACGTCAGAGCCGGCGTCATCAGCGTGGGCCCGTCGACACCGGCCAGATGCCGCCGCCACAGTGCGCGGCCGGACTCGTCGTCGCGACCGGCCAGCCAGCCGATGTAGTCCCGGTAGGGCCGTGGCGGCGGCGGCAGCGCCGTAACGTCACCGCCGGCGCGGTACAGGGTCAGCAGCTCACCCATGAACAACGGCAGCGACCACCCGTCGATCAAGATGTGGTGGGCGGTCACCACGAACCGCCAGCGCTGCGGCGCCTCGATGAGCAGGAAACGGATGACCGGGCCCCGCTCGAGTGTGAACGGCGCAGCGCGCTCGTCCTTTTCAATCTCTTCCAGTTCGGCGTCGTCGGCGGCGGTGACATGACGCCACGGCATGTCGACCCGTTTCGGGATGACCTGTACGGCACGGCTGAGGTTGCCCTTGACGAAACTGGCCCGCAGGTTGGCGTGCCGCTCCAGCAGCTCCGCCGCGCACCTGCGGAGCAGGTCGGCGTCCAGCCGGCCGGTGGCGTCGGCGGCCATCGCGATGACGTAGGGGTCGTCGTCGCGGCCGTCGGACAGCGTCGCCATGGAGAAAAGCCCCTGCTGCAGCGGGCTCAGCGCCAGCACGTCCTCGATGACGGGCGGCTCGGCGCCGGGTTCGGTCTGGGTCGGCTCGGTCTGGGTCATTGCCCGGCGCCCCACGATGCGGTCAGTGCGGCGAGTTCGTCGGCGGGAAGCCCCGACACCGACATCGGCGCGTGGTGGGTGTCCGGCTGGTCATCGGCCGCGCCGGTGCCGCTGTCGATGGCGGCGGCCAGTTGCGCGAGCTGCGGATGCTCGAAGACCATGCGCGCACTCAGGTCCAGGCCGGCATCGCGTGCCCGGGCGGCGAGTTGGACGGCCAGCACGCTGTCACCGCCGAGCCCGAAGAAGTCGTCGTAGCGGCCCACCTCCCCGGCGCCGAGCAGCCCGGAAAGCAATGCGGCCAAAGCACGTTCGGTGTCGGTCTGCGGCTCCTCGAACTCGACCTCGGCGGGCGGAGCCGCGTCGACGACGTCGCCGGCGGCGGGACGGCGGGCGACGATCTCGAGTCGGCCGTCGTCGTTCCAGCGGGCACGGTCGCCGGTGCGGTAGCGCTCCGTTGCCTCGAAAGGACCACCGCTCAGGTACAGATCGCCGAGCACGCCGACCGGCACGGGCGACAGATCGGCGTCGAGCACCTCGACGCGGGCGCCGGTGCTCCATTCCTGCGAGATGCGTTTCCTCTCCTCGGCGCAGAGGATGTCGACGTCGCCGAGCGCACGGTCGGGGGTGTCGACGAACGCCGCCACCACCCGGGTCAGCCACCCGCCGAGCCGTTCGACGGTGCGGCGGGTGTAGAGCTCCGGCCGGTAGATCAGGTAGCCGCGGTACCCCTCGCCGTCGCGCCCGGAACCGTCCCCGGCCAGGAAGTTCAGCGACAGATCGGCCTGGGCGATGTCGAACGTCGGTTCCAGTGCCGTGAATTCGGTGTCGGCGTCGATCATCTGGCGCTGCGGCAGTTGTTCCCGCACGTGCACCACCACCTGAAACAGCGGGTTGCGGGCCAGGGTGCGCGGCGGATTCACCGCCTCGACGACCTGTTCGAACGGCACGTCCTGATTGGAGTACGCCGACAACGCCATATCGCGGGCGCGGGTCAGCACCTCGCGCAGCGTCGGGTTGCCGCGCAGGTCGTTGCGCAGCACCACGAAATTGACGAAGAACCCGACGAGCTGTTCCAGCTCGGCCTCGGAGCGGCCCGCCACCGGTGTGCCCATCGGGACGTCCAGGCCGCCACCGGCTTTCGCCAGCGTCACCGCGACCGCGGCCTGCAGCAGCATGAACTCGGTGATGCCGACCTCGCGGCACAGCTCGGCGATTCTGCGCCGAACGTCACCGTCGATGGTGAACTCGACGGCGTCACCCTTGCCGGTGGGCAGCCGGGGGCGCGAGAAGTCCAACGGCAGCCCGGATTCCACCGGAGCACCGGCAAGCTGACGAACCCAGTACTCGCGCTGCGGTACGGCGATACCGGTGTCGTCGCTGAGCAGCTTCGCCTGCCATGCACCGTAATCCGTGTACTGCACGGGCAGCGGCGCCCAGGTCGGCCGCTCCCCGGCCTTCCGGGCGCGGTATGCGGTCACCAGGTCGCTGAACAGCACGCCGCCGGACCAGTGGTCACCGGCGATATGGTGAATCACCACGGACAGCACATGTTCCGGAGTTTGATCGGCGGCTCGGCCGTCCGGAGCCTGACCCACGGCGAACACCGCCGCCCGGATCGGCCAGTCTTCTTCCAGATCGAAGGTGCGTTTGCGCTCGCGGTCAAGTTCGGCCTGCAGCCACTCCTCGCCCTCACCGCGGGCCCGCCGGACCGGGACGTCAGAGACCGGGTTCACGATCTGGTAGGGCACACCGTCGATCTCGCGATAGGTGGTGCGCAGGACGGCGTGCCGCTCCACGACGTCGCGAATAGCGGCGACGAACGCGTCGACATCGCAGGGGCCGGTCACCCGCGCCGCGAACGGGATGTTGTTGATCGGGCTGCGACCCTCGATCCGGTACCCGAACCACGAACGCAGCTGCGACGACGACAGCGGCGCCGGGCCGTCCAGTGGCGCGGCGACCAGCCGAGGCCTGCGGGTGGTGGCGTTCTCTCCGAACGCCAAGGTGTTCATGTGGGCGGCCAACCGGGCGACGGTCGCGTGCTCGAAGACATCGCGCACCTCGACGTCCGCGCCGAACCGGCTCCGCAGCTCGGCCACCAGCCTGGTGGCCAGCAGCGAGTGCCCGCCCAGGTCGAAGAACGAGTCGTCGGCGCCGACGCCGCTACGACCGAGCAACTCGGCGAACAGCTGCGCCAGTCGGGCCTCGGTGCCCTCGGCCGGCTCACGGAACTCGGTTGCCGCCGAGATCTCCGGCTCGGGCAGCGCGGCGCGGTCGATCTTGCCGTGCGCGGTGATCGGGATCTCGTCGACCACCACGTAGGCGGCCGGCGTCATGTACTCCGGCAGTGCGGCGGCCACCCGGGCGCGGACCCTGTCGACGTCCACCGCCGCCCCGTCGGCCGGGGTCAGGTAGCCGACCAGGCTCTTGCCGAGGTTGGGCAGGTCGGCGACGACGACCACGGCCTGCCCGACGCTGGGGTCCACGGTGATCGCGGCGGCGACGTCGCCCAGTTCGATGCGGAACCCGCGGATCTTGACCTGTTCGTCGGCGCGGCCGACGAACTCGATGTCACCGTCGGCGTTGAGCCGCGCCAGGTCACCGGAGCGGTACATGCGCGCACCGGGGGTGAACGGGTCGGCGACGAACCGCTCGGCGGTCAGTCCCGGCCGGTGATGGTAGCCACGCGCGACATGGGTTCCGCCGATGTAGATCTCGCCGATGGAACCAACCGGCACCGGTTGCAGCGCATCGTCGAGCAGGTGGATCTGCGTGTTGATCTTGGGCTTGCCGATCGGGACGATCCGGGTGCCCTGCCTGCCCTCGACCTTGAACCGGGTGGCGTTGATGACGGTTTCGGTGGGTCCGTAGAAGTTGTGCAGCAGCGCGTCGAAGGTGGCATGGAACTTGTCGGCCACCTCACCGGGCAGCGCTTCACCGCCGATCGGCACCCGCTGCAGGGTGCGCCACTGGTTCACCCCGGGCAGCGCCAGGAACAGCCCGAGCAGTGACGGGACGAAGTGCATCGCGGTGATGCCCTCGTCGCGCAGCAGCCCGGTCAGGTAACCGATGTCGTTCAGACCGCCGGGGCGGTGGATCACCAGCCGGGCACCGCAGGCCAGCGTGCCGAACACCTCGGCGATGGACACGTCGAAGCTCGGTGAGGCGACCTGCAGCAGCCGGTCGTTCTCGTCGACCTTGTACTCGTCGGCGAACCAGACGAAGTACTCGGCGACCGGTCGGTGCGGCACCGGGACGCCTTTGGGCAGGCCGGTTGAACCGGAGGTGTAGATCAAGTAGGCCGTGTTGTCCGTGCCCACCGGGCGCACCCGGTCGCTGTCCGTCGGATCGTCGGCGCGCAGCTCGCCGGCATTGCTGACCGCCTCCCGCACAACCACTTTCGCGTTGCAATCGCCCAGGATGAAGTCAACGCGGTCCTGCGGGTAGGTGGGGTCGACCGGGACGTAGACCGCGCCGGCTTTGAGCACGCCCAGCGCGGTTACCACCAGCTCCGGTGACTTGTCGAGCAGCACGGCGACCCGGTCCTCGGCGCCCACCCCTTCCCGGATCAGCCAGTGGGCGACGCGGTTCGCCGCCTCGTTGATCTCGCGGTAGGTGTGCTGGCGCCCCTCGAAGACGACGGCGGTACCGTCGGGACTGCGCCGGGCCTGCGCCTCGATGAGGTCGGTGATGGTGGCCGGCGGGGTCTCGAACGCCGGGCCCGACCACACCGCGCGCAGCCAGTCGAGGTCCTCGTCGCTCATCAGCTGCAGTGCGCTCAGCGCGGTGTCGGGTGCGCCGAGTGCGCTGCGGATCAATACGGCGTAATGGTCGAGCAGTTGCCGGGCCAATCCGGGTTCGATGATCTCCACCAGGTGCTCGAGCTCCACCACGATCTCGTCGGTGTCGAACTCCACCATGATGCCCAGCGGGAGATGCGTCAGATGTGAACGCAGCTCGGCCCTTTCGCAGGTGACACCGGGCGGGGTGAAGCCGAACCGGTCGCGGCCGCGGAAGCCGAAGCTGACCCGCGTCATCCGCTCGGCGCCGTGCCGCCGGTCGGGGTTGAGCTCACGGACCATCCGGTCCAGGCCGACCCGCTGGTGGGCGAACGCCCCGAGCGCGGTGTCGCGGGTCTGGGTCAGCAGATCGCGGAATGTCATCGCCGGGCGTGGGCGCAACCGCATCGCGACGGTGTTGCCGAAGTAGCCGATGACGTCGTCGGGGTTGCCGTCGCGGTTGAGCACCGGGGTGGCGACCAGGAAGTCGTCGACGTGGCTGTACCGGTGGATCAGCACGCCGAACACCGCCAGCAGCACCGCGTACGGTGTGGCGCCGACCTCGTCGGCCAGTGCCGTGACCCGCGCGCTCGTCTCCCCGTCCAGGCGCAGCGCGGTGCGCTGTGACCGCCAGCTGGTCGGGACCGCCGACCCGGTCGGACCGGGCAGCTCCAGCGGTTCCGGCGGATCGGCCATCACTGTCCGCCAGTACGCGACGTCCTCCTCGTCGGAGCCGGCGGCGGTGGGGACCGCACGGGGCGCCGGGCGCAGCTGTTCACCGACGTAGGCGCGGGTCAGGTCGCCGAAGAACACCTCCCACGAACGGTCGTCCCAGGCGATGTGATGCGCCACCAGCAGCATGACGTGTTCCGTTGCGGCGATGCGGATCACCGTGATACGCAGCGGCGACTCGACGTCCAGGTCGAACGGCTTGGCGAACTCGCGCTGCGCGATCACCTCCAGCCGCAGCCGGCGGGCCCGCTCGGACAGATCGCTCAGATCGTGTTCGGCCCAGCCGGGCATGAGGTCGGCGTGCACGGTGGGCACCGGCATGCCGCTGTCGCCGGCGGCGGTCGCCTCGGTGCGGTACGTCGTGCGCAGCACGCGGTGGCGCCGGGCCACCGCGTCGACCGCAGCGTGCAGCCGGGCGAGGTCGATGTCGCCGGACAGGCGGTAGGACAGGCACACGTTGAGCAGCGCGCCACTCGGGTCGGCGTTGTGCACGAACCACATCCGCAGCTGGCCCTCGGTCAGCGCGTCGGGATCACCCGTGTCCTGGGCGGTGCCGGTGCTCAGCCCACGCTCCTGCATCCTGCGGCGCAGCAGTTCCAGTCGGCGCTCGTCGAGCCCGGCCCCGGTGTCGATGTCAGTCACTGAAAAGAGTTCACTTTCTCTGATAGGCCGGCGATCAGATCCGTACCGGTGATGCCGCCGAGCAGTGTCGCCAGCGGCACGGTGTGGCCGGTCAGCCGTTTCAGACGCTTACGGAGATCCAGCGCGAGCAGCGAGTCGACCCCGAGATCGAACAGCGATGAGTCCAGATCCAGTGCTGCGCAGTCCGCTCCGAGCACTGCCGCGAGCTGGCTGCGTACCGCCTCGGGCGGCGCCATCGGCGTGGAACCGGCAGCTGTGTCGGTCTCCCCCGATGTCTGCACCGGTGTCTCGCCGAAGAACGTGCGCATCCGCTCCGGGTCGGCGGCCAGCACCAGCGGATCCCCCGAGAAATCCGCCAGGCTCGCCTCGACGGCGAGTTGGGGGCTCATCTGCCGCAGTCCCGTGCGCTCCACCCGCGCGATCTCCGCGGCGTCGACGATGCCGCTGCCCTCCCAGAGACCGAAGCGCACGGCCGTGCAATGGCGCCCTTCGGCGCGCAACCTGGCAGCCATCACGTCGAGCATCCGGTTGGCTGCCGCATACCCGCCGACACCCTTTCCGCCCCACACGCCGGTCACCGAGGAGCACAACAGGATTCGGGCGTCGTCGCGCATCGGCCAGGTGCGGGTCAGCGCCTCCAGGCCGACGATCTTGGCAGCCGCCATGTCCGCCAGCGCGGCGCCGGTGGTGCCGGTGCGATCGGCGAATATCGCGGTGCCCGCGGCGTGGATGACCAGCGACGCCGGACCGCCGGCGACGTCGGCGGCCGTGGCCGCAAGTCGGCGGGAATCCCGCAGATCGCATGCTGGTGCGATGATCTCGGTACCGAGGTCGTTCACCAGGGCCGGGTCGACGCCGCGGCGGCTCAGCAGCACGATCCGCCGGGCGCCGCGTGCGGCCAGGAAGCGGGCGTAGCTCAACCCGATGGCTCCCGAGCCCCCGGTGATCACCACGTTGTCGAGTGCGCCCGAACTGAGCTCCCATGGTTGCGCGGCGGACGCGTCGCCGAGACTGCGTTGGTACACCGCCCCGTCGCCGCGTAAGGCGAGTTCGCCTGTGGCGTCCAGCATCACGTCGACGGCACCGATCCCGGCCGTCGCTCCGGCCGGCAGGTCCAGGTGGTGGAAGTTCTGGTCGGGGTGTTCGAACCCGATGCAGCGGTGCATCGCGGCCAGTCCAGCCTGGGCCAGATCGGGCAACGGGTCCGCGGCGGTGGTGCTCTCGGCGCCGGCAGTCACCAGCCAGACGTCACGGCACCGGGCGCCGAACGTGTCGGGGTAGCCGAGCAGGCCGGTGTCGACGGCGCAGGACAGCCCGTCGACGGCCCCGGCGGCGTCACGGTCACCGAACGCGGGTGCGACCGCGATCACCAGATCGGCGTCCGTCGGGTCGGTCAGCACGGCGCGGTCGTGCTCGGCGACGGCGTGCCGGAGCGCCGCGGCCACCGGTGTGGCAGAACCGGTCTCGACCACTGCGATCTTGCGGCGCGGTGTCGCCGTGGCGCGGCCGGGGCGGTGCGGCCGCCAGGTCTCACCGCTTACGGCCAGTTGCGGCAGCGCCGGCAGCGGCTCGGGCTCGGCCCATAGGTGCTCGGCGCGCATCGGCGCACCCGGAAAGCCGTACAGCGGCTCGGGCCGGCCGGTCAGAAGGTCGCCCCAGTGATAAGCGGGGTCGGCGGCCGCGACGGTGACGATATTGGCAGACAACGCGTCGCGCACGGACTCGTCGCGGTGTCCGGAGCCGACGAGCACCGCCGCCGCAGCGCCGGCGCGTTCGATGCCGTCTTCAACGGCGAACAGCAGTGACGGGTGCGCAGACATTTCGACGAAAACGCCGGCGCCCAGCCCGATGGCCGTCCGCACGGCCCGGTCGAACCGGATCGTGTTGCGCAGGTTGGCATACCAATAGTCGCCGAACTCGGTGCCGGGGGCGACGGCCTGTCCGGTCGCCGACCCGACGAACTGCACCGGCGAGTCGGCGAACACCGATTCCGGTAACCGCCGGCACAGGTCCTCACGCTGGGCTTCCATCGCGGTGGTGTGCGCCGGGAAACTCATCGCCAGCTCCTTGGCGAACCGGCCGCGGGCACGGGCGGCCGCCACGGCCGCGGTGACCGCGGACCGCTCTCCCGACACCGCGACCGAGGTCTGCGCGTTGACCGCGGACAACTCCAGCCAGCCGTCGGTGGCGCCGATCAGCTCGGCGGCTTCGTCGGTGTCCACGCCAAGGACCGCGACGCCGTTGTCACCCGGGATGGCCGCGATCGCCGCCGCCCTTGCGGCGAGCACGCTCACCGCGTCGGCGAGGGTGACGGTTTCGGCGACGTAGGCCGCCGCGACCTCGCCGAGACTGTGCCCGACGGTCAGGTCCGGCACGATGCCACACGAGCGCCATACCGCCGTCAGCGCGACGGAGTGCACGAACTGTGCGGCCTGCAGTTCCAGGTGCGAGACCGGGCCCGGCGCCGCATCGCCGCCGACGAGGAACGGCAGCGGGGACGTCAGCCCGGCCGCGACGAACGCCGCACCCAGCCGGTCGGCTTCGTCACGGTAGGCCGGCAGCTCGCGGAAGGGCTGCGCGCCCATGCCCGGCCACTGGGTGCCCTGCCCGGGATACACGAACGCGGTCCGGCCCGCGGCCCGTCCTGCCGCGTGCGTCACCGACGGGTGCTCGCGTCCCTCGGCGAGCGCCAGCAGACCAGCGGTCAGTTCGTCGTGATCCGCGGCGCGCACGACCGCGCGGTGGCGGCGCGGCCGCCGGGTACGCACCAGCTGGGCGGCCACCTGCGCGGGATCACACGGCTTTCGCCCCAGGTAGTCGAGGATGTCACGGGCGGCGACAGGCAGCAGCGCCTCGTCGTGGGCGCTGAGCGCGACGGCGATCCGCCCGTCGGGCAACCAGCCGGCCGGCATCACGCGGGCCAACCCTGCGCCGACTCGGGCACCGCGACGACGACGTGGGTGTTGGTGCCGCTCATCCCGAACGCCGACACCGCGCCCGTGCGCGTCCCGTCGACGGCACGCCACGGCGTCAGCTTGGTGGCCAACCGTAAACCCGTGCTCTGCCAATCGATCTCGCGACTCGGGTCGTCGACGTGCAACGTGGCGGGGATGGCGGCGTGATCGGCGGCCAACAGCACCTTGGCCAGGCCGAGCGCACCGGCGGCCGCCTGCGTGTGTCCCACGTTGGACTTGACCGAGCCGAGCAACGGGCCCCTCCCGGGCGTCCCGGCTCCGTACGTGGCGGCCAGCGAGGTGAGCTCGGTGCGGTCCCCCAGTCGGGTTCCGGTGCCGTGGCCTTCCACCATGCCCACGCTGTCGACGTCGATACCGGCGGTGGCCAGAGCACGCCGGAACAGCCGGGTCTGGGCCTCGCGGCTGGGAGCGGTGAGCCCGACCGATCTGCCGTCGGAGTTCACGCAACTGGCCAGTACCTCGGCCACGATCCGGCGGCGGTCCCGCAGCGCGGCCGATCTCCGTTGCAGCACGAACATTCCGGCGCCTTCGGCCCACACCGTGCCGCTGGCGTGCGCGCTGTAGGGCCGGCAGTGCCCGTCGTCGGACAACGCGTGCTGTTTGGAGAACTCCACGAAGTAGCCCGGTGAACCCATCACGCACACTCCGCCGGCCAGGGCCAGGTCGCAGTCGCCGGACCGCAGCCCCTGCACGGCGATGTGCAGTGCGGACAGGGCCGATGAGCACGAGGTGTCGACGGTCATCGCCGGACCCGCCAGACCCAGGAGGTAGGCGATGCGGCCGGAGATGACTCCGAGCGAGGTCCCGGTGATCAGATGGCCGCTGTGGTGGGAGAACTCGTCCATCGCGGGCCCGTACCGCATGTCCGAGGCGCCGACGTAGCACCCGGCGTCGTGGCCGTCGAGGTCGTCGGGGTTGATTCCCGCGCTCTCCAGCGCGCGCCACGCGACGCGCAGCGCGACGCGCTGTTGCGGATCCATGGCAACGGCCTCCCGGCGCGAGATGCCGAAGAACTCGGGGTCGAAATGCCCTGCACCGCGCAGAAATCCGCCCAGATTGTGAATCGGTTTGAAGCCGTCCCGCCGCGAGCCGGCCAGCAGCGCCGGCAACGACCAGCCCCGGTCGGTCGGGAACGGGGTCAGCGCCTCCCGCTGTTCGGCGAGCAGGCTCCAGTAGTCGTCTGTGTCCTGCACACCGCCCGGCGCCTCGACCGCCATCCCGACGATGACGACGGGGTCATCGGTCATGTGCAGCTCACCAGCTCGGCGACCTCGTCCCGATGCTCGTCGAGGTAGAAGTGCCCGCCGTCGAACATCGTGAAGGTGTACGCGGCCGTGGTGTGAACCTCCCACTGCCGCAACAGGTTCTGTTCGACTCGATGATCGTCGTGGCCTCCGAGCACGTGGATGTCGGCGTCGATGCGCGCGCCACGGCCGCAGGTGTAGCGGTTGAAAGCCTGGTAGTCCGCGCGCACCGCGGGCAGCAGCAGCTCGAGGAAGTCTTCGTCCTCCAGCAGTCGCGCGTCGGTGCCGCCGAGGTCGATGATGTCGGCCAGCATCTCCCGGTCAGTGGTGGGCACCGGTCGCGAACCTTCGACGGTCGACGGCGCCTGGCTCGCCGAGGCCCACAACTCGCGGACGGTGACGCCGCGCCGCGCAGCCAGTTGCGCGAACTCGAAGCCGACCAGAGCGCCCATGCAGTGCCCGAACAGCCGCACCTGCCCGAGCCGGGACCAGTCGGCGGCGCCCAGGACGTCCGCCGCCAGGTCGGTGATCGTCTCCGGCGCCGGATGGGCGAGCCGCTCGCCGCGCTGCGGATACTGCACGAGGTAGGTGTCGACGCCCCGGGCGGACAACGCCGACGCGAAACCGCGGTAGGCCGCGGCGGCGCCGCCCGCATGCGGAAACACGATCGTCGCGGTGCCGGTCTCCCCCGGGAACCTTTTGATCCACGGCGTGAGGTCCAGCTGGTGGCGCTCGCCGATCATCGCCCGGAGTCCAGCGCGGAAAGCACCTCGGCACCGTCCATCCCGGAGATCTCCAGATAGAGCTCGGCCACTTCAGTCAGCCGCGTGCTGTCGTTCTCGCCGGCGATCAGCCTTGCCGCCAGTGCAGCGGCGGTGCGGGCCGCGAAGATGTCGGCGACCGCGACCGACGGGGTGTCGAGCCAGGTGCGGACGCGCGCGACCACCTGGGTCGCCAGCACGGAATCACCGCCCGAGGCGAAGAAGTCGTCGTCGGCGCCCACGGTGTCGCGCCCGAGGACCGACCCGATGAGCGCGCACAGCGCCGTCTCCAGCGAGGTGGCCGGCGCACGGAACCCGGCGCCGCCCTGCACCTCGGCTTCCCTGAGGCGACGCGTCACCGCTGCCCGGTCGATCTTGCCGCCGAGAGTGTAGGGGATTTCACCGGCGCCGACCACGATCTGCGGGATCATGTGCGGCGGAACGAGTTCGGCCATCGCCGCGGTGACCTTGGCCGGATCCGGCACGGCGTGGCCGGAGTCGGCGCTCACGAGTGCGGCGAGCACGTCCCGGCCGCCGTCGGCGGTCACGACGGCCGCGACCGCGGAGTCGACGCCCGGGACGCAGCGCAGCGCGGACTCCACCTCGCCGAGTTCGACACGGTAACCGCTGATCTTGATCCGGTGGTCGGCCCGGCCGACGAACTCGATGAGGCCGCCGGTTCGGTAGCGCACGAGATCGCCGGTGCGGTACCAGAGCGTGCCGTCATGGCGAACGAACCGCTCGGCGGTCAGATCGGGCCGCGCGCAATAGCCGCGGGCCACACCCCGGCCGCCGACCCAGAGTTCGCCGGGCACCCAGTCGGGGCAGTCCCGGCCGTCCGGTCCGACAACCCGGCAGGCGTTGTTGGGCAGCGGCACGCCGAGCGGAATGGACGCCCAGTCCGCCGGGATGTCGCCGACGACCTCGCAGATGGTGTTGTGCGTGGCCGTTTCGGTGGCACCGCCCAGGCCGGCGAACCGCATGTGCGGGGCCCGGTTCCGCAGCGCCCGCACCATGTCGGGTCGCACCCAGTCGCCGCCGGTGGGAACCACCCGCACCGAGGACAGGTCGCCGTCGACCTCCGAGAGCATCTCCAGCCAGCCCGGCATGAAGTGCAGAACGGTCACGCCATGCTCGGAGATGAGGCGGGCCCACGCGTCGGGATCGCGACGCTGGTCTTCATCGACGACGACGATCGATCCCCCGGCCCGCAGCATGCCGAAGACGTCGAGTACGGACAGATCGCATTCCAGCGTCGACAGCGCCAGGCAGCGGTCGGCGGGGCCGATCTCGAAGTGGCCGTTGATGAACTCGACGGTGTTCATCGCCGCATCGTGGGTCATCTCGACACCCTTGGGTTCACCCGTCGAACCGGAGGTGAACAGGATGTAGGCCAGATCCGCCGGTTCGACGGCGGGCGGCGTGAACCCGGTTTCCCGGCGCCCCACCCGCAGAGCTTCCGTGATCGTCAAGGCCGGCAATGTGGTCGGCGGTTCGCCACCGCACACCAGCGCCATCCGCACCCGGCCGTTGGCCAGCATGCGGGCCGCGCGGTCGGCCGGATGATCCACGCAGACCGGCACATAGACCCCTCCGACGGCCGATATCGCGAGCAGCGCAATGACCTGTTCGTGGTTCTTGGGTCCCATCACCGCGACGGTGTCGCCGTGCCGGATGCCGGCGACGTGCAGCGCGGCCGCGACGGCGAGTACCTGTTCGCACAGTTGCCCGTAGGTGAGGTCGCCCGCTCTGGAGCACACCGCCGGCGCGTCGGGGTGGGTCTGGGCACGACGGAAGAAGCCGTCGTGCAGCACCTCCCCGCTCGGCGCGACGGAGACCGCGTTCACCCTGTCGCGCGCGGCCTGTTGTTCGGCCGTCACCGCGGCTACATCGACTGCTTCCCAGGCAGATTCGTCGGCGGCAAGGCGCGCGAGCTCGGCGACGTGATGGGCGAACATCGCGTCGGCCACACCGGGCCGGAACGCGTCCTCGCGTGTGTCCCAGTTGATCATCAGGCCTTCGGCCACGGGAGTGGCCTGCGCGTCGAGCAGCACCTGCGGCCCCTGCGAGATCGTCCACACTGGCTTGCCGAAGTGCTCGGTGACCTTGCCCGCGAACAGATCTCCGAGCCCCAGCGCACTGGTGTACACGATCGGGGCCAGCACGGGCGTGCCGTGGTGGCGGGTCAGGTCGCGCAGCACCGACAGACCCGAGTAGGAGGAATGGCGCGCCGTGGCGTGCAGCGTCTCCTGCAGCACTCGGCAGCGCGCGATCGGGGTGTCGGCGCAGGTGAGATCGACATCGAGCAGCAGCGACGACGTGAAGTCCCCGACGAGTTTGTCGACGTCGGGGTGGAACTGCTCGCGACCGAACATGGGTAGGTTCAGCAGGAAGCGCCGACTGGTCGACCACCGGGCCAGCGTGCCGGCGTAGGACGCCGCCACCGCCATCGCCGGCGTGATCCCCCGCCGTCGCGCAGCCGCGAAGAGAGCGTCCCGGGTGGCGACATCGAAGATGTGCCAGCGGCGCCGCGCGCGTTTCGGGTCCGCTTGTTCGGCGCGCGGCACCAGCGGCAGCGCGGGACCCTCCGGTAGCTCGGGCACGCGTTCGGCCCACCAGCGGCGGTCGTCCTCCGATTCCGCCGCCGTCGAGGTGAGCGCCGCGCGGTACTCGCGGTAGGTATAGCCGAGGTCGGGAAGGTTTCCGCCGCTGTAGAACTCGGCAAGATCAGCCATGAAGTTGCGGTAACTCACCGCGTCCGCGGCCTGCATGTCCATGTCGACGTGCAACCGGGTCCGACCATCCGCGAGCAGCGACAGCGAGAGCTGCAGCACCTCGTCGTGCATCATCTGATGCGACTTCTCCTGCCGGATCTCTTCGAGACGTCGTTCGGCCGCCGGCACGTCGAGCGCGCGCAGGTCGTACACGGTGACGGGCAGACCGCGATCGCCGATGCGCTGGGTGCCGTCGGGCAGGATCTCGACGCGCAGCATCGGATGCCGTGCCGCGAGTTTGGCCGCCGCCTCGCGCAGCCGGTCCGGATCGACTCCGGCACCGTCGAATTCGACGTAGAGATGCGCGGCGACGCCACCGAGTTGCTGGTCGTCGTTGCGGCCCACCCACATCGCGTGCTGGATCGGCGCGAGCGGGAAGGTGTCGTCCATCGCGGGCTCCGCGGCCGGGGCCGTGTCCTGGCGGCCTCCGCCGGCGCCACCGGTCACCAACTCCGTCCACGCGGCCACGGTGGGATTCGCCGCCAGCGCCGCGAAACCGACGTCGATCCCCTGTCGGCGCCAGCGACCGGACAACGACATCATCCGGATCGAGTCCAGGCCGGACGCGATCAGATCGGCCTGCGGGTCGAGGTCAGCCGGGTTCACACCGAGCAGTTCGGCAACCTCGTCGCGGACAGACTGTGCAGTCGTCGACGCCAAACTCACCGAACCTCCTCGAACCACGCCGGATTAAGTGCAGGCTGCCCTAACTTAGTGGAGGCTACCTTATATTCGGGTCACCGAAAACTCCTACCCAGAGCGGCGATTTTGACTGATGAGCACCGGATTCTCGACCGAGCAGGGCGACAACCTCACGGACCTGGCGTACGGCTTCGTGCCGTTCCCCGAGGACAGAGCCGAGACCTACCGCAACGCCGGGTACTGGACGGGTCGGTCCCTGGACTCGATCCTGACCGACGCCGCGGCCTCGTGGCCCGACAAACCGGCGATCATCGACTCCGCCGAGAGCTATACGTTCGCCGAGCTCGACGCGATCGCCGACCGAGCCGCCGCCGGTTTGTCCGCTCTGGGCGTCCGTCCGGGCGACCGCGTGCTGCTGCAACTGCCGAATTCGTGCCAGTTCGCCGTCGCCCTGTTCGCCCTGTTGCGTGCCGGGGCGGTGCCGGTGATGTGCCTGACCGGCCATCGCACCGCCGAACTGGGTCACTTCGCGGAGGTCAGTGGCGCCGTCGCGATCATCGTCGGAGACCAGGCCGGCGGATTCGACTACCGGGGGATGGCCGCCGCCCTGGCCGCCGAACACCCGGCGTTGCGGCATGTGATCGTCGACGGCGCATCCGGACCGTTCGTCTCGTGGGCGGCGATCCGCGACCATGCCGGCCCACTGCTCGAGCGTCCGCGGATCGACCCCGGCCTGCCCGCGCTGCTGCTGGTCTCCGGCGGCACCACCGGCCTACCGAAACTCATCGCGCGCACCCACGACGACTACGTCTACAACGCCACCGCCTGCGCCCAGGCCTGCCAGATGAACGGGGACGACGCCTATCTGGTCGCGCTGCCCGCCGGACACAATTTTCCGCTGGCCTGCCCCGGCCTGCTCGGCTCGATGACGGTCGGCGCGCCGACGGTGTTTACCGCCGACCCCAGCCCCCAAAACGCGTTCGCGTTGATCGACAAGTACCGGATCACCGTCACCGGACTGGTCAACGCGCTGGCCAAGCTGTGGGCGCAGGCATGTGAGTGGGAGCCGGTACTGCCGAGTTCGCTGCGGTTCGTCCAGGTCGGCGGATCCCGCATGAGCCCGGAAGAGGCCCGATTCATCCTCGACCGGCTGACCCCTGGCATGTCGCAGATCTTCGGGATGGCCGAGGGGATGCTGAACTTCACCCGGCCCGGAGACCCGGAGGACGTCGTCGTCCACACCCAGGGCCGGCCGATGTCCCCACACGACGAGATGCGCGTCGTCGACGAGAACGGCGACGAGGTGGCACCCGGGGAGGAGGGCGAGCTACTGGTCCGCGGACCGTACACGCTCAACGGTTACTACCGGGCCGACGACGCCAACGCCCGCTCGTTCTCCCCGGACGGCTTCTACCGCACCGGCGACCGGGTTCGGATCTTCTCCGAGGGCGCACGCGCCGGGTACGTGGAGGTGACCGGCCGGGTCAAAGACGTGATCCACCGCGGTGGCGAGACAGTGTCGGCGACCGACCTCGAAGACCACCTGCACACCCACCCGGCGATCTACACGGCTGCCGCCGTGGCGCTCCCCGACGAGTATCTCGGCGAGAAGATCTGTGCGGCAGTGGTTTTCCTCGGTGCGCCGATCACGCTGGCCGAGCTGAACGCGTTTCTCGACGGGCGCGGTGCGTCCAAGCACGCACGCCCCGACGTGCTGACCCCGGTGCGATCGTTGCCGATGACGGCGGTGGGCAAGGTCGACAAGAAGCAGTTGGTCGCGCAGTTGACGTCCTGACACACACGTCGGCCCGGCATTTATGGCCGTGCCAGGCCGCATCCGGCCGTGTCGTTCAGCGCGGGGCCCGCAGCGTCGCGTCCAAACTCGACATCAGCTGGGCGACGCGGCTCCTGCCGGCCGGCGCCGGAGGGTAACGACACAGGACGTCAATCAGCTCGGGCGTCGCACGCTGCCGCGCTCTCCGGATCGCGGAGATGGCAGCGTCAGGGTCGCCGCCGGCGTTGATCTCGGCTACCCGTGCGGCGTTCGCGGCGGCACGCAGAATGTGGCCCACCTGATGCGGTCGGGCGATGGGATGAAGATAGGCAGCGGATGCGGCGTCCCCTGCTGCCTGTGCGGCCAGGCGCGCCACCTCCTCGGATGCCTCCCGGCCCGCGCGGTGGGCTTCCAGCGAGGCGACGCGCTGCTGCTTCGTCCTGGGCGCGCCATGAACGAAGCGCCAGGCGGCAGCGATGGCGTTCCTCGGCCTGCAGTCGCGGGGATCGGCGTCCTCGAACATCGGCAGGAGCTCTTCGGCGGTCTCGGCGACGAAGCGAGCCACGCTACGCAATTCGCTCATCGACAGTTCGAAGTCGCCCGATGCCACGCCCGCGCCTTCCCCCACTTGCTACTTGTGACGTCCCGTCATCAGGACAATGCCACGTGGCGGTCCGTGGAACGGCTTTTCGTCGCCGATGATCACGGTTGCCGTAAGCGGCGCAAGAATCCTCCATGGATCTCTTTTCACACCCTGCCGGGACGCTTTTTGTCGGTGGTTCGCACTAGTGTTCGATATATGGAGCTGGTGTCCGAGGCAGTGGGGGCGATCGCTGAGCAGATCGGTGTGCTGTCCAAGGCCGCCGATGAGCTGACCCATAGTGAGTTGGTCGGGCTGCTGGCCGAGTTGACCAGGGTGCTGCGGTCGGTCCCGGCGCTGGAGCACAAGGTGTTGGCCCGGTTGATCGAGGAGACCGAGCCGCACCGGCTCGGGGAATCGTCGTGGAAGGGCGTGCTGACCACCGCGCTGCGGGTCAGTGGCGCCGAGGCGGGACGGCGGTTGCGACGGGCCAAAATGCTGGGGCCGCGGCGGGCGATGACGGGCCAGCCTCTTGCGCCGCTGTGGGGAGCCACCGCCGCCGCCCAGGCTCAGGGCCTGTTGGACGAAGAGCACATCACGGTGATCGCGAGGTTTCACCAGAAGCTGCCCGCGTGGGTGGATGTGGACACCCGTGCGGCCGCCGATGCGCACCTGGCCGGCCTGGGCTCGGGTCTAGGCCCTGAGGAGCTCGATGCGGCGGCGGGGCGGTTGTTGATGATGATCGATCAGGACGGCCCTGAACCCGCCGACGACGAGGTGGCCCGGAAACGGTGGGTGAGGGTCGGCAAGCAGCAGCGTGACGGGTTTCGCAAGATCAGCGGCTACCTGGACGCCGAACTGGGCGCCTACTTGGAGGCGACCCTGGCCAAGGAGGCCGCCCCCGGGGCCAACATGCCCGACCAACAGCCCGGTGAGGAGCCGGCCGAGTCATCCGCCGGGGCGGGCCCGGAGACGGGTCGGGATACCCGCACCGAGGGGCAGCGCAATCACGACGGCTTCAAAGCCCTGCTGCGCCGCACCCTGGAATCCGGGACACTCGGCAGCCATAACGGGTTACCGGTGACCGTGATCGTCTCGACCACCCTGCAGGAGCTGGAAAAGGGGGCCGGGGTGGCGGTCACCGGCGGCGGATCATTGCTGCCGATGCCCGATCTGATCCGGATGGCCGCCCGCGCCCATCACTATCTGTACGTCTTTGACGAGCACACCGGTCAAAGCCTGTATCTGGGTCGGGCCCAACGGCTGGCCAACGCCGCCCAGCGGATCGTCCTGCACGCTCGTGATCGTGGCTGCACCCGGCCCGGCTGCACCGTGCAGGGGTACTGGTGTCAGGTTCATCATGCGGTCGCGGACTGGAAAAACGACGGCCAAACCGACATCGACGACCTCACCCTGGCCTGCGGACCGCACAACCGGATGATCGAAACCACCGGCTGGACCACAAGCAAGAACGCCAGGAACCAGACCGAATGGCTCCCACCACCAGGGCTCGATACAGGCCGGCACCGCACGCAGCTGGTCAATGGCTACCACCACCCCGAACACCACCTACTCCCCGAAGACGACCAAGGACCGTAGCGCTCACCGAGGCAGGAGCCGAGCCTTGGTGCGACAGGATGATCTCGCTGCCGAAAGATCAGGCGACGTCGGCTTTTTCGGTGTGCGGCGCGAGCAGCTCGACGATCCGGTCGATCACAGCCGCTGCCGTCGGGTGCTCCCAGAGCAGTGTCGGAGGCAGCGACAGACCTGTGCGCTTCTCCAACGCGCGCCGCAGCGCGACCGTCATGATCGAGTCGACGCCGGCCTCCACCAACGGAACCCGCAGATCCACATCAGTTGCCGACAGCCCGAGTTCAGCAGCCACCGCTTCGACGACCTGCTCCGCCACCCACTCGCCCAGCTCGGCTTCGCCGGGTCCGATGGGCACGGCCTCACCCACTTCCGCATCCACGGTCGGTGCGACATCAGCCAGGATCGGCACCGCCGCGGCCTCGGGAAGCAGGGGTAGCACAACCACATTCGGGTCGTCGCCCCGCATGGCCGAGTCCAGCGCCCGCATCGCGTCGTCGGCGCCGACAGTCCCCATACCGAGCGCTTCGAGCTGTGCTGCGACGAATCCCGACGTCGATCCCATACCCAGACCGCGCCACGCCGTCCACGCGACGCTGACCGTGTTGTCCCCGAGGCTGCGGCGATGTCTGGCCATCGCGTCCAGGAACGCGTTGGCGCACGCATACGCACCCTGCCCGGGGAAGCCGGCCAGGTAGCCGCACGACGAGTACAGCACCATCCAGTCCAACTGCTCGGGCGGGAACAACTCGTGCAACGCCAGAGTGCCCGACACCTTCGGGCGCATCGTGGTCCGCAAATCATCTGCAGACGTATTCAGCAGCAGCGCACCGGCTTCCACACCGGCCGCATGGACCACGCCCCGTACGGGCGGCAGGTCGGCCAGCACCGCACGCAGCTGATCGACGGCGCCCGAAGCCCCGATGTCGATCGAGGCGACGTGCACGGACACGCCGCGCTCCTCCAGCGCGGACACCGCGCGAACCGCTTCCGTCGGCGTCTTGGCCCACATTCTGCGATGCGGCATCCCTGAGCGCGACAACAACACCAGCCGGCGTGCGCCGAGGTCGGCGAGGCGTTGCGCGACCCGCAGCCCCAACGCCCCGGTGCCGCCGGTCACCAGATATGTTCCGCCGGGCGTGCACGTCATCGGCGCTCCGCCGGGCATGGACGTCTTCGGTGCACCGTTGGCCCGCGCATGCGTCAGTCGGGCGGTCAACGCGACACCATCGCGGACCACCACGACGCCGTGGCCGGGCAGCGACGCCAGCACACCGAGCGGCACCTTCCCGTCGGCGAGGTCGAGTACGCCGCCCCACAGATGCGGATGTTCGGCCGCGGCAACGCGCGACATGCCCCACAACGGTGCGTGCACCAGGTTGGTACCCTCGTGCACGTTTCGGGTGAGAACCCACAGACGCGCCTGAGAACCGTTGCCGTTGAGTCGTTTCACGGTGTCGAGCACCTGCTCGGCCGCAGCCTCCGGCGAATCTGCTCGCGGCAGCAGCAGCACCACCGAGCGCGGGCCGGCGTCGCCGGGCACCTGCTCGACGCTGTCGTAGACGCGATGCGCAACCCCGGCGTCATCGAGGGACCGCAGCACCGCGTCGCATTCGGAGCCCACGACGGCGACCTCAGCCGGTCGGTCGCCGACGTCGAACGCGGTTTCGTGCCATGCGATGTGGTGCAGCATCCGGGACGTGTCCGCACCCCCGGCGTTTTCCAGCTCCTCGAACGTCATCGCCGTCAGCGACGCACGCACCGCTCCCGACTCGTCGGCGATCGCGACGTCGGTCGTGGTGCCCTCCCGTCGACGCACATGCAGCAGGGCCACGGCCGGTGGCTCGCCACAGACGTGGACGCGGTCGATGCGTGCCGGCATCCGCAGCCGGGGCGGGCCGTCGAATACCGTGGATGCCGCCGACGTCGCCGCGTCCAGCAGCGCAGCCCAGGAACGCGGCGCCGAGCCGTCTGAGGTGGCGCTCACACGCACGAGCAGTTCGCCTGCACCACAGCGCATCTCGCGCACCTGCCAGTCGAAGCCCATCGCCGCGACACCGAGTGTCCCGAGCGTGTCGACGACGTGGCCGGGCGGCAGCTGCTCGGAACAGCGGTCCCAGGTGGCGGCGTGGATGCCGCCGCTCATCAACTCGTTGAGCTCGCCGGCGAAGTCCTCGTCGGTCGCCGCGACGGCGCTGCTGTGGGTGAGCCATCCGGACTCGTCGCCGCTGTCGTCGTCGGTGAGTCGCGAGGAGATCCGCAGCGAGCGGTCCTGGAGCACCACCTGGATGTCGCGGGCCCGCCCCGGCGGCACGGGGGTGCGCAGCCGCACGTCGGTGAGGCCCGATCCCGCCGCGGTCAGGAAGGTGTTCAACAGCACGGCGGCGGGGATGATCTCGGTGTTCTGTACCGGATGGTCACCGGGGTAGGGCCGGTTGTCCATGTCGAGCCGGGTCTGCCACACCCGAGCGGGCACCTCCCCGGTCACGTCGACGGCGCCGCCGAGCAGCGTGTGGGACGCGGGATCGTGCAGCGCCCGGGTATTGGGCGGCGGAGTCGGAGTGCGCCAGAACCGGCGGTGCTGCCACTGCGTGCCCGGAAGGTCGGCCCACCGCATGGCCGGCGTGAACCCGTGCGCGATCGGTGCTCCGTGGCAGTACAGCGCGCCGACCGCGGCGCCGACGGCCTGCCGCTCGGGGTGGTCACGCCGCATCATCGGCACCACGGCGTGGTCGTCCATGCCCAGGCTGGTCAGTGTCTCGACGATCGAGTGGGCGACCACCGGATGGGCCGACACCTCGAGGAACAGACGGTGCCCGTCCTGGCCGGCCGCCTGCACGGCTTCTGCGAAGCGCACCCGCCCGCGCAGGTTGGCCACCCAATAATCCGGATCACGCGCCGCATCCGAGCGGGGGTCCGGCAGCGCCGTCGTGTACAGCGGCACCCGGGCCCGGTCCGGCTCGGGCAGCGTCGCGACCAGTCGCGCGAGCTCACCGGTGAGAGCGTCCATCGCCGGGCTGTGGAACGCCACGTCGGTGTTGACTCGGCGCACCGTCATCCCTTCGGCCGTCCACGCCTCGACGATCTCGTCCACCGCGGCCACCGTCCCGGAGATCACGGTGGTCTCCGTCGACGCGCTGATCGCCGCAACCACATCGGTGCGTCTCGCCAGCCGGCGGTCGGCTTCACCGAAAGGCAAGCGCACCAACGCCATTGCGCCCTGCCCGGCGACCGCCCGGAATCCCCGGGCGCGGTAGCACGCGATCGACGCGCCGTGTGCCAGGCCGAACACCCCGGCGACCACACACGCCGCCACCTCACCCACCGAATGGCCGATCACCGCGGCCGGTTCGACCCCGCGCTTGCGCAGCAGCGCCGCGAGCCCGACCTGCATCGCGAACGTGAGCGCCTGCACCCGCGCGGTGTCCCCCAGCACTCCGGTGGTCAGCGCCTCGCGCGCGGAGAAGCCGAGTTCCCGGCCGAACACCCGGTCGACCTCGTCGACTGTCGCTGCGAAAACCGGTTCGGTGGCGATCAACTCGCGGCCCATGCCGGCCCAGTGCGATCCGTGCCCGGAGAACACCCACACCGCACCGTCCTGCGCATTGGGCACGACCGATCCCGTCACGACCCGCGGATCCCGCTGCTGGGCGGCCAGCGCATCCAGTGCGTCGACGGGCGCGTGCACGTCCTCGGTGAGCACCGCAGCCCTGACTTGTTCGTGGGCTCGACGGGTCCACAACGTGGCGGCCACTTCGTCGGTCGGGATCTGCGCGGTGCGCAGGTGCTCTGCCAGGGCTCCTGCCTGGGCGTGCAGACGCGGCTCCGAGCGCGCTGACAGCGGGATGAACTCCGCTGTGCCGCCGCTGGTTTCGCCGTCGGCAGCGGCGGGCGCCTCTTCGAGCAGGACGTGTGCGATGGTGCCGCCATAGCCGTAGCTGCACACCGCGGCGCGCCGCGGCTCGGGCCCCCGTGGCCACGGTTCGGCTTCGATGGGCACCCGCAATCCGCTGCTGCCCCAGTCGACGGCGGTGGTGAGCGTACGGACCCCTGCGGTGGGCGGCAGTTCTTCGTGGTGCAGCGCCAGCGTCGCCTTGATCAACCCGACGACGCCGGCCCCGCCCTCGAGGTGTCCGGTGTTGGGTTTGACCGAACCGATTGCGCATGGACGCTCACCCCGGCCTCGGCCGTAGACGGCCGACAGTGCCGAGATCTCGACGGGATCGCCGGTGGGCGTGCCGGTCCCGTGCGCCTCCAGGTAGTCGACACTGGCGGGGTCGATGCCGGCGGCGCGGCAGGCGAGCCGGAACAGGTCCGCCTGGGCCTGCCCGTTGGGCGACATGATGCCGACGGTCCTGCCGTCCTGGGCGACCGCGCCGCCGCGCACCACCGCGAGCACCCGGTCGCCGTCGCGGACGGCGTCGGACAGTCGCTTGAGCACGACCACCGCGGCGCCCTCGCCGCGGCCGTAACCGTCGGCGGAGTAGTCGAAGGTCTTGCAGCGTCCGTCGGGTGCGGTGGCGCCGGCGACGTCGAGCACCCGCGTCAGGCCGGGACCGATGAGGGCGCTCACCCCACCGGCGAGCGCCAGCGAGGTCTCACTGTCGCGCAGTAGCTGGCAGGCCTGATGCACCGCCACCAGCGACGCCGCGCACGCCGCATCGAGCGCGACGCTGGGCCCGCGCAGATCCAGCAGATGGGACACCCGGTTGGCCACCCCGCACAGCGATGTGCCGATCCCGGTCCACGCCTCGATACCGGCGATGTCTTCCATCAGCAGCTTGCCGTAGTCGTCGGAGTTGACACCCATCAGCACCGCGGTGTCGCTGCCCGCCAGCGAGCGCGGTGGGATGCCGGCATGTTCGAGCGCCTCCCATGACACCTCGAGTGCCATGCGTTGCTGCGGATCCATCAGCTCGGCTTCGCGCGGCGAGACGCCGAAAAACTCGGCGTCGAAGCCGGGGAGGTCGTCGAGGAAGGTCCCCCATCGCGTGGTCTCCCGCAGCAGCGCGGCGTTGCGCGGGTCGCGGTGCAGATAGGGCTCCCAGCGTTCGGCAGGCACCTCGGTGACCTTGCTGCCTCCTGCGAGCAGGAACGACCAGAAGTCCCGCGCCGTGGTGATGTCACCCGCAAGCCGGCAGCCGATGCCGACCACGGCGATCGGCGCGGGTGCGGCGGTCCCGTTCGGCGCCGAGGCCGGACTGGGGGCATAGGTGTGGGTAGCCTGCCCTAACCCTGGCGTCGACATGCCGGACATCCTGGCACAGCAGGTTTGCTCCCAGGGAGGTACCCGGACGTTTCGAGGCGATTCCCGGGGCGGGCTCGATCACCGATGCGGTGGTGGCTGCGCTCCCGGGTCCTCGGGATCGACCTCGACCGCGTACGACGTGATCGTCGTGATCTGCTCGCCGGCGAACTCGTAAACCGCGCAGCTGGCCACCGCGGTCACGCCGTCGGGCCTCACGTAGCGGGCGATGGTGTCGACGGCAACGACGTCACCACCGGCGGCCGTGACGCGGCGGTCGAACTCCACCGCCGTGCCCTTCAGGCTCTCCATGGTGTCCTGGCAGGTGCGCCGGACCGCGTCGGCGCCTTCGAGCACCATGCCGCCGACGATCGTCCACCTGACGTCCCGGGCCAGGTGCTTGAGCGCGTGCTCGAAACGGTGCTCGGAGAACGCACGGGCCACCGCGGCGGAGTCGAAAGCCATGCGCACGACCGTAGCGGCCCGGGCAGTCGGCACGGTATGACTGGAGCTATGAAACTGTCCGGCGTCGGCCTGTGGAGTTCGCAACTGCGGTACGGAAATCCGGACGAGGCGGCCGAAGCCGCCGCCGAGCTCGACGAGCTCGGTTTCACGGCCCTGTGGATCCCCGACGTCGGTGGACCGGTGTTCGACTCGGTGGAGAATCTGCTGTCGGCCACCCAGAAGACGGTCATCGCCACCGGCATCCTGAACCTCTGGATGCACGAACCCGCCGAGGTCGCGGATCGCTACGCCACGCTCACCGAGGCCCACGGCGAGCGGTTCCTGCTCGGCATCGGCGTCAGCCACGCACCGCTGATCGACTCGAAAGAGCCGGGCCGGTACCGCAAGCCGCTGGCCGCCACCAAGGCCTTCCTCGACGGCATCGACGCCTCGCCGCGGCCGGTGCCGACGGCCAACCGGGTGCTGGCCGCGCTCGGCCCGAAGATGCTGCAGCTCTCGGCGACGCGCGCCGGCGGCGCGCACCCCTACCTGACCACGCCCGAGCACACCCGGCAGGCCCGCGGGGTGCTGGGCGCCGGGCCGATGCTGTTGCCCGAGCAGACCGTGATGCTGACCGAGGACCGCGACCAGGCCCGCGAGGTAGGCACCCAGTGGCTCACGTCGTACCTGGCGCTGCCGAACTACGCGAACAACCTGCTGCGGCTCGGCTTCACCGAGGAGGACCTGACCTCGGTGAGTGACCGGGTGTTCGACGCGCTGATCGCCTGGGGTGACGAGGACGCGGTGCGCCGGCGGGTGCGGGAGCATATGGATGCCGGCGCCGACCACGTCTGCGTGCAGGTGCTGACCGCGGATCCGCGGGAGTTCCCGCGCGAGCAGTGGCGCAGGCTCGCCGACGCGCTGCTGTAGTCAGCTCAGCAGGTCCCGCACCACCGCATCGGCCAGCAGCCGTCCCCGGTCGGTGAGCACCAGCGCCTCCCCGTCGGCGCGCAGCAACCCGTCCGCGACGGCGCGTTCGGCGCGGTCGCGTTCCTCGGCAGACAGCACGTGCACCGGCAGACCGGTGCGCAACCGCGCCCGCAGCATCACGTCCTCGACGTGCGAGGTGTCCGTGTCCAAGCGCTCGAAGTCCGCGACCGGCAGGCCGCCGTCGTCGAGCACGGCCGCATAAGCGTTGGGGTGCTTGACGTTCCACCATCTGGTGGAGTCGACGTAGCCGTGCGCGCCGGGGCCGGCACCCCACCACTGGCCGCCGGCCCAGTAGCCGATGTTGTGCCTGCACTCCCCGCCCGGGCGGCTCCAGTTCGACACCTCGTACCAGTCGAAACCGGCGTCGGCCAGCCGCCGGTCAAGTAGTTCGTAGCGGCGGGCCAGCACGTCGTCGTCGGGGGCCGGGAGTTCACCGCGACGCACCCGGCGGGCCAGCGCGGTGCCGTCCTCGACGATCAGCGCATAGGCCGACACGTGGTCGACGCCGGCCTGGACCGCCGCGTCGACCGAGCGCAGCAGGTCGTCGTCGGTCTCCCCCGGCGTGCCGTAGATCAGATCCAGGTTGACGTGGTCGAAACCCGCCTCGCGGGCCTCCCGGGTGGCGTCGAGCGCACGGCCCGGGGAATGCACCCGGTCAAGCGCGGCCAGGACGTGCGGCGCGGTGGACTGCATGCCCAGCGAGATGCGCGTGTAGCCGGCGCGGCGCAGGCCGGCGAAGAACGCCGGCGACGTGGACTCCGGGTTCGACTCGGTGGTGACCTCGGCCCCGGACGCCAGCGTGAACTGGTCGCGCACCGCGTCGAGCACGGCGCTCAGTCCCGCCGCACCGAGCAGCGACGGCGTTCCGCCGCCGACGAACACCGTCTGCACGTCCGGCGGGTGCCCGAGGTGCGCAGCAGCCAGGCGCAGCTCGGTGCGCAGCGCGGCCAGCCAACCGTCGGGGTTGGCGCCGCCCAGTTCAGCCGGGGTGTAGGTGTTGAAGTCGCAGTATCCGCAACGCGCCGCGCAGAACGGCACATGGATGTACAACCCGAACGGGCGGCCCGGTACCGCCGTCATCTCAGGCAGCAGGGGCCGCTGCGCGGTGTCGGGAAGTGGTGTCACCTGCCCAGTCTTCCAGAGCGGGGTTTCGCTCAGCCTGAGCGCAAATATCGGCCGGTTAGGGTCGGTGTGGGTGTCCGTGGCACAATGGCCGACGTGACTGCCCACAGCTTCCCCCGCCGGGTCTCGCTGGTGGTGCGCCGTCATGTCGACTTCAAGCGCGTGTGCACCTGTTGTTGTCTGCCCTAGCTTGCGGATTCTGTAGGACCCAGCCCTAACCAACATCAGCTGGCCGACGGATCTGCGCCGCCGGACAGCCACCGGACTGACGCGCGATCTGAACGCCGGCTCCGACCAGGAGCCCGATCCATGACCACGACAAATGAAGCCGGCTCGCCGGCGGCAGCCACCAAACCCGCCAAGCCCGCCAAGCGACCGCGCGGCGAAGGCCAGTGGGCGCTCGGCTACCGCGAGCCGCTCAATCCCAACGAGCAGTCCAAGAAGGACGACAACCCGCTCAACGTGCGGGCGCGCATCGAGAACATCTACGCCAAGAACGGCTTCGAGAGCATCGACAAAGGTGACCTGCGCGGCCGGTTCCGCTGGTGGGGCCTCTACACCCAGCGCAAGCCGGGGTACGACGGCACCTGGACCGGCGACGAGAACACCGACATGCTCGAGGACTCGTACTTCATGCTGCGGGTCCGCAGCGACGGCGGCGCGCTGACGGCCAAGGCGCTGCGCACCCTTGGCGAGATCTCCACCGAGTTCGCCCGGGACACCGCCGACATCTCTGACCGGCAGAACATCCAGTACCACTGGATCCAGGTGGAGAACATGCCGGAGATCTGGCGGCGGCTCGACGAGGTCGGGCTGCAGACCACCGAGGCGTGCGGCGACTGCCCGCGCGTGGTGCTCGGCTCGCCGCTGGCGGGTGAGTCGCTCGACGAGGTGATCGACGGCACGCCGGCGGTCAACGAGATCGTCAAGCGCTACATCGGCAAGCCGGAGTACTCCAACCTGCCGCGTAAGTTCAAGACCGCGATCTCGGGCCTGCAGGACGTCGTGCACGAGGTCAACGACGTCGCGTTCATCGGCGTCAACCACCCTGAGCACGGTCCGGGCTTCGACCTGTGGGTCGGCGGCGGGCTGTCGACCAACCCGATGCTGGGCCAGCGGGTCGGGGTGTGGGTGCCGCTCGACGAGGTGCCCGACGTGTGGGAGGGCGTGGTCAGCGTCTTCCGCGACTACGGCTACCGGCGGCTGCGCTCCAAGGCCCGGCTGAAGTTCCTGATTAAGGACTGGGGCGTGCAGAAGTTCCGCGAGGTCCTGGAGACCGAGTACCTGAAGCGCCCGCTGATCGACGGGCCCGCTCCCGATCCGGTCACCCGGCCCATCGATCACGTCGGTGTGCAGAAGCTCAAGAACGGCCTGAATGCTGTCGGTGTCGCGCCGATCGCCGGCCGCGTCTCGGGCACCATCCTGACCAGGGTGGCCGACCTCGCCGAGGCGGCGGGCAGCGACCGGATCCGGTTCACGCCGTACCAGAAGCTGATCATTCTCGACGTTCCCGACGACAAACTGGACGAGCTGCGCGCCGGGCTGGACGCGTTGGGCCTGCCGTCGAGCCCGTCGCACTGGCGGCGCAACCTGATGGCGTGCACCGGCATCGAGTTCTGCAAGCTGAGCTTCGCCGAGACCCGCAGCCGCTCCCAGGTGCTGGTGCCCGAGCTGGAGAAGCGTCTGGAGGACATCAACGCCCAGCTCGACGTGCCGGTCACCATCAACATCAACGGCTGCCCCAACTCCTGCGCCCGCATCCAGATCGCCGACATCGGCTTCAAGGGCCAGATGGTTGACGACGGAAACGGCCCTGAGGAGGGCTTCCAGGTGCACTTGGGCGGCAGCCTGGGCCTGGACAGCGGTTTCGGCCGCAAGCTGCGCCAGCACAAGGTGCTCGCGACCGAGCTCGGTGACTACATCGAGCGTGTCGTGCGCAACTTCGTGAAACAACGCGAGGACGGCGAGCGTTTCGCGACGTGGGCGCTTCGCGCCGACGATGCGGATTTGAGGTGATGTGAGGTGACCGACCTGTTGACCGAAACCGATCTGCAGCAGCTGGCCGAGCGCGGTGCCGCTGAGCTCGGGCCGGACGCCACCGCCGAGGAACTGCTGCGCTGGACCGACGAGCACTTCGGATCCGCCGGCGGGGCGGCCGGTCGATCCGGCTACATCGTCGCCTCCAACATGCAGGACGCGGTGCTCGTCGATCTCGCGTCCAAGGTGCGTCCCGGGGTCGATGTGCTGTTCCTCGACACGGGCTACCACTTCGTCGAGACCATCGGCACCCGCGATGCCGTCGAGGCGGTCTACGACGTCAACGTCGTCAACGTGCGCCCCGAGCGCACGGTCGTCGAGCAGGACGCGGTGCTGGGCAAGAACCTGTTCGAGCGCAACGCCAACGAGTGCTGCCGGCTGCGCAAGGTGGAACCGCTGTCCAAGGCGCTGCAGGGCTACTCGGCGTGGGTGACCGGCATCCGCCGAGTGGAGGCGCCGACCCGCGCGAACGCGCCGCTGATCAGCTGGGACAAGGCGTTCGGCCTGGTGAAGATCAACCCGCTGGCGGCGTGGACCGACGAGGACATGCAGGCCTACATCGACGCCCACGGCATTCTGGTCAATCCGCTGGTCGACGAGGGATACCCGTCGATCGGCTGTGCGCCGTGCACCAACAAGCCGGTCGAGGGTGCCGATCCGCGCAGCGGTCGCTGGGCGGGCCAGTCCAAGACGGAATGCGGACTGCACGCATCGTGAGGTTCCGGTGACGCTGGTCCTGACCGCGCACGGCAGTGCCGACCCCCGGTCGGCGGTGACGGCGCGCGCGATCGTCGAATGCGTGCGGTGGCTGCGTCCGGGCCTGGATGCCCGAATCGCGTTCTGCGAGCAGAACTCTCCGAATCTGCGTGACGTGCTGTGCACGCTGCGCCGGCCCTCGGTTGTGGTGCCGCTGTTGCTGGCCGACGCGTACCACGCCCGGGTGGACATCCCCGAGATGATCGCGGACTCGGGCGCGAACGTCTGTCAGGCCGACGTGCTCGGCGAGGATGACCGACTGATTCACGTGCTGCGGCAGCGCCTGGAGCACGCGGGGATCTCGCGGCTGGATCCGAGCGTCGGGGTGCTGGTGACCGCGGTCGGTTCGTCCCGCGCGCAGGCCAATGCCCGCACCGCGACGGTGGCACGTGAGCTGACGCTGACCACCCGGTGGACCGCGACGACGGCGTTCGCCACCGGCCCGCAACCCACTCTCGCCGAGGCGGCCGACGAGTTGCGCCGCCGTGGCGCCACCCGGCTGGTCATCGCGCCGTGGTTTCTCGCGCACGGCCGGATCACCGACCGGGTCGCCGAATTCGCTGCGGCTCAGGGCATCCCGATGTCGGCGCCGCTTGGCGCGCACCGGCAGGTCGCCGCGACGGTGCTGGACCGTTTCGACGCGGCTCTCGCGGTGCACGCGGCCGCCTGACTCACAGCGCTTTCCCAGAGTCGGTACTGTGGGGGCGTCATCCCACCCGAGCAAGGACACGATGCCACCTCATAGACCCGGGGCGGTCGCATGCTGACCGCCGTTCTCGGAATTCTCATCGGCTTCCTGGTGGTGCTGGCGATCACCGCGCTGACCGGATACTTCGTCGCGCAGGAATTCGCCTACATGGCCGTGGACAGGTCGCGGCTCAAAGCTCGGGCCGAGGCCGGTGACCGCGCCGCCGCCCGTGCGCTGGCCGTCACCCGGCGCACCTCGTTCATGCTCTCAGGCGCGCAACTCGGCATCACCGTCACCGGACTGCTGGTGGGCTATGTCGCCGAGCCGCTGATCGGGCGCGGTTTCACGGTGTTGCTCGGCGGCGCCGGGATCCCGACGGCGATCGCCGTGGCGATCGGCGGCCTGGTTGCGATCACGGTGTCCACCGTCGTGCAGATGGTGTTCGGCGAGCTGTTCCCGAAAAACCTCGCGATCGCCCGCCCGGAACCGTTGGCTTGCCGGCTGGCGCTGTCCACCACGCTGTACCTGAAGCTGTTCGGCTGGCTCATCTGGCTGTTCGACCAGTCATCGAACCTGCTGCTGCGCGCTCTGCGCATCGAGCCCGTGCACGACGTCGAGCACTCCGCCACCCCGCGCGACCTCGAACACATCGTCGCCGCGTCCCGCGACGCCGGCGAGATCCCCGACGAACTGTCGGCGCTGCTCGACCGGATCCTCGACTTCCCCACCAGCACAGCCGAACACGCGATGATCCCGCGCTCGCGTGTGGACACCGTGTCCGCCGACGAACCGGTGGCCACCGTGCTGGCGCGGATGGCCACCGGCCACACCCGTTACCCCGTCACCGGCTCGAGTCCCGATGACGTGGTGGGCGTGATCGAGCTGCTGGACCTGCTGGGGCCGGTGCCCGCCACCGACACCGCGCAAGCACATTGCCGGCCGCCGGTGGTGGTGCCCGAGACGTTGCCGTTGCCCAACGTGGTGCGTCATCTTCAGCGGGCCGGGGCGGAGATGGCCATCGTCATCGACGAGTACGGCGGCTTCGCCGGCATCGTCACGATCGAGGACATCGCCGAGGAACTTGTCGGCGAGATCGACGACGAACACGACACCGACACCGAGGCCGACGTGATCGCCGACGGCGACGGCTGGCTTCTCGCCGGAGATCTCCCGCTGGACGAGGCCGAACGTACGCTCGGCGTCACCCTGCCGCCCGGTGACTACGAAACGGTTGCCGGCATGGTGATCGCACATGCGGAAGGACTGCCCGCCGTCGGCGACGAGGTCGTGATCCCGTTGCCCGCCGACCCGGCGGATCTGCGCGGCGACGGAGTGCCCCCGAAACGGTTGTTGAAGGCGCAGGTCCGCTCGATCGAGCGGCGCGTCCCGGCATCGGTGTTCGTGACCGTCTCCGAGGAGGCCGGCGATGAGTAGTCCGTGGGTCGTCGCCGCAGTCACGGTCGCGCTGATCGGCCTGAGCGCCTTCTTCGTCGCGGTCGAGTTCGCACTGATCGCCGCGCGGCGCAACCGGCTGGAGGATGCCGCGGCCACCAGCGCCGCCGCCCGCGCCGCGCTACGCAGCGCCGGCGAGCTCTCCCTGCTGCTGGCCGGCGCTCAGCTCGGGATCACCGTGTGCACGCTGCTCCTCGGTGCGATCACCAAACCCGCTGTGCACCACGCCATCACACCGCTCATTCGCGGTCTTGGCGCCCCGGTTTGGGCGGCCGATGTCGGCGGCTTCGTGCTGGCGTTGCTCATCGTGACGTTCCTGCATCTGGTGGTCGGCGAGATGGCGCCGAAGTCGTGGGCCATCGCCCATCCGGAACGGTCCGCGACGCTGCTCGCCCTGCCTATGCGGGGGTTCATGTTCGCGACCCGGCCGCTGCTGCGGGCGCTCAACCACGCCGCGAACTGGTGTCTGCGCCGCGTCGGTGTCACCCCGGTCGACGAACTGGCCGACAGCCAGGACCCCGACGCGCTGCGTCAGCTCGTCGAGCACTCGGCCACCGTCGGCACCCTCGACGAGCGCTATCACGCGAACCTGACCAGCGCGCTGGAACTGGAGGCGCTGACCGTCGGCGAACTGGCCCGCCGCGATGCCCAGTACAGCGAGGTGCCTGCCGACGCGACGCCCGCCGAGATTCAGCAGACCGCGTACAGGTCCGGCCATCTGCGGCTCCTGGTCCGCGACGGCGCAGCGGTGGTGGGCGTGGTCCATGTCCGGGACAGCCTGTCCACCACGGCCACCGCCCGCGAGCTGATGCGGCCCGTGCTGTCAGTTCCGGAGAGCACCCCGGTCTATGAGGCGCTGCGCCTGATGCGGGAGACCCGCAACCACCTGGTCGTGGTCGACGGCCCGTCGGGACGGGGGCTGCTGACGCTCACCGATCTGCTGTACCGGCTGTTGCCTGACGCCGCGTAAACGGTCAGGGCTGGACCTGGAAGATGTTGTTGAACGGTGTCTGTGCCGCCGCCCGGAACCGGCTGAAGCCGGCCTCCCGGACCACGTCCCGGATGCGTGCCGGACCGGCCTGGGTGCCCAGCGCCATCCCCACCGGCTGCGCCAACGACGACGGTGTGCACAGCAACGTCGAAAACCCGTAGTAGGCACGGCCGATCGGGTTGAGGTTGTCTTCCACCCGGTCGCCGGCCGCTGGTTCGACGATCATCCAGGTTCCGTCCTCGGCGATCACCTCGCGGACCCGGCGAGCCGCGCCGACCGGATCGCCCATGTCGTGCAGGCAGTCGAACATCGTCACCAAATCGTATGGCCCACCGCTGATCTCGTCGGCTGCGGCAACCTCGAAACTCACCTGCAGATCGGCGTGTGCCGCGCCGGCCCGCTGCCTGGCGGTCTCGATGGAGCCGGCGTGCACGTCGGTGCCGACGAAGACCGAGTTGGGGAACGCTTGTGCCATGAGCAGCGTCGAACCACCGTGGCCGCAGCCGACGTCCGCGACTCGGGCGCCGCCGGCAAGCTTGTCCGCCACCCCTTCCAGGGCCGGAATCCAGTCGTTGACGATGTGGCTCGCGTAGGTCGGCAGGAAGAACTTCTCGCAGCCGACGTGTACGTCGGAATTGTGTTCTCCCCAGCCCATTCCCGCCCCGGTGCGGGCCGCGTCGACGATTGTCAGGGCGTCGCGCAACGTCCCGTAGGCGAGTTGGAACAGCCCACCGACGAATGCGGGGCTGGTCTCGTCGTGTAGTGCCGTGGCCTGTTCCGGCGGGAGATGGTAGCGCCCTGTCGCCGGGTCGTACGCGACGAAACCACCGGCAGCCTGGGCGTTGAGCCATTCGCGGGCGTAGTGCTGGTCGGTGTGTGTGCGCTCGGCGAGTTCTGCTGGCGTGCTCGGTCCGTTCTTGACGAGGCTGCGGTAATAGCCGAGGCGCTGCCCCATCACCACCAGCGCGCAGTTCAGCGCCGCACCGGTTTCGTCGACCGCGCGCAGCACGAAACTCATCAGCCGGTCCGGATCGACCGAGGGCGTGGGCGTGGCGGGCGGAGATAGCGGAGATGTAGTCATCGTGGTGTCCTTTCTCCGGAGGGCTACACCACTCAGCATGAACCTGCGGACGCCGCAGCGGATCAGGGATGACTACCTGTTTCCAAGCGACCTTCCAGCCAACGGGCCTCCCCCGGCCGACGTGTCGGTTCGGCACGCGAGAGCCCGTTCAGCCGACGGGAACCGGGACGTCGTCGGGCAATGAAGGCACCCGGGTGGCGCGCACGTAGACGGTGTCGCCTTCCTTGAGTCCCAGCGCCTCGGCGTCACCGCGGGTGATCTGCGCCGTGAACGGCGTGTGCGTCGCGGCGTTGGTCAGCTCGACGCGGACCTCGAAGCCCAGCACCACGATCCGGTCGATGGTCGCGCGCGTCACGCCGGTGGACTGGGCGGAGCCGTCCGAGGTGGCGATCGCCATCTCCGGGTTGCGGCCCACCCGGATGTCGTGGGGCCGCACCAGCACCCCGTTGAGTGACGAGACCGCACCCAGGAAGGACATCACGAACGCGTTGGCCGGCCTGTCGTAGACCTCCGTCGGCGACCCGACCTGCTCGATGCGGCCCTTGTTGAGCACCGCGATCCGGTCGGCGACGTCGAGGGCCTCCTGCTGATCGTGGGTGACCAGCACGGTCGTCACGTGCACCTCGTCGTGCAGGCGGCGCAGCCAGGCCCGCAGGTCTTCACGGACCTTGGCGTCCAGCGCGCCGAACGGCTCGTCGAGCAGCAGCACCTCGGGATCGACGGCCAATGCGCGGGCCAGCGCCATGCGCTGGCGCTGCCCGCCGGAGAGCTGGTTGGGGTAGCGGCTCTGGAAGCCCGCCAGCCCCACCACCTGCAGCAGGTCGTCGACCCTGGCCTTGATCTCGGCCTTGGGCTTCTTGCGGATCTTCAACCCGAACGCGACATTGTCGCGCACCGTCAGGTGCTTGAACGCGGCGTAATGCTGGAACACGAAGCCGATTCCGCGCTTCTGCGGCGGGATGTGCGTGACGTCGCGGCCGTTGATGGTGATGGTTCCGGTGTCGGGCTCGTCGAGTCCGGCGATGGCGCGCAACAACGTCGACTTGCCCGATCCGCTGGGCCCGAGCAGCGCGGTCAGCGAACCCGCGGGCACCTCGAAGTCGATGTTGTCGAGCGCGGCGAAGTCGCCGTACCGCTTGTTGGCGCCGGTGACGGTGATCGCGTGGGTCATGCTGTCTGCTCCTATGGGCCTATTTTGCGGCGCGTGTCCGGCGGGCGTCGAGGATCACCTGGGCGATCAGGACGAGGACAGCCACGGTCATCAACAGGGTGGAGATCGCGTAGGCGCCGTATTCGGCGCCGCGGGTATACCGGTCGTGCACCAGCAGGGTGAGAGTCTGGGAAGAGCCGGGCAGGTTCGCCGCGACCATCAGCACCGCACCGAACTCGCCGAGGGTGCGGGCGATCGTCAACACGATGCCGTAGGTCAGCCCCCACCGGATCGACGGAAGCGTGATCCGCCAGAACGTCTGCCACCACTGTGCGCCGAGGGTGGCCGAGGCTTCCTCCTGGTCGGTGCCGATCTCATGGAGCACCGGTTCGACCTCGCGGATCACAAACGGGACCGTGACGAAGATGCTGGCCAGCACGATGCCGGGGAAACCGAAGATGATCTTCCAGCCGAAGCCGTTCTCCAGGAAACCGAAGAGTCCCGCCGACCCCCACAGCAGGATCAGCGCGACGCCGACCACGACCGGAGACACCGCGAACGGGAGGTCGATTATCGCCTGCAGGATGCTCTTGCCACGGAACCTGTTGCGGGCCAAGACCAATGCGGTCGGGACGCCGAACAGCACGTTGAGTGGCACCACGATCGCGACGACGAGCAGAGACAGATTCAGCGCCGAGATCGCCGCCGGGGTGCCGACCGACGCGAGAAACTCGCCGATGCCGGGTGCGAACGTCCGCCACAGGATCAGTCCGACCGGCACGACCACCAGCACGGCGACGTAGGTCAGCGCAACCCAGCGCAGCACATGGCGGACCAGCGGCGAGAGCGTCATGGCGCCAGAGCCTCCCGTTTCGCGGCCCGCGCACCGATGGCGCGCAGGATGAACAGGATCACGAAGGAGATCGCCAGCAGCACGATCGAGATCGCGGCGGCGCCGACCCTGTCGTCGTTCTCGATCAGGGTGCGGATCCATTGCGAAGACACCTCGGTCTCCCCGGGCACCGCGCCGCCGATCAGCACCACCGAGCCGAACTCACCGATGGCGCGGGAGAACGCCAGACCCGCACCCGACAACAACGACGGCAGCAGGGCAGGCAGGATCACCCGCGCCAGGATCGTGACGTTGTTCGCGCCCAATGAAGCCGCGGCCTCCTCCACCTCCCGGTCGAGTTCGAGCAGCACCGGCTGCACCGAGCGCACCACGAACGGCAATGTCACGAACAGCAGTGCGATACCCACACCCCACTTCGTGTGCTGCAGGTGGATGCCCACCGGGCTGGCGGGACCGTACAGCGCGAGCATCACCAGGCTGGCGACGATGGTGGGCAGCGCGAACGGCAGGTCGATCACCGCGTCGACCAGACGCTTGCCGGGGAACTCGTCGCGGGTCAGCACCCAGGCGACGATCAGGCCGAAGAAACCGTTCACGACGGTGACGCCGATGGAAATGGTGAGCGTCACCCGCAGCGACGCGAGCGCGGACGGCGACGTGACCGCCGACCAGAACGCCCCGAACCCACCCTCGGCGGACTGCCACACGATCGCGGCCAGCGGCAGCAGCACGATCAGCGACAGCCACATGGTGGCCGCCCCGACACGCAACGACGTGGAACCGTGGCTGCGATACCGCAGCCGCGAGGGCGGGCCCGAGCCACCGTCACCGGTGAGCTCGGGCCGGATCGATTCGGGATTCGGATCGACCACCCCGGAGAATGAGGTCATCCAGTGGCCTGCTTGTAGATCTTGGTGATGGTGCCGTTGTCCTTGTCGAACAGCTCGGCGTCGACCTTGGACCAGCCGCCGAGATCCTCGATCGTCCACAGCTTCTCCGGGGCCGGGAACTTGTCGGCGTATTCGGCGAGAACGCCCGGGTCGACCGGCCGGAAGTTGGCCTCGGCCCACAGCTTCTGCCCCTCCGGGGTGAACTGGAAGTCCACGAACGCCTGCGCCTTGTCCAGATGTTTGCTGGTGTTGACCACCGCGGTCGGGTTCTCGATCTTGAACGTCTCGGCCGGGTTGACATGCTCGAGGTCGAAGTTCAGCGCCTCGTTCTCATAGGCCAGCAGCACGTCGCCGCTGCCCTGCCGGAACACGTCGGTGGCCTCGCGGCCCGAGCCGGGACGCAGCTTGACGTGCTCGGTGACCAGCTTGTTGACGAAGTCGATGCCGGCCTGCGGGTCCTGGCCGCCATTGCTGGCGTACGCGTACGGCGCGAGCAGGTTCCACTTGGCCGCACCCGAACTCAGCGGGCTCGGCGTGATGACCTCGACGCCCGGCTTCAGCAGGTCGTCCCAGGTGCGGATGTTCTTGGGATTGCCGGGACGCACCGCGAAGCTGACCACCGAACCGAACGCGATGCCCTTGTTCGGACCGGCGTCCCAGTTCTCGTCGACCTTGCCGGCCTTGACCAGGCGGGTGATGTCGGGTTCGACGGAGAAGTTCACGATGTCGGCGGGCTTGCCGGCCTCCACCGCGCGCGACTGGTCACCGGACGCGCCGTAGGACCCGGTGACCGCGACGCCCTTGCCCTCCTCGGTGGCCGCGAAAGCCGGCGAGGTCTTCGACCAGCCCGGCTCCGGAACCGCGAACGCGACCAGGGTGAGCGTGGTCTCGGCGTTGGTGTCGCCGCCTTCCCCGCCGGCCACGTCGCTGGCGCCGCCGCCGCACGCTGCGAGGACCGTCGCGGAGACTGCCAACGCGGCGGCGGTGCGCCAGCGCTTCGTCGATTTCAGGGTGTTGTGCATGGATGGCCTTCCGGTGTCGGATTTCGGGGTGGACCGTTCCGGAAAGGCGGGTTCAGCGCTGAGACAGGTGTGCCACAGCAGTCACCGACACCGAGCCGTGAACGGGCAGAAAGTCAGCGACAACAACAGACATCAGCAACGGCACACAGACCCACGGCAATGAGAGCCACGATGTGGCCGCTCTTGTTGCCGGACGCCGATTGCATGGCGCGAAGCGTAACAGAGTTGCCGGACAGCGGCCGTGCGGGTCTTTTGTCACCCCGTCAGCGCGTGAGCAACCACATCACGATGACGAACACGATCAAAGCCACCAGGACCAGGGTGACCCGCGAACGCGGCATGCCGCTCATGCGTCGCCACCCTCTCTGTCGTCGTCGATGTGTCGGATCCGGTGCAGAATGCGGATGCCGTTGCCCAGCAGGCCGTCGAGCACCACGGCCACCACGTAGGCCAGCACCAACACCACCGGCATCACGACCACGGTCTGCGCGACGAACGGCAGACCGGACAGCCACAGCTCCACTCCGTCCCACCAGCTGAGGAAGCCGTCCATCCGGCCAGACTATGCGCCCGGGGGCCCGGCGAAACACCGGGTGGTCGAGTAGACGCCGGGGCGCCCGGCAGTCGATGATGAGCAAATGGTTCTGCCGCAGACCGAGACCTCTGCAGAGTTGTCCTCCGACGGGGATTCCGGAGCGTTCGCGCTGGCCGCCCCGCCGGCCTATCCACACCAGAGCGCGCTGCGCAATCCGTTCCCCCCGATCGCAGACTACGCGTTCCTGTCCGACTGCGAGACGCAGTGCCTGATCTCGTCGGCGGGCTCGGTGGAGTGGCTGTGTGTGCCCCGGCCGGACTCCCCCAGCGTGTTCGGCGCGATCCTGGACCGCGGCGCCGGTCATTTCCGCCTCGGCCCCTACGGGGTGTCGGTGCCGGCAGCGCGGCGCTACCTGCCGGGCAGCCTGATCCTGGAAACCACGTGGCAGACCCACACCGGCTGGGTGATCGTGCGCGACGCCCTGGTGATGGGTCCGTGGCACGACCTGGAGACCCGGTCGCGCACGCACCGGCGCACCCCGATGGACTGGGATGCCGAACACATCCTGCTGCGCACCGTCCGGTGCGTCAGCGGCACCGTCGAGCTGGCGATGAGCTGCGAACCGTCGTTCGACTACCACCGCACCAGCGCGCACTGGGAGTACTCGGCGCAGGCGTACGGCGAGGCGATCGCCCGCGCGACCAAGAACCCGGACTCGCACCCGACACTGCGGCTGACCACCAACCTGCGCATCGGTCTGGAGGGTCGCGAGGCGCGGGCGCGGACCCGGCTCAAGGAGGGCGACAACGTCTTCGTGGCGCTCAGCTGGTCCAAGCATCCGGCGCCGCAGAACTACGAAGAGGCCGCCGACAAGATGTGGAAGACCAGTGAGTGCTGGCGCCAGTGGATCAACGTCGGCGACTTCCCCGACCATCCGTGGCGGGCCTACCTGCAGCGCAGCGCGCTCACGCTGAAGGGCCTGACCTACTCGCCGACCGGTGCGCTGCTCGCCGCGCCGACCACGTCGCTACCGGAAACCCCTCAGGGGGAACGCAATTGGGATTACCGGTATGCGTGGGTGCGTGACTCGACGTTCGCGCTGTGGGGTCTGTACACGCTGGGCCTGGACCGCGAGGCCGACGACTTCTTCGCGTTCATCGCCGACGTGTCGGGCGCCAACAACGGCGAGCGGCATCCGCTGCAGGTGATGTACGGGGTCGGCGGGGAACGCAGCCTGGTCGAAGAGGGGCTCAATCACCTGTCGGGCTACGACAACTCGCGCCCGGTGCGCATCGGCAACGGCGCCTACAACCAGATGCAGCACGACATCTGGGGCACCATGCTGGATTCGGTGTATCTGCACACCAAGTCGCGTGAGCAGATCCCCGAGACGCTGTGGCCGGTGCTCAAGGAACAGGTCGAGGAGGCCATCAAGCACTGGCGGGAACCCGACCGGGGCATCTGGGAGGTCCGCGGCGAACCGCAGCACTTCACGTCCAGCAAGATCATGTGCTGGGTGGCGCTGGACCGGGGCGCCAAGCTCGCCGAACTGGAAGGCGAGAAGGCCTACGCGCAGCAATGGCGCGCGATCGCCGAGGAGATCAAAGCCGACATCCTCGAACACGGCGTGGACGAACGCGGAGTGCTGACGCAGCGCTACGGCGACCCGGCGCTCGACGCGTCGCTGCTGCTGGCCGTGCTCACCCGGTTCCTGCCGCCGGACGACCCGCGCATCCGTGCCACGGTGCTGGCCATCGCCGACGAGCTGACCGAGGAAGGTCTGGTGCTGCGCTACCGGGTGGAGGAGACCGACGACGGCCTGTCCGGCGAGGAGGGCACGTTCACGATCTGCTCGTTCTGGCTGGTGTCGGCGCTCGTCGAGATCGGCGAGATCCACCGCGCCCGGCATTTGTGTGAGCGGTTGCTGTCATTCGCCAGCCCGCTGCATCTCTACGCCGAGGAGATCGAGCCCAGCACCGGGCGGCACCTGGGCAACTTCCCGCAGGCGTTCACCCACCTGGCGCTGATCAACGCCGTCGTGCACGTGATCCGCGCCGAGGAGGAGGCCGACAGTTCCGGCGTCTTTCAGCCGGCCAACGCCCCCGTGTAACGACAACATCGCGATTTTGCGTCTGCCCGCGCAGAATGCTGCCGTCGAAGGCCGGCACGATGGACCATCGGTGCCATGAGTTCTCGTGTGGCAGACGACACCTCGCGTCAAGTGATCGACATCGCCGTCGGCATCCTGATCGGCCTGCGTGGCTATTCGCGCGGCGAGGCGTTCGACGAACTGGTGCGCGTGGTGCGCCAGACCGGAATCGGGTTGGGCGCCATCGCTTCCGGGTTGGTCGCAGTCGCCAGCGGTTCGGCGTCGGCCGACCATGCCGAGGCGTTCAACGCGTGGGGTGAGCTGATTATGACCGGTCGTGGGGCGGCGCTCGCCGCGCGGTGAGCGCTACCTGGCCGCGGCGTTCTCGACCATCGCGCTCGCGATCTCGGCGGCCTCGTCGGTGATGCTGTAGCCGCAGGCCCACACCTCGGCGGTCAGGTTGGACACCACCGACAACGCATGCTGGCAGGCCCACCCGTCGGCGCCCTCCTGGGTGGTCAGCTGGGTGATCAGCGTGTCACCGGCCTCGACATCGTCGAGCTCCCACAGGTAGTCGCCGTCCCCAACCGTGATCGCGGCATTGGCGCACTCCTGCCACGTCGCCGACGAGTGGTCGAAGAACTGCCGCGCGTTGCCTGCCGCCGGGTACAGCACGGCCGTCTGCTCCACCCAGTGGTCGTTGTCGTCGTCGGGTTCGCGGGCGACCTGGTCGCGCATCGCCGTCCAGCCGGTGCCTTGATACACCGGCGCCTCCGCGCCGTACACCGCGCCAAGGCACGCCGGATCCGACACCTCGGCCGAGTGGTCGGTCATCTCCTCGAGTTCGCTGGTGACCTTCATCCGGGTCGAGCCGACGATCGCGTTCAACTCCTCGACGGTCAAGAGCACGTCGTCCAGCTTGGCCTCTTCGAGGGGTGGCACATTCAGCGGCGCCGCGCCGCGGCCACGCACCGCGGTTCCGTCCACGCTGCTCACGCACCCGGTCAGCAGCACCGAGAGCGCGATGGCGACACCTGCAGCGCAGGCACGAGGAATCGCGCCGAGATTGTTCACACGATTATTGTCGGCCATCACCGCCGGTCGGCCCACTGCGGCGCGGGTTCAGCGGGCCGCGACGATCTTGTCGAGAATGACGTCGGCGACCGCGACCGCCGGCCGAGCGTCCGCCGCGGCGCGCGGGTCGACGAGCTCGACCTCGACGATGCAGTCGCCGGCCAGCCCGACGGCCCGCACGCCCGTCGGGGACTCGGTGCCACCCGAGGCATGGAGCACACTCGCCGAGACCACGCGTTCGCCGAACGAGACTCCGGTGATCCGGCTCATCTCGCCGCCGCCCGGCACCGAGGACTGCAACGCGACGGTCCGCCCGTCACAGCGCCGCCACTGTGCGGTGAGCGACGCGAAAAAAGTTTGGGCGGCAACAGGATCCGCCATCTGCACGACACCGAAGAACCCCGACACCGGCGGTGCGTCGAAACCGCCACCGGCCCAGGTGTTGCTGGCCACCGACTGTACCGGGCTGGTGTCGTAGACGACCTTCTGCATGCGGTAAGCGGCGCTCACGCACTCCGCGGGCGTCACCTGCGCATCGGCGACGCTGCGCAACAGCACGTCGGCGTTCCCCTCGACCGGCCGGCCAAGCAGACCGTTCGGACCGGTGGCCAGCAGCGCGGACAACTCCTGCGCGGTGGGCAGGAGCTGTCCAAGCGGCCGCGCGGGCGAGGGCTGTGCGGCCTCGGCGAAGCGCACCGTGGGGCGCTCGTCGACGGGAACACCTGCACAACCCGACAGTGTGACAGCCACGCACGCCGCCCCCAGCGCCCCCGCCACCCGCATCGCCATCCCCCTTCGATAGCACGCCCAGCGCGGCCGCGCGACCGGTTCGGGAGATGGACGCCGTATCAGAGGCAGCCGTTGACAGTCGGGGCCCGGCCATGCAGACCCGCGCGCGTCACTTCTTCGGCTTGTCCGCGCCTGCCTCGGTGGACAGCGCGGCGACGAACGCCTCCTGCGGCACGTCGACGCGGCCGATGGTCTTCATCCGCTTCTTGCCTTCCTTCTGCTTTTCCAGCAGCTTGCGCTTACGGGTGATGTCACCGCCGTAGCACTTGGAGAGCACGTCCTTGCGGATGGCCCGAATGTTCTCGCGCGCAATGATTCTCGATCCGATGGCGGCCTGCACCGGCACCTCGAACTGCTGCCGCGGAATCAGTTCCTTGAGCTTGGTGGTCATCTTGTTGCCGTACGCCGACGCGCCGTCCTTGTGAACAATCGCCGAAAACGCGTCGACGGCCTCGCCCTGCAGCAGGATGTCGACCTTGACCAGGTCGGCCTCCTGCTCTCCGGCCTCCTCATAGTCCAGGCTGGCGTAGCCGCGGGTGCGGGACTTCAGCGAGTCGAAGAAGTCGAAGATGATCTCGCCGAGCGGCATGGTGTAGCGCAGCTCGACGCGTTCGGGCGACAGGTAGTCCATGCCGCCGAGCTCGCCGCGCCGGGACTGGCACAGTTCCATGATGGTGCCGATGAACTCGCTCGGCGCGATCACCGTGGTCTTGACCACCGGCTCGAACACCGACCGGACCTTGCCTTCGGGCCAGTCCGACGGGTTCGTGACGATGATCTCGGTGCCGTCGTCTTTGATCACGCGGTAGACGACGTTCGGCGCGGTCGAGATCAGGTCGAGGTTGAACTCACGTTCGAGCCTCTCCCGGGTGATCTCCATGTGCAGCAGCCCGAGGAACCCGCAGCGGAACCCGAACCCGAGCGCCACCGAGGTCTCGGGTTCGTACGTCAGCGCCGCGTCGTTGAGTTGCAGCTTGTCCAGCGCTTCGCGCAGCACCGGGTAATCCGACCCGTCCACCGGGTACAGGCCCGAATAGACCATCGGCTTGGGCTCGCGGTAGCCCGTCAGCGCCTCCTTGGCGCCGTTGCGGGCCCTCGTCACCGTGTCGCCGACCTTGGACTGGCGGACGTCCTTCACGCCGGTGATGAGGTAGCCCACCTCCCCGACTCCGAGCCCGTCGGAGGCCTTGGGTTCGGGTGAGACGATGCCGACCTCAAGCAGTTCGTGGGTGGCGCCGGTGGACATCATCGCGATGCGCTCGCGCGGGGTGATCTTCCCGTCGACCACCCGCACGTAGGTGACGACGCCGCGGTAGATGTCGTACACCGAGTCGAAGATCATCGCGCGCGCGGGCGCGTCGGGGTCGCCCTGCGGCGGCGGGATCTCGCGCACCACGTGGTCGAGCAGGTCGGCCACGCCCGCACCCGTCTTGCCCGACACCCGCAGCACATCCTCGGGCTCGCACCCGATGATGTGGGCGATCTCGGCGGCATACCGGTCGGGATCGGCGGCGGGCAGGTCGATCTTGTTCAGCACCGGGATGATCGTCAGGTCCCGGTCCAGCGCCAGGTACAGATTGGCCAGCGTCTGCGCCTCGATGCCCTGGGCGGCGTCGACCAGCAGCACCGCGCCCTCGCAGGCCTCCAGCGCGCGGGACACCTCGTAGGTGAAATCGACATGGCCGGGGGTGTCGATCAGATGCAAAACGAACTGCTCACCGTCGACCTCCCACGGCAAGCGCACGTTCTGCGCCTTGATGGTGATGCCGCGCTCGCGCTCGATGTCCATCCGGTCCAGGTACTGGGCCCGCATCGAGCGCTCGTCGACGACGCCGGTGAGCTGCAGCATCCGGTCGGCCAGGGTGGACTTGCCGTGGTCGATGTGAGCGATGATGCAGAAGTTCCGAATCTGCGCCGGCGCAGTGAACGTCTTGTCAGCGAAACTGCTGATGGGAATCTCCTGGTGAGCGGGGTGTGGCAGCCGAAACCGGCCCTTCCAGAGTATCGAGAGCAGGCCCCCGCGGCCCAATCGAGCCCCGATCGGGCCGTCATGCACCACCTATGCTTGGCGGGTATGGCGTCCTCGTCGTCGTATCTGAAGGCGTTCCAGCGTCTCCTGGTGAAAGGCACCGAGAACCTCGTGTTCAACGAGGCCCCCAAACTCGTTCGCCAGCTGCAGAAATCGGAGACATTGCAGCGCGGCATCCAGCAGGGCATCCGCATCGGACTGGACGTGCTGTCCGGACCGGCTGAGTCCGCCCCGCCCGCACTGCCCGCGGGGCGGCCGGTGTCCAGCCGGTTCGTCCCGACCGCCCAGCGCGCCCGGCGGGTGTCCTATGCGCCCGACCTGGACGGCCGCGCCGATCCCGGTGAGATCGTCTGGACCTGGGTGGCCTTCGAGGACGATCCGAACCGCGGCAAGGACCGTCCGGTCCTCGTCGTCGGCCGCGACCGCAACATCCTGTTCGGGCTGATGCTGTCCAGCCAGGACCATCACCGCGACCAGCCGAACTGGGTGGGCATCGGCAGCGGCACCTGGGACTACGACGGAAGACCCAGCTGGGTCCGTCTCGACCGGGTGCTCGACGTGCCCGAGGAGGGCATCCGACGGGAGGGCGCGATTCTGGAACGCCGGGTGTTCGAGGTCGTCGCGGCGCGGCTGCGCGCCGACTACTCCTGGAGCTGAGCCGGCACTACTGCGGACGCCGCCACATCTGCCACATCGTCGGCCCACCGCCGGGCACGGTGAGCTCACCGGTCACCTCGAAACCGAACCGCAGGTAGTACGGCACGTTGGATTCTTTGGTGGACTCCAGATAGGCGGGCGCGCCCTCGGCGTCGCAGCGGTCCAGCCGGGACCGCATCAGCGCGTGCCCGAGGCCGGCGCCGCGCATGTCCGGGTCGGAACCGATCACGCCGAGGTACCAGTGCGGCTCTTCCGGATGGTGCTCCTTCATCAGGTCGGCGACGCCCTGGCCACGGCCCACATACCGACCCATCGCCAGCAGGAACGCCGGCATCATCCGCAGTTCCTCCCGCGGGGTCTGCTTCCACCGTCCGGGCGGGTCCCACAGCGCCGCCGCGCCCAGCGCGCCGGCCCAGGACGACACCTCGACCGCGTCGCCGCCCAGGAAGTGGTGCCGTGTCATCGCGCCGAACACCCGCGGCAGGGCTTTGGCGCGTTTGGCGTCGTCGGGCACCATCCACATCATCACCGGATCGTCGAAGAACGCCCGGCCGAGCACCCGCGCCAAAGCCTTGACGTCCGGCTTCTGCGCGAAGCGGACCTCGATTCCGGGCACCGGCGTCAACCCTGGGTGATGTAGGCCTGAAGGTGCTCGTGCTCGCGCTCGAGTTCCTCCATCCGGGTCTTCACCACGTCCCCGATGCTGACGATCCCGGCCAGCCGGCCGTCCACCACCACGGGGACATGCCGAACGCGGTTGTTGGTCATCAGCGCGCTCAGGCTGTCCACGGAATCCTCCGGTGTACAGGTGGCCACCATCGACGTCATGATCTCCGACACCGGGCGGCGCAACAGGTCAGCACCCACGTCATGGAGTTTACGGACGACGTCGCGCTCGGAGACGATGCCGAGCAGCCCGTCGGGCGACACCACGACCATCGCCCCGATGTTGTGCACCGACAGCTCGGTCAGCAGGCCGGCCACCGACGTCTCGGGCGTGATCGTGGCCACGGCCGAGCCCTTGTTTCGCAGCACGTCGGAAATCCGCATCGACTACCCCCTGGTGACGTAGCTCACATCAGGGTACCTCGCGCGCCCAGGCCGCGGAGCAGTTCCGCTGCCCTGTCCAATCACCCTGTGTGGCACGATTTTTCACCGCGGTTCACCGATATCTCACCGCTCGGCGGGGCCCGCAGGTACGTTCTGGCTCATGATCGAAGTCACCCTGCTGGGCACCGGAAGCCCGATCCCCGACGCCCGGCGCGCCGGCCCGTCGACCCTCGTGCGCGCCGGCGGGCAGACATTCCTGATCGACTGCGGCCGCGGGGTGCTCCAACGCGCGGCCGCCGTCGGCGTCGGCGCCAACGCCATCACCGCGCTGCTGCTGACCCACCTGCACAGCGACCACATCGCCGACCTCGGTGACGTCCTGATCAGCCGGTGGGTGTCGAACTTCGCCCCCGACCTGCCGCCGCTGCCCATCATCGGACCGCCCGGCACCGCCGAGGTCGTCGAGAACATGCTCAAGGCGTTTAGCTTCGACATCGGTTACCGCATCGCCCATCACGCCGACCTGACCGCACCACCGCAGGTCGAGGTGGAGGAGGTGACAGGCGGGGTGGTGTGGGGCCGCGACGAGGTCCAGATCAGCGTTGGCCCGACCGACCACCGTCCGGTGGCTCCGACCGTCGGCTTCCGCATCGAACACCACGGCGCCTCGGTCGTGCTCGCCGACGACACGGTGCCGTGCCGAGGCCTCGACGAACTTGCCGCCGGCGCAGGAGCGCTGGTACACACCGTGATTCGGCCCGACCTGGTCCACGCGTTGCCGATGCAACGGATCCGGGACATCTGTGACTACCACTCGTCGGTGGAGCAGGCCGCCGAGACCGCGTCCCGCGCCGGAGTCGGCATCCTGATCTTCACCCACTACGTGCCGGCGCCGCAGCCCGGCCAGGAGGAGGAGTGGCGCGCGCTGGCGGCGTCGAAGTTCGACCGCCAGATCGAGATCGGCGACGACCTGCACCGAGTGGAGGTCCACCCGGGAGTGGCTGCTAGGCCAGCCGGGTGATCTCGACGATGACGTCGAGGTCGGTGGACCCCTCGCCGGAGTAGATGCCCTTGAGCGGGGTGACGTCCGAATAGTCGCGGCCCACCCCGACGCTGATGTACTGCTCGTTGATCTCGGCGTCGTTGGTGGGGTCGTAGTGCCACCACTGTCCCGTCCAGGCCTGAATCCAGGCGTGGCTCTGCCCGTCGACGGTGTCGCCGATCTTCGCGTCGCGCGCAGGATGCAGGTAACCCGACACGTACCGCGACGGAATCCCCATGCCGCGCAACAGCATCAGCGTCAGATGGGCGAAGTCCTGGCACACGCCCTTGCCCTCGCGCAGCGCGTCGACACCCGAGGTGTGCACCCCGGTGGTGCCCGGGACGTACTTCACTTCACCCTGCACCCAGCGGGCGGCCTCGATCACCGCCTCGGCCGGTTCGTGGTACTTCGCGATACGCCGGCCGACCCGTTCGATGCGCTTGCTCGACGGCACATAGTGCGTCGGGGCGAGCACCTCGTCGTACTTGTCGATCACCGCCTCGGAGGCGAGATCGGTCCAGGTCACCTTGGTCTCGGGCTCCTCGGGGGTGTCCGTCTCCACCACCGAGGACGCGGTGACCTCGAGTTCGGTGTGCGGAGCGTGCAGGTCGAAGGCCGTCACCGCGGTGCCCCAGTAGTCGACGTAGCGGTAGGACCGCGTCGCGGGCACCGTCTCCACCCGGTTGAGGATCACGTTCTGCCGGGAGTCCGAACGCGGGGTCAACCGCACTTCGTTGAACGACGCGGTGACCGGCGACTTGTAGGCATAGCCGGTCGAATGCACCACGCGCATGCGCCACATATCAGATCTCCCCTTCTTCGATCACCAACGCGTTGCGGCCCGCGTCCGTCCACGCCACCCACGGAGCGGAGTGAAAGTACTGCAGCGCCAACGCTTCTCCCACGTCGAAGCAGGTCTTCTGCAGATTGGCCAGCCGCTGTTCCAGCGAGTCGAGCAGAGCGCCCGGCTGAAGGAACTCCAGCTCACTGCGCGCCCTACCGAGCAGTCGCTGCGCCTCGGCGGTGGCGCCGAGCCGGTTGTGCGGCCGGTTCATCAGCTCGTCGAGGCTGTGCTCGGCCAGGCGCAGCGAGAAGAAGATCGACCGCGGGAAGAGCCGGTCGAGCAACATGAACTCGACCACCCGGCCCGCGTCGAGCACACCTCGGTAGGTCCGCAGGTAGGTGTCGTGGGCGCCGGCCGACCGCAGCAGGGTGACCCAGGCCGGGGACGACGCGCTGTCCCCGACCCGGGACAGCAGCAGACGCACGGTCATATCGACCCGTTCCAGCGCTCGGCCGAGCACCATGAACCGGTAGCCGTCGTCGCGGCTGAGGGTGGAATCGGCCAGGCCGGCGAACATCGCCGCCCGGCCCTCCACGTAGGACAGGAATTCGTGCGGGCCCAGGCGTTTGGCCGCGCGTTCCCGCTCGGCCAGGGCGTTATAGGTGGTGTTCAGGCACTCCCAGATCTCGGTGGACGTCACTTCCCGTGCGCCCCGGGCATTCTCGCGAGCCGCCGAGATGGCCTCGACGATCGAGCAGGCACCGTCGGTCTCCCGGCTGAACGCGACGATGTCGGTCAGCGACCACACATCCAGGGACTGCTCGGGAGGGTCGATGCCCAGCACGCGCAGCAGGGTGCGCGACGCCTGGTCGGGGTCGACACTGGAGTCTTCGAGCAGCTGGTGCACCGTGACGTCGAGGATCCGGGCGGTGTCGTCGGCCCGCTCGACGTAGCGGCCGATCCAGTACAGCGATTCCGCGTTCCGCGCCAACAATCGAATCGCCCCCTACTGCTGTTGCTGTTGCTGTTGATCCTGGGTGCTGTCGGCCTTGCCGCTCTTGCTGACGCCCTTCCCGGTGGCCGCCTTCGGCAGCGAGCGCACCACCTCGGCGGCGCCGAGCTCGCGGTCGGCGGCCGAAGTTCGCGACGCCAGCACCCAGGTGTCCTTGGATCCGCCGCCCTGGCTGGAGTTCACCACCAGCGACCCCTCGGGCAGCGCGACCCTGGTCAGCCCGCCGGGCAGCACCCACACCTCGTCGCCGTCGTTGACCGCGAACGGGCGCAGGTCCACGTGGCGCGGCGCCAGCTTGTCACCGATCTGGGTCGGCACCGTGGACAACTGCATGACCGGCTGGGCGATCCAGCCGCGGGGGTCGGCGGTGATCTTCTTGGTGATCGTGGCCAGCTCCTTCTCCGACGCGTCCGGACCGAACACGATGCCGTAGCCGCCCGAACCCTCCACCGGTTTGATCACCAGCTCGTCGATGCGGTCCAGGACTTCTTCGCGTTCGTCGTCGAGCCAGCAGCGGAAGGTGTCGACGTTGGCCAGCAGCGGCTTCTCCCCCAGGTAGTACTCGATGATCGTCGGCACGTACGTATACACGAGCTTGTCGTCGCCGACCCCGTTGCCGACCGCGCTGGAGATCACCACATTGCCGGCCCGGGCGGCGTTGAGGATGCCGGCGACGCCGAGCACCGAGTCCGGCTTGAACTGCATCGGGTCCAGGTAGTCGTCGTCGATACGGCGGTAGATCACGTCGACCTGGCGTTCACCCTCGGTGGTGCGCATATAGACGGCGTTGTCGCGGCAGAACAGGTCGCGGCCCTCCACCAGCTCCACGCCCATCTGCCGGGCCAACAGCGAATGCTCGAAGTACGCGGAGTTGTAGACGCCGGGGGTCAGCACGACCACCGTCGGGTCGGCGACGTTGTTGGCCGCGGCGTTGCGCAGCGCCCGCAGCAGGTGCGACGAGTAGTCGCCGACCGCGCGTACCCGGTGGGTGGCGAACAGGTTGGGGAACACGCGCGCCATGGTGCGGCGGTTCTCCATCACGTAGGAGACACCCGACGGCGACCGCAGGTTGTCCTCCAGCACCCGGAAGTTGCCCTGGTCGTCGCGGATCAGGTCGATCCCGGCGACGTGGATGCGCACCCCGTTGGGCGGGACGATGCCGACGGCCTCGCGGTGGAAGTGCTCGCACGAGGTCACCAGCCGACGCGGGATGACACCGTCGCGCAGGATCTCCTGCTCGCCGTAGATGTCGTCCAGATACATCTCCAGTGCCTGCACCCGCTGCCGGATGCCGCGTTCCAGGCGCGTCCACTCGGCCGCGGAGATCACCCGCGGCACCAGGTCCAGCGGGAACGGCCGCTCCTGACCGGACAGCGAAAACGTGATGCCCTGGTCGATGAACGCCCGGCCCAGTGCGTCGGAGCGGGCCTCCAGGTCGGCGACGTCCGACGGGGCGAGTTCCTTGTGGATGCCCTTGTACGGGCCGCGAACGTTGCCCTGCGCGTCGAACATCTCGTCGAACGCCTTGACGTAGGAACCAAGCTGGTTGTAGCCACCGAAGATGCCGTCGTGCCGCTTCGCCGGTTTCGCGGCGGTACGGGTCGTTCGTACCGTGTCGGTCGCCAAGATGTCCCCTATTCTTTGCCGGACGCACGTTGCGCGAGCATTCGAATGCCATGCTGCAGCATTCCGGCCGTTTCAGCAGGCCAGCGGAGCTCGCTTTGGGACATTTACCCACTCGCTGCTACCCTGAACAGTCGCTGCCCCAGGACGGGCGCCCACAGACTCAAGTAACCCAGTCGAGATTTAGAAGGAATACACGCGTGGCCAACATCAAGTCGCAGGAGAAGCGGAACCGCACCAACGAGCGCCGCAGACTGCGCAACAAGTCGGTGAAGTCGTCGCTTCACACGGCGGTCCGCGGATTCCGTGCGGCTGTTGATGCCGGCGACAAGGACAAGGCCGGCGAGCTGCTGGTCGCGACCAGCCGCAAGCTGGACAAGGCCGCCAGCAAAGGCGTGATCCACAAGAACCAGGCCGCCAACCGTAAGTCGGCGCTGGCCAGGGCCCTCAACAAGATCTGAGCCCCGCACTCGATCTCCCGGCTCCTGCCGGATTTCGACTTTCCTCTCGCTTCAGCCACTGGCCGGCACACGCCGCCCGGTGGCTGAACGGTTTCCTCGGCCGGTCGACCCGCGCCCACAGCTGAGCCCGGGTCCCGGTCAGCTCAGTCGCTGACCAGCTCGGCGACCGAGCGGACTGCCCTCTCCAGCGCGTAGTCGGCGTCGGCGGCCGCGCCCTTGACGTCGGCGTTCAGCGCGGCCACCAGCCGAACGGCCTGCGCCACCGACTCCCGCGACCACCGTCGCGCCTGTTTCTGTGCTTTCTGGACCCGCCACGGCGGCATGCCGAGTTCACCGGCCAGCCGGTACGGGTCGCCGGACAGCGGCGCGACCCGTGCGATGGTGTGCACGGCCTCGGCCAGCGCATCGGCGAGCACCACGTGCGGCTCGCCGGCCATCATCGCCCAGCGCAACGCCTCCGCGGCGCCGGCCACGTCACCCACGACCGCCTTGTCGGCGATGTCGAAACCTTTCACCTCCGCCCGCCCGGAGTGGTAGCGGCGGACGGCCGCGGCATCGACCGCGCCTCCGGTGTCGGCGACGAGCTGCGAGCACGCCGACGCCAGCTCGCGGATGTCCGACCCGACCGCGTCCAGCACGGCGGTCACCGCCGCGTCGTCGACCTTGACGCGCAGCGCCCGGAACTCCTTGCGGACGAAGTCGGCGCGCTCGGCGGCCTTGGTGATCCGCGCGCAGGCATGCACCTCGGCGCCGAGTTTCTTGAGCTGCTCGGCCAGCGTCTTGGCCCGGCCGCCGCCGGAGTGCAGCACCACCAGCAGGGTGCCGGGAGGCAGATCGGCGGCGGCATCCTGGATCAGCGCCACCGCGTCCTTGCCGGCCTCGGCGGCCGCCTCCAGCACCACGACCCGTTCATCGGCGAACAGCGACGGGCTGAGCAGCTCGGCGAGCTCACTGACACTGACCTCCCCGGCACGCAACCGGTCGACCGGGACGTCGGCGGTGCCTGCGGCGGCGCGGGCGGCCCCCAGCACCGCACCGACGGCGCGCTCGACCAGAAGTTCCTCGTCACCCAGAACCAGGTGCAGCCCCGTCAACTCACTCACCGCACGATGGTGTCACGTCGCGCCGACAGCGCCCAATGCCACACCACCGCAACGACGACGGCCGCCACCGCCACACACAGCACCCCGCCCGCGCCGGACGGAACGGCCACCGCGGCGGCCGGCAACCGCGCGGCACACCGCGCCACCGCCAGCAACCACCACACCTCCGGACCGGTGAAGCGGATCAACAACTCCGCTCCCGGCGGCCACAGCGGGCTCAGCGCCGCCGCGGCCGACCCCAGCACGGTGATCGGCGGGATCACCGGCGCCACGACCAGATTCGCAACCACTGCGACCAGGCTCACCGAACCCGAGATGCCGGCGATCAGCGGCGCTGTGACCAGTTGCGCGGCGACGGCGACGCTGACCGCGTCGGCGAGGGGCTTCGGCCAGCCCCGCCCGGCCAGGCGCTGTGACCATGCCGGCGCGAGGACGACCAACGCGGCAGTGGCCGACACCGACAGCGCGAACCCGGCGTCCACGGCGAGCCTGGGCGCGCCGACCATCAACGCGATCACCGTGGCCGCCAGCGCGGGCACGGCCTGTCTGCGCCGGTGCGACAGCACCGCCAACAACGTGATGGCGCCCATCAGGGCGGCCCGCAGCACGCTGGGCGAGGGTTGCACGACCACGACGAACGCGACGAGTGCGAGCGCGGCGAGAGCGACCGCGGCCCGCGGTCCGATCAGCGCGGCCGACAACAGCACCGCCCCGCACACGATCGTCACGTTCGCACCCGACACCGCGGTCAGATGTGTGAGCCCGGCGGCCCGGAACTCCGCGGCGGTCTGCGCCGGGACCGCGGACATGTCGCCGAGCACCAGCGCCGGCAGCATTGCGGCCTGGTCGGGCGGCAACGCCAGGCGCGCGGCGGCGGCGAACCCGGCGCGCAGCCGGTGAGCCGACCGGTGGATCGGCGCTGCCTCGCCCACCACCGGCGCACCGTGCGCCGCCAGCACCGCCACGGTGAGGTCGCGGCGCTTCGGAGCGCTGACTCGCGCGCGGAACCGCGCAGGCTGCCCGGCCGTGAGGCTCGCATAGGCCGCGCCGGACGCGAACACCACCACATCGCCCGAGGACGGGCCGCCGTCGAGCTGCACCAGCGCGCCGCGGATCAGCGTGCGGCCTCCCTCCAGCAACCGCGGTGTCTCCGACGGCGTCACGGTCACCGTGACGTCCGAGCCCATGTAGCGCGTGATCGGATGGCCGGCCACGGCGTCGACGCGGACCGCGATCGCGACCCCGAATCCGCCGCCGACCAGCGCCACCGCGGCCACCCCGGCCGCGATCGGCTTCCGGTCGCCGCCCGCCCGCCGGGTCCCCCACCAGCCGGCGGCGAAGGCGGCCCCGACCGCGGCCACCGCGGCAGCCGCCGCACCCGCCTGGAGCCACAGGATCCCCGCCGCCGTGACCGCCCAACTGGTCAGCGCGGCCGGCACCAGGCGCAGGTCCACCGGGTCACACCCGGACCAGCGTGCGCAGCTTGTCCAGCCGCGCCGGGCCGATGCCGTCGACGTCGCCGAGTTGATCAACGCTGTCGAACCGGCCGTTGGCGTCGCGCCACGCGATGATCGCCGCCGCGGTGACCGGACCAATGCCCGGCAGGGTGTCGAGTTGCTCGGCGGTGGCCGTGTTCAGGTCGACCAATCCCGTTGTTGCCGAACCGGATTCGCGGGCGGACGGCGTCCCCGGCGAGGAGGGCTCGGACACGATCGAGCTGCCCATCTCGGCCGGCTGACCGGGCGCCGCAGCGATCCCGACCACGATCTGTTCGCCGTCGGCGACCCTGCGCGCCATGTTCAGCCCGAGCACGTCGGCGCCGTCGAGGGCCCCGCCGGCCGCATCCACCGCGTCGGCGATCCTGGCGCCCGGCTTCAGGGTCACCAGACCCGGGGTGTGCACCAGACCCACCACGCTGACCACCACAGGTTCGGCGGGCCCGGGTGACGCCGGCCCCGCGGTGGGGGCGGCCGAGGACACCATTTTCACCGGCGGGAGTTTGGCCGACACCACCGCCGGTGGACTGTCCCGGATCAGGGTCACGACGGTGACCAGCACCGCGGCCACACCGACGACGAAGAGCGCCAGGACCCCGGCCCGGCCGGGATCGGCGCGGATCCTCGCCAGCAGCGTCGACGGCCCGTCCTGCGCCGCTGCGGGCAACCACCGTGACAGCAGCGTGTCGGGCGGATCGTCGTCGTCCTCGGCGTCGTCCTCGGCGTCGGGAGCAGCGTCGGGAGCGGCGGCGTCCTGCGCGGCGCCGATCCGCCGTCGCAGCCGCTCGGCGGGCGTTTCGGTGGACATGGCGCGACCGTATGCGCCCGTGGCGACAGCACTGCGCCGATGCGGGGGCGTTGGGACCAACCTGGGGATGAACTCCGCTTTGGGGACAACGGTGGCTAGCATTGCTCTTCGATATGAACCGCCGAGCCCCGTTGATCGCAGGTGTGGCGTTCGCGGTGCTCTACGCGACGGCTGTGCTGCTGCTCCCCGCCATGCCCGGCCCCGACGCCGGCGTCGCCCGGATCGAGGCCCTGCTGCTGGTGGCCTCGGCGCTCACACTGGTCGTGGTACTCGCCTTCGCCCGGGACCGGCTGACGGGTCCGCCCGCGCATCTGTTCACCATCGGATCGGCACTGCTGGCCGCCCAGCTGTGCGTGGCGGCGTGGTTCGCCGCCGGGCCCGAACTGAGGCCCGGTCAGGTCACCGCCGGCACCGCGCGCGCCCTCGACGACATCGGGGCGATGTGGCTGCCGGTCGTCACGATCGCCAACATCCTGGTGGCCGTCCCGATCCTGTTGACCGCCAACGAGGGCCGTCTCCCCCGCTGGCTGGGAACCGCCGCAGCGGTGTTCACGGTGGAACAGATGATCGAGACGATCACCATCATCGGCCCGCCCGGCAGCTTCATCTCCCCCGGCGGCCCGATGAACCACTATCTGGGAGGAACCCTGACCGCCGCCTTCTTCCTCGCTCTCGGCGTCGCGCTTGTCCTGCCCGCGTCTGCGGCTGCGCCCGTCGACGCACCCGCCGAACCGTCCGCACCGGCCGCACAGTCGGCACCCGCCGACGAGACCCCGGTGGACTGATGGCCCCGCCCCGCCTGGTGCCGCCCTGCACCGCCGACACCGCCGCGGCCGACAGTCTGCGCGCCGAGGTCCGCGCGTTCCTCGCCGAACAGCTCGCCGCCGGCGCGTTCACCCCGACCGCGGACGCGTGGTTGTGCGCATGGGACGAGAACTTCACCGCCGCGCTCGCCGCGCGCGGCTGGCTCGGCATGACCGTCCCGGTCGACTACGGCGGGCACGGCCGCAGCTTCCTGGAACGGTTTGTCGTCACCGAGGAATTGCTTGCCGCCGGAGCGCCGGTGGCCGCACACTGGATCGCCGACCGGCAGATCGTGCCGTCGCTGCTCAAGTACGGAACCGAGGCGCAGAAGACCGAGTTCCTGCCCCGGATCGCGCGCGGGCAGTGCTTCTTCGGCATCGGGATGAGCGAGCCGGATTCCGGGTCAGATCTGGCCAGCGTGCGCACCCGCGCCGAACGGGTCGACGGCGGCTGGCGGCTGTCCGGCACCAAGGTCTGGACGTCGGGGGCCCACCTGGCGCACGCGTTCATCGCGCTGGCGCGCACCGCCCCGGTGGATCCGCAGCACCGGCATGCCGGTTTGAGCCAGTTCATCGTCGATCTGCGCGGTGACGGGGTCGAGATCCGCCCGATCGTCTCGATGAACGGCTCCCATCACTTCAACGAGGTGATCCTCGACGGCGCCTTCGTGCCCGACGACATGGTGTTCGGCACCATCGGCGAAGGCTGGACACAGGTCACCTCCGAGCTGAGCTTCGAACGCAGCGGGCCGGAACGGTTCCTGTCGACGTTCGTCCTGCTCGACGCCTGCGCCGAAACCGTCGCCTCACAACGGGTTTCCCGCAGCGACGAGTTGGGACGGCTGGTGGCCCGGGTCGCCGGGCTGCACCAGATGTCGTCCGCGGTGGCCGGCGCGCTGCAACGCCACGAATCCGCGGACGTGGCGGCGGCCGTGGTCAAGGTGCTGGGCACCACCACCGAGGGCGACATCGCCGAGTACGCCCACCTCTCGCTGGATGACGCTGCGCCGCAACAGTTCACGGCGATGGCGAACCTGGCGGTCGATCAGCGTCCCGGCTTCACCCTGCGCGGCGGCACGAACGAGGTGTTGCGCGGAGTCATCGCACGCGGATTGGGGATCCGATGACGATGCCCGGGGTCGACCCCGCACTGGCCGAGATGATGGACGCCGTGTTCGCCGAACACGGCACCGACGAGGACCTGTGAAGCCGGCTCGACGCGCTGGGCCTGGTACGCCTCACGGGCCCCGAGGAGTCCGGCGGCAGTGGCGCCGGCTGGCACGAGGCCGCCGAACTGCTGTCGGCGGCGGTGCGGCACTGCGTGCGGGCACCGCTGGCGGAGAACGATCTGCTGGCGGGCTGGGTGCTGGACGCCGCCGGGATCCGGTATGACGCCGCGGTGCGGACGGTGGCCGTGCTGGACGGGACGGGAACCGCCGGCACGGTGCCCTGGGCGTCACGGGCCGACCGTGTGGTCGTCATCTGGCCGGACGACGCCGGCTGGCTGGCCGCCGATGTGGCCGTCGAAGCGGTGACCATCGCGCCGGGAGCCAACCTGATCGGTGAGCCCAGAGACGATGTGGCAGTGGATATCTCGTCGCTACAGGGGGTTCGTGTCGGTGCCGGGCTGGTCGCACAGCTGCAATTGAGGTCGGCGCTGACCCGGGCCATCCAGGTCTGTGCGGCGCTCGACGGTGCGCTGGAACTGTCGATCGAGCACGCCTCGGCGCGTGTCCAGTTCGGCCGGCCGCTGGCGAAGTTCCAGGCAGTTCAACACCTGATCTCTGACATCGCCGCCGAGGCCGCGCTGGCCCGGTCGGCCACCGAGGCGGCCCTCGCCGTCGCCGTCGACAGCGACTGGTCCTCTCCCCGGGTGGAGTTCCTGGTCGCCGCGGCGCGGTCCTGCACCGGGCACGCCACGTCGGTGGTCGTGCGGAACGCCCACCAGGTGCTCGGTGCGATCGGCACCACCCGTGAGCACCGCCTGCACGAATTCACCCGCGCCGCGCTGGCATGGCGTTCGGAGTTCGGATCGGTCCGCCACTGGGACGGGCTGCTCACCGACATGGCGACCCAGACCGGACCGCACACGTTGTGGAACCTGATCGCCCCGTAGCGCTCAGCGCACGATCACCGAGCTGGGTTCCCTTGGTGCTCCGAGCATCTCGCGATGCGACGGTGGGGTGCGGCCGCCCTCGTCGATGATGCCGTAGCGCGCAGCGGCTTCGGCGGCGATCAGGGTGTGCCCGCTGAGGCCGTCCAGGTCCGGATCGCGATACAGCGCGTCGATCACATGACCGGTGAACTCCGGCGTCTCGGCCTGCTCGGCGAACGCCGCCAGCGCGTCGGGGTTGCCGTCGAACGCCGAGCGCAGCTTCTCGGTGAGCAGGATCCCCATCCACACCGAGATTGTCGCGACGCCGGTACCGCGGAAGTCGACCGCCATGTCCGCGGCCATCTTGTCCACCCCCGCCTTTTGTGCGCCGTAGGCCGGGCCGTGCATGTAGCAGACCGAGCCGGGCGAGGACGTGAAGGCGATCAACCCGTGCCGCTGGGCGATCAGCAGCGGCGCGGCGTGCCACGACGCGACGTACGCCGACCGCAGTCCGACGTCGAGCACGTCGGCCAGGTCGCGGGGTTTCTGCCAGAACGGCTTCGGACTGACCAGCCCGTCGGCGATCACCGCGGCGTTGTTGACCAGCAGGTCCAGCCTGCCCGCCTCGGCGCCCACCCGGTCGAACAGCGCCCCTACGGCGTCGTCGTCGCGATGATCGACGCGCACCCCGGTGCCCCACGGCGCATCGTCGGCCACCGTGCGCCCGGTGCCGTAGACCCGCCATCCCCGGCCCGCCAGGGCCGTCGCGATCCCCAGTCCTGCGCCGCGGCTGGCACCCGTCACCACGGCCACCGGCGCCATCTCACCCATTCCGCCACCTTAGCCTGGATACACCGATTAGGTAGCGGCGCGGAGTGGGTTGTAACGCCGAAATGCCCTGTCGTGGTGAAAGAATGAGATTTCTCTAAGATCACATTCGGCCACAACGAAGGGCATCTCGTAGATGCAACTATCTCACACCCGGCCCGTAGCCTCAGCAGTCTTCGATGACCCGAATCTGGTGTCGTGCGCCGGGCTGGTCCCGATGGCCGCCTTGGCCGGCCAGTGCGGCCTGGCCGCACTGGCGGATGAGCATCTCAGCGTCCCGACCGACAAGGGCTCCAACAGTGGCGCGAAAGTCGCCTGCCTGGTCGCAGGCATGGTGGCCGGAGCCGACAGCATCGATGACATGGCCTTATTGCGGCACGGGGCGATGGGCACCGTGTTCGACCGCCCGTATGCACCCTCGACCTTGGGGTCGTTCCTGCGCGCATTCACCTTCGGGCATGTCCGCCAACTCGACGCGGTGGCCTCCCGGTTCCTGGCGGGCCTGCATGCCCGCACCCCGCTGCTGGCCGGGATCGACGGCCCGATCCTGGTCGATCTGGACGACACCATCATCGAAGTCCACGGCTATGCCAAACAAGGATCCGGATACGGCTACACCCGGGTCCGCGGGCTCAACGCGTTGATCGCCACGCTCACCACTACCGCCGGTGCGCCGGTGATCACCGGTGCCCGTCTGCGCAAAGGATCGTGCGGCTCACCACGGGGAGCCAAGCGGATCATCGCCGACACCCTGGCCACCGTGAACCGTCTGCGCAGCCCCGAAGCCACCGGCAAGCCGCTGCTGCGAGCCGATTCAGCCTTCTACGGCCATCCCACCATCGCTGCAGCACTGCGCGGCGGCGCTGAGGTATCGATCACGGTGCGGATGGACACCAAAGTCAAAACCGCGATCGCCCAGATCCCCGACGACGCGTGGACACCGATCGAGTACACCGACGCCATATACGACGAACCCACCAAGCGATGGATCTCCCGCGCCGAGGTCGCCGAGATCGGATTCACCGCGTTCAGTTCCAAGAAAGCCAGCCAGCAGGTGCCCGGCCGGTTGGTGGTGCGCCGCATCCCCGACCTCAACACCACCGGCAGTGACGGGCAGCAGACCTTGTTCGACACCTGGCGCTTCCACGCGTTCTTCACCACCACTGATCTGGACACCGTCACCGCCGACAAGACCCACCGCGGCCACGCCATCATCGAACAGGTTCATGCCGACCTGAAGAACTCCGCCCTGGCTCACCTGCCCTCAGGGAAATTCACCGCCAACGCCGCCTGGCTGGTCATGGCCACCATGGCGTTCAACCTCACCCGCGCCGCCGCGACCCTTACCAGGGGACCGTTGGCCAAAGCCCGCACCGCTACCATCCGCCGAACGCTGATCAGCGTCCCAGCCCGTATCGCGTCCTCAGCCCGCCGGCTGACCCTGCACCTACCACGAGACTGGCCCTGGGAACATGCCTGGAACACCCTGTTCGGCAGCCTGTCTCACCAAAATCGGCCCATCATCGCCTAACCAGGTCCTCTCAACCCATCCCGCGACGCGAAAGACCAACAGGAACAACCCGACAGCGAGGCCGGGCGATCCCTGGTACGCACACCACTGCACACACCAGAATCAAGCCGCACAATCGAACTCATCACCACGCAATCAGCTGATCGGTGGATCGAGGCTTAGAGGCACTAGCTTGACCCCATGACCACCACCAGCAGTCGACCACTTCGCGTCATCCAGTGGACCACCGGCAACATCGGACGGCGATCGTTGCACGCGATCATCGGCCGCGACGACATGGAGCTCGTCGGGGTGTACGCGCACGGCGCCGACAAGGTGGGGGTCGACGCTGCCGAGCTGGCCGGATGGCCGCAGCCGACCGGCGTGACCGCAACCAACGACATCGAGGAACTGGTGGCGCTGCAGGCGGATGCGTGCTGTTACAACCCGTTGTGGCCCGACATCGACGAGCTGGTGCGGCTGTTGGAGTCCGGAGTCAACGTGTGTTCCAGCGCCGCCTGGATCACCGGGGGCAAGCAGTCCCCCGAAGACCTCGACCGCATCCGGCGCGCATGCGCCGCAGGGAATTCCACGATCTTCGGCAGTGGCGCACACCCCGGCATGAGCAACCTGGTCGGAATGGTCCTGTCCGGGGCGTGCGAGCGCGTCGACGAGATTCGCATCACCGAGTCGGTGGACTGCTCCACCTACGAGTCGGCGGGCACGCAGACCGCGATGGGCTTCTCGCAGGATCCCGACACGCCGGGACTGGCCGAGAGCGTACGGCGGGAGAGTGAGGTGTTCGCCGAGTCCGCCGCGATGATGGCCGACGCGATCGGCGCCACGCTGGACCGAATCACCTTCGACGTCACCTTCACCGCGGCCACCGGTGACAGCGACCTCGGTTTCATGAAGATCCCGGAGGGCACAGTCGCCGGGGTGCACGGCTATCACCGCGGCTGGGTCGGCGACCACAACATCGTCAGTGTCGGCTTCAACTGGATCATGGGAAACCACGTCACCCCGCCCATACCGCTCGAACACGGCCACGTGATCCAGGTGTTCGGAGTGCCCAACATGCGCACCGTGCTGCACTGCCTGCCGCCCAGGGACTGGACCGAGCCCGGGTTCATGGGCCTTGGCATGATCTACACGGCGATGCCGGTGACCAACGCGGTGCCCGCCGTCGTCGCCGCGCCGCCGGGCATCGTCACGCTGGCCGACCTGCCGCCGATCACCGGCCGGGCGGCGGCCTGATCTCGCCGAGATTGCTTTCAGCGTCGCGATTTCGCGAGTTCCCTCGCGTGGAATGCGATTTCGGCGGACAGGGTCAATGCACCTGCAGGGCCACTCCCACCGCGCCGGCCCCGACGTGGATCGACAGCAGCGGCCCCATGTCGGCGACGGTGAGCGAGGAGAGCTGCGGAAGCCGTTGCGTCAGTGCGGCACCGAGCTCGTCGGCGGCGTCGTGGTTGTCGACGTGGTGCACGACGACGTCGGCGCACCGGTCGCCGATCACCTGCGCCACCCGATCCACCATCGCGGCATGTGCCTTGGTGACCGTGCGGATGCGCTGGTCGAGCACCAGCCGGCCGTCCACGTCGAGGCACAGCAGCGGTTTGAGGGCCAGTGCGGTGCCCAGCCACGACGCCGTGGTGCGAATCCTGCCGCTACGGCGCAGATTGTCCAGCCGGTGCACGACGAGGAACACGTGCGAGCGGGTCAGCGCGGAACGCGCCGCGGCCTCGACGGCGTCGATGTCACCACCGGAGCGTGCGCAGTCGGCCGCGGCCAGCGCCACGAACCCCACACCCATCGCGGCCGAGCGCGAGTTCACCACCCGCACCGCGGGGCCGAATTCCCGGGCCGCCGTCGCCGCCGCACTGTAGGTACTCGACAGGGCTCCCGAAAGGTGAACGGCGACAACGCCGTCGCCGCCGCTGTCGGTGAGGGCGCGGCGGTAGGTGTCGACCAACTCGGCGGGGGTCGCGCCGGCGGTGGTCACCTTGGGACGGTCGTGGATGTCGTAGGGGATGTCATCGATCCTGTCGCGCAGGTCCTCCCCGTCGAGCAGCACGTGCAGGGGCACCTCGCGAATGTCCCACCGTGTGCGCTCCTCACACGGAAGGCGCGAGGACGAGTCGCTGACGACCACGACCGGCATGGAGCGTCAGCCGCCAATCGAGGGGACGTCCGGGATGTCCACGCCTGCCTCGGCGAGTCCCTTGATCATCAGTTCGGCGACCGCCTGATGGGCTTCGAAGTTCCAGTGGATGCCGTCGGGGTTGCCTCGACCGCTGCGCACCTCTTCGCCCACCGCGGCCTTGAGATCGACCAGCGGCACCCCCTTCTCGGATGCCCAGCGGGTGATCGCTGCGACGGTCCCGGCACGGCCGTGATGGGCCATCCCGTACGTCGGGGCGATGTGCACCGACGGAAGCGATGCCACCACGGGAATGCCCGGACGGTTGAAGTCGATTGCCGCCCTTGTCATCTCGAGATAGTCGACGGTCAGGTGCGGAGGCAGGGCCGGGCGCGCGATCGGCGAGAGCCGGGGCTGCACCCAGCCGTATCCGTCACGCACCCAACGCCGTAGGCGCGGAGGTCGCACGTAGCGGATCAGTTCGCGCAGCGCGGTCGGCAGCGGTGATGGCAGCGAATCCATGCCGGACGTCGCGAAGATCACCGCGCCCGCTTTCGGCAACGCCGCCCACGACCGCGGATCCTGGGTGGCCGCCCACCACACGTCCCGACTCGTCCACCCGATCCGGCCGATCAGTTCGACACCCCAGTCAAGTTGCCCCGCAACGAGGTTCGGCCAGATCCGGGGATCGTCTGAGGGAAGCCCGCCGGTGGGCCCGTAGTAGGACAGCGAGTCGCAGAAGATCAGCAGCGTGCGGCGACCGGCCCGTGCCTCAGAGGACATCGTTGGCAACCTGAGCCGAGGCGTTCCACACGTCCAGACGCCACCGGATGTCCGCGAACGACGCCGGGTCACCGTCGGCGCGGGTGTGCCCGGCCAGCTGGACCCAGCTGGCGTTGCCCATGCCGCCGAGCACCGGCCAGTTCTCGGGCGGCAATCCCAGCAGCGCCGCGGTCAGCGCAGCGATCAGGCCGCCGTGCGCGACGAGCACCACGGGGCGCTCCGAGCCGGCCGCCCCCCACTCGGTCTGCCGGGCGACCAACTCCTGCACCAGCGGCAGGCTGCGCGCGGCCACGTCGATTCGGCTCTCCCCGCCGTGCGGAGCCCAGCGCGCGTCGTCACGCCATGCCAGCCGCGCACCCGGAGCGACGGCGTCGACCTCCAGGTGGGTCATGCCCTGCCAGTCGCCCAGATGGGTCTCCCGCAGTCGGGTGTCGATGCTGACCGGCTGGCCGCTGCGGTCACCGAGCGCGACGGCGGTATCGAGCGCACGGCGCAGATCCGAGGACACGATCAGCAGCGGCTGCCGCTTGGCGAGCACCTCGGCGGCCGCCACGGCCTGTTCCCGGCCCAGGTCGCTGAGGTCGGTGTCGAGCTGACCCTGCATCCGGCTGCCGGCGTTGTACTCGGTCTGCCCATGCCGCAGCATGACCAGGCGGCGAACCCTCATTCCTCGTCCCGCGGCAGGTCATCCCGCGGCGCGGCCTCCTGCGGCGCGTCTTCCTGCGGGACGTCGAGGTCCACCGGCACTGTCGGGCAGTCCCGCCACAGCCGGTCCAGTGCGTAGAAATTGCGTTCATCTTCGTGCTGGATGTGCACCACGATGTCGACGTAGTCGAGCAGGGTCCAGCGACCTTCCCGGGTGCCCTCCCGGCGTGCCGGCTTGTAGCCGGCACGGCGCATCTTCTCCTCGACCTCGTCGACGATCGCGTTGACCTGCCGATCGTTGGATCCGGACGCGATGACGAAACAGTCGGTGATGACGAGCTGGCCGGACACGTCGATCACGACGACGTCCTCGGCGAGTTTGGCCGCCGCCGCCCTGGCGGCGACGGTGGCCATGTCGATGGCTTCGGCTGAGGCGGTCAGGGGTGCTCTCCTTCACCTACAAGGCTGGGGCTCCGATAGAGATTACGTTTGGCCACGTACTGCACGACACCGTCGGGGACCAGATACCAGATCGGCCGCGACTCCTCGGCCCGCCGGCGGCAGTCCGTCGACGAGATCGCCAGCGCCGGCACCTCGATCAGGTTCAGGGCGTCATCGGGCAGCTCGGCCATGGCCGCCGTGATGTGTTTTCCGTCGAGTTCGTAGCCGGGCCGGCTGACTCCGACGAACCGGGCGATCGAGAACATCTCCTCCCAGTTCTGCCAGGACAGGATCGACGCCAGCGCGTCGGCACCGGTGATGAAGTACAGGTCGGCGTCGGGATTCTGGGCCCGCAGATCCCGCAGCGTGTCTTTGGTGTAGGTGGGACCGCCGCGGTCGATGTCGGCTCTGCTGACGGAAAACCGCGGATTGGACGCCGTCGCGATCACCGTCATCAGATAGCGGTCCTCGGCCGCGGTCACCGGCCTGCTGCGCTTCTGCCAGGGCTGGCCGGTCGGCACGAACACCACCTCGTCGAGCTCGAACCGGTCGGCGACCTCGCTGGCCGCGACGAGGTGGCCGTTGTGGATGGGATCGAAGGTCCCGCCCATCACGCCCAGCCTTCTGCACCGTCGGCCGCCTGCTTGCACGAATAGCGAGCTTACGGGAGCGCGGCCTCAGACAGCCGAGAGCCGATGGGCGTGCAACGCCTCGGACACCTCGAACGCCGCGCGGTCGGCGCGGTAGACGTCGCGGGCGTACTCCACACACCGCCCGGAGCTGTCCTCGGTGTTCCGCGTCAGCAGGGTCCCGGCCGAGCCCGCCCGCACACCGAGCTGCGCGCTCGTCGCGTCATCGAGCACGATGGATTCCAGTACCGCGGTCGAGCGAGCCAGGTCGATGCCGAACCGGGTGCGCAGCACCGCCCACAGCGAGCCGTCGTCGGTCACGTCGAGAATGCCGGGCGTCAGGTCGGCGGGAAGGTACGTCGTCTCCAGCGCGAACGGAACGTCGTCGACACTGCGCAGTCGGTGAAAGACGTGCACGGCGGCGCCGTCGGCGAGATCGAGTGCGCGCCGCACCGCGGGACTGGCCACCCGATGTTCGGCCCACAACAACTTCGCCGCCGGCCGCCGGCCCATCCGGGCGACCTCTTCCGAGAAGCTGCCGACATGGAACCGCACCCGCGGCTCGGCCACGAACGTGCCGCGCGGCGGCTTGCGGTAGACCACGCCTTCGCTCTCCAGCAGCGACAGCGCCTGACGGGCGGTCATGCGGCTGACCCCGTGCCGTTCGGCGAGCTCACGTTCGGACGGCAACAGCGTGTGCGGGCCCAGCGCTGCGGTGGCGATCAAGTCGCGGACGTCGGCGGCAATCGACATGTACAGGGGCGTGCCTGCGGGCATCTTTGCAGCGTAGCGACGTAACTGAACTTCGGTCGTCAAGATGTCCCGGGTAAACAATGTGTGACTTCGTTGACGCGGGGCCGCAGGACACCCATACTCTGGTTCAACCACATGGTCTAGACCATAGATTTGGAGCGATCGATGTCTGAGCAGTCTTCGCGGCAGTCTTCGCGCAGTGATGCCGCCGACCTCGCCCAGTTCGGGTACAAGGAGTCGCTGGAACGACGGACCGGGAAGTTCGCCTCGTTCGCGGTCGCGTTCGCGTTCGTGTCGATCGCAACGGGCATCTTCACCACCTACGGCTCGGTGCTCAACAGTTCGGGTCCGGTCGGCATCTGGACGTGGCCGATAGCGGTGATCGGTCAGCTCGCAGTCGCCTTCGTGCTGGGGGCGCTGGCCTCCCGGATCCCGGTGACCGGTTACCACTACCAGTGGATGTCGCGCCTGGCGAACCCGGTCCTGGGCTGGATCATCGGCTGGATCTCGTTCTCGTTCCTGGCGGTCGTCGTCTGCGCGGTGGACTACACGATCGCCTCGACGATCCTGCCGGTGCTGCTGAACTACGAGAGCACCCCGACGATCGCGTGGGTGATGACGGCCGTCGTGCTGCTGCTGCAGGCACTGCTGGTGGCGTTCTCGACCCCGTGGGCCGAGCGGGTGAACAACAGCCTGGTCACCCTGGAGCTGATCGGGATGGTCGCGCTCACCGCGCTGCTCCTGGTTGTCGCGGCTGTGCGCGGCGACATGGATTTCGGCAACCTGTTCAGCAAGGGCGCCGTGTCCGCAGAAGGGTTCTGGAGCTTCGGCGACTGGACCTCGGCCGGTCCGTGGATGCTGGGCTTTCTTCTCGGCGCGTTCACGATCGTCGGTTTCGAATCCGCGGCCAACCTCGCCGAGGAGACCCACGACCCGGAGCGGGTGGTGCCGCGGGCGATGTGGCAGGCCGTGCTGGCCTCCGGTGTGCTCGGATTCGTGTTCCTGGTGGCGGTGACGCTGGCCGCGGGTGATCCGGTGGCGCTGGCCGAATCCGGCACGCCGATCGCCGACGTCATCGACAAGACGCTCGGCTCGGTGGTCGCCACGCTGCTGCTGTTGATGGTGGTGCTCGCGATCTTCGCGTGCGGGCTGGTCATCATGATCACCGGCGTGCGGCTGACCTGGGCGATGTCACGCGACAAGCGGTTCCCCGGCTGGCAGCAATGGAGTCAGATCTCGCCCCGGTTCCACACTCCCCTCAAAGCCACGGTGCTGTACTTCTGCCTGGCGCAGCTGATCCTGGCGATCTTCGCGCACTCGGAGACCGCGCTGTTCACCCTGTTCGGCGCCGCGACGCTGCTGCCGGCGGTGATGTACGCGTCCACGGTGGTGCTGTACCTGGTCAAGCGCAAGGAACTGCCCAGCAACGGCAAGTTCGACCTGGGCGTCTGGGAGGCCCCGATCCTGGTGGTGGCGGTGGTCTGGCTGGTTTTCGAGTTGGCGCTGTTCCGCGACGCATCTTTCAAGGAGGCGTGGTCCTACGTCATCGTGATGGTGGCGATCGGGGCGGCCTACCTCGGCTACCTGCTGATCCGCTACGGCAAGAAGAGTCTGTCGATGCCGGACATGCACTCCATCGACGCCGAACTGCGGGAGTGACGGACCACGCGATGGGTCACATCCTGGCCATCGATCAGGGCACGTCCGGAACGAAGGCCGTCGTCGTCGACGCAGCCGGGCACGTCCTGGCCGTCGCCGAGGAGTCCCTGCGCCCGGACTATCTGCCCGGCGGCGGCGTCGAGCAGGATCCCGAGGCGCTGTTCGATTCCGTTGTCACCGCCGGACGCCGCGCGCTGGAGTTGGCCGGGGTGACCGCCAGCGCGGTCGCGCTGGCCAACCAGGGCGAGACGGTTCTGGCGTGGGACCGCACCACCGGGCAACCCCTCACCCCCGCGGTCGTGTGGCAGGACAGGCGCGCCGAGTCCCTGTGCGCCGCACTCGCCGATCACGCCGACGAGGTCGCCAGGCGGACCGGGCTGGTGCTCGATCCGTACTTCTCCGCACCGAAGATGGCGTGGATCCGCGCCCAGCTGACCCGCGACGGGATGGTGACCACGACCGACACGTGGCTGGTGCACCGGCTGTGCGGCGCGTTCGTCACCGACGCGTCCACCGCGAGCCGCTCCCTGCTCATGTCGTTGGACAAGGTGCAGTGGGACGACGACCTCGTCGCGCTGTTCGGCCTGGACGGCGAGGCGCTGCCCCAGATCGTCGCCAGCGACGAGATCATAGGCACCACAGAGGTTTTCGGCCCGAGTCTGCCGGTCACCGGCCTGGTCGTCGACCAGCAGGCGGCACTGCTGGCCGAGAGCTGTCTGGAGCCGGGATCGGCGAAATGCACTTACGGCACCGGCGCGTTCCTGCTCGCGCAGCTCGGGTCCGACGCGGTGCGGTCGACCTCCGGGCTGACGACGTCGGTGGCCTGGCGGTTACGTGACCAGACGCGGTACTGCATCGACGGCCAGGTTTACACGGCCGCATCCGCGATCCGTTGGGCCGTGGATCTCGGGTTGGTACCGTCGGCCGATCAGATCGACTCCGCCGCAGCGGAATCCAGCGACGGCGTGTTATGCGTGCCGGCGCTGGCGGGGCTGGCGGCGCCGTGGTGGGATTCGGGCGCGACCGCGTCGTTCTCGGGAATGACTTTGTCGAGCGGACGCGGCCAGTTGGTACGGGCGCTGGTCGAAGGAATCGCCGCGCAGGTGACCGCACTGACCGACCTGGTGTCGGCGGACCTCGGCAGGCCATTGACACGGCTGCGCGTGGACGGCGGCCTGACCCGGTCGGCCGCCCTGATGCAGGCCCAGGCCGACCTGGCCCGCATGCCGGTCGAGGTGTACCCGTCGCTGCACGCGACCGCGCTCGGTGCGGCCGCGTGTGCCCGGCTCGCACTCGACCCCGGGATCTCCGTCGCGGACGCGGTGGGGCACTGGGTTCCCGCACAGACCTACCAACCGCGGTGGTCGGCCGACCGCGCCGCCGACTACCTGCACCGCTGGCGTCGTGCCGCTGATTCGGCTGCCACACAGCAGAATTCATCTGAGGAGAGCACATCATGACCTCCGAAGGCGTCTCCGACGTCGTCGTGATCGGCGCCGGGATCGTCGGCGCCGCGATCGCCCGGGCCCTGGCCGGCAGCGATCTGTCGGTCACGATGGTCGAGGCCCGCAACGATGTCGGCGACGGCACCAGCAAAGCCAACACCGCGTTGCTGCACACCGGTTTCGACGCCACCCCCGGGACGCTGGAATCCCGGCTGGTGGCCAGGGGCTACCACCTGCTCGGCGACTACGCCGAACAGACCGGCATCCCGGTGGAACGCACCGGCGCAATGCTGGTGGCCTGGACCGAGGAGGAGACCGACGCGCTGCCCGGCCTGATCGTTAAGGCCGAGCGCAACGGCTACCGCGAATGCGGCCTCGTCACCGCCGACGAGGTGTACCGCAGGGTTCCCGACCTCGGCCCGGGCGCGCTGGCCGGTCTGACCGTGCCCGGCGAGTCGGTCATCTGTACCTGGACCACCAACCTGGCGCTGGCCACCGACGCGGTAGCCCGGGGCGCGCGACTGCTGCGCGGTGCACAGGTCACCGGCGTCGACCTCGGGCCCGACCACACGACGCTGCACACCACCGCCGGGGACGTGCGCGGGCGGTGGGTCATCAACGCTGCCGGCCTGGGGGCCGACCATCTCGACGCCGAGTTCGGGTACGAGCGCTTCACCGTGATCCCGCGCCGTGGCGAACTGCTGGTGTTCGACAAACTGACCAGGCCGATGGTGCCGCTGATCGTGCTGGCCGTGCCGTCTTCCCGCGGCAAGGGTGTGCTGGTGAGCCCGACCATCTACGGCAACGTGATGGTGGGCCCGACATCGGAGAACCTCAAAGACCGCACGGCCACGGGAACATCCGAGAAGGGGTTCGACTTCTTGATCTCGAGGGGACGGGCGTTGATGCCGTCGCTGTTCGACGAGGAGGTCACCGCCAGCTACGCCGGGCTGCGCGCGGCGACCGATCACGACGACTATCTCATCGACCTCGATGCACGGCAGCGCTACGTGCTCGTCGGCGGAATCCGCTCCACCGGTCTCACGTCGGGTATGGCGGTGGCCGAGTACGTCACCGAGCTGTTGGCCAGGGCCGGCGTTGAGGTCACCGAACGTGACGGCCTGCCACCGCCGCCCCGCATGCCCAATCTCGGCGAAGCCGCGGTGCGCCCGTACCAGGACAGTGAACGCATCGCCGCCGACGCGGAGTACGGAAGGATCGTCTGCTTCTGCGAGCGGGTCACCGCCGGAGAGATCCGCGATGCCTTCGACTCCCCGATTCCGCCCGCGGACCTCGACGGGCTGCGCCGGCGCACCCGCGTGATGAACGGGCGCTGCCAGGGGTTCTACTGCGGCGCGCACACCCAGACCCTGCTCCAGGCGGGAACCGCGCGGTGAACCACGTCGCAGTGGCCGTCATCGGCGCAGGACCGTCCGGGCTCACAGCCGCCGCCGCGCTGGCCCCCGCGGTCGACGGCGAAGTCCTTGTGCTCGAGCGTGAGGCGCAGACCGGTGGAATCCCCCGGCACAGTGACCATCTCGGGTATGGCATGCGCGACCTGCACCGGTTCATCTCCGGGCCTGCCTACGCCCGGCGTCTGACCGACATGGCCCGCGACGCCGGGGCCGTGCTGGAAACCGAGGCGATGGTCACCGGGTGGGCGGGTGAACGCACCGTGCAGATCACCTCCCCGCGCGGCGTGCGGACCGTCACCGCCGACGCGGTCGTCCTTGCCACCGGCGCCCGCGAACGCCCCCGCCCGGCCCGCCTGGTGCCCGGCGACCGCCCCGAGGGTGTCTACACCACCGGACAGCTGCAGAACATGGTGCACGTGCACCACACCGCCGTCGGTCGCCGGGCGGTGATCGTGGGCGCCGAACTGGTCAGCTGGTCGGCGGTGCTCACCCTGCGTGAAGCCGGTTGCGCCAGCGCGGCGATGATCAGCGGCTATCCCCGTGCCGAGGCGTACGCCGCGTTCCGGTCGGCCGGCCGGATACTGCTGGACGAGCCGGTGCTCACCGGCAGCCGCGTGGTCGGCATTCACGGCAAGGACCGGGTCCGCGCGGTCACCGTGGAACACATCGCCACCGGACAGCGTCGTGAGATCGCCTGTGACACCGTGGTGTTCACCGGCGACTGGATCCCCGACCACGAGCTCGCCCGCACCGGCGGACTGCAGATGGACTCCGCCACGCGCGGCCCCGTCGTGGATCCGGCCCTGCGGACCAGCCGTCCGGGCGTGTTCGCGGTCGGCAACCTGCTGCACCCGGTGGACACCGCCGACGGCGCCGCCCTCGACGGCCGCCACGTCGCCCCCGCGGTGCAGTCCTGGCTGCGCCGCCGCGACGACGCCGCGCCGACCCCGGCCGTGACCCCGATCCGCGTCGACGCACCGCTGCGTTGGGTTGCCCCGCAACTGGTCTCCGCCGACGGCGGCGTCCCCGCCCGCGGCGACCTGCTTTTGTGGACCGACGAGTACCGCCGCTTGCCGCGGCTGCGCGCCATGCAGGACGGCCGGCTGCTGGCGAGCAAACGCACCCCGTGGCCGGCCGCGCCCGGGCGGGTCTACCGGGCGCCGTGGTCATTGGTGGCCGGTGCCGACCCGAAGGGCGGTCCGGTCACGCTGTCGCTGGCCTGATCATCTCGTCGCCGAAATTGCATTCCGCGCGGTCTCCGGACGAAAAACACCGCGTGGAATGCGATTTCGGCGGGAAACTAGACGGGGAGCAGCGCGTCGATCACCGAGGCGAGCTGCTTGGCCGAGCGGCACTCGTGCATGGTGATGATGTCCTGATAACGCGGCACGGCGGAATCACCGCTGCCCCACAGGTGCCTGGGCTCGGGGTTGAGCCAGTGCGCATGCCTGCTGGCGTTGACCATGTGGGCGAGCAGATCGGTCTCAGGGTTACGGTAATTGTTGCGGCCGTCCCCGAGGACCAGCAGCGAGCTGCGCGGCGACAGCACGTTGGGGAACTTGTCGAGGAACGACACGAACGCGTGCCCGTAATCGGAATGCCCGTCCCGGGTGTAGACGGCGGCCTCACGGGTGATCCGTTGCACGGCCACGGCGAGATCGGCGTCGGGACCGAACAATTCGGTGACCTCGTCGGTGGTGTCTATAAAGGCGAACACGCGCACGCGGGAGAACTGCTGGCGCAGCGCGTGCACCAGCAGCAGCGTGAAATGGCTGAAACCGGCCACCGATCCGGACACGTCGCAGAGCACCACCAGCTCGGGACGCGCCGGATGCGGCTTCTTGAGCACCACGTCGATCGGGACACCACCGGTCGACATCGACTTTCGCAGCGTCTTGCGCAGGTCGATCTCCCCGGCGCGGGAACGCCGTCGCCGGGCCGCCAGCCGGGTGGCCAGCATGCGGGCCAGCGGGCCGACCGTGCGGCGCATCTGCCGCAGCTGCTCGCCTGACGCGCGCAGGAACTCGACGTTCTCGGCCAGCTGCGGAACCCCGTACATCTGCACGTGGTCGCGGCCGAGTTGCTCGGCGGTGCGCCGCTTGGTCTCCGACTCCACCATCTTGCGCAGCTGCGCGATCCGTTGCGCGGCAATGGCTTTGGCGATCTGCTCCTGGGTGGGCGTGGGCTCCTCGCCGTATGGGGCGAGCAGCCCCGCCAACAGCCGGCCCTCCAGGTCATCCAGGCTCATGGCCTTGAGCGCCTGGTAGGACGAATACGACGGCCCGCGGCTGGAGTTGTACCGGCCATAGGCCTCGACGATCTGGGCGATCATCGCCGCCAGCCGCTCGTCGAGATCGGCCAGTTCCTGGTTGTCGGTCAGCATGTCGAGCAGGGCCTGGCGCATCGCCTCGATGTCCTCCGGCGGCAGACCTGGCTCGTCGTCCGGATCCTCGAGCACGGTCCTCGCACCCAGCGCCGCCGGGAAATACAGATCGAACAGTGCGTCATAGGTGTCGCGGTGGTCGGCACGGCGCAACACCGCGCACGCCAGGCCTTCCCGCAGCACGTTCCGGTCGGCCAGCCCCAGCGTCGCCATCACCTGGCCGGCATCCACCGTCTCCGACGGACCCACCGAGATCCCCTGCACGCGCAACGCTTCCACGAACTCGACCAGGTGGCCGGGAATTCCGTGGGGCGCCAGCGGCTGGGGCGGGCGGGTGCGTCGCGGGGGCATCAGTTGAGTCTCAACTCGCCCGCGGCTTTGATCTGGTCGGACTGGTGCTTGAGGACGACGCCGAGCGTCGCGGCGATCACCTCGTCGTCGACGGTGTCCATGCCCAGGGCCAGCAGCGTGCGGCCCCAGTCGATGGTCTCGGCCACCGACGGCAGCTTCTTGAGCGCCATCCCCCGCATCACGCCGATGATTCGCACCAGTTCCTCAGCGAGCCGCTCCGGCAGCTCGGGCACCCGGGAGAGCAGGATGCGACGCTCCAGATCCGGGTCCGGGAAGTCGATGTGCAGAAACAGACACCGGCGTTTGAGCGCTTCGGACAGTTCGCGGGTCGCGTTCGACGTCAGCACCACCAGCGGCCGCCGCTCGGCGGTGATGGTGCCGAGCTCGGGCACCGTCACCGCGAAATCGCTGAGCACTTCCAGCAGCAGACCCTCGATCTCGATGTCGGCCTTGTCGGTCTCGTCGATCAGCAGCACCGTCGGGTCGGTGCGCCGGATCGCGGTCAGCAGCGGACGGGTCAGCAGGAACTCTTCGGAGAAGACGTCGTCCTTGGTGCGGTCCCAGTCGGTGCCGTCGGAACCGGCGCCGGCATTGCCGGCCTGGATGCGCAGGATCTGCTTGGCGTGGTTCCACTCGTAGAGCGCCCGGGCCTCGTCGACGCCCTCGTAGCACTGCAGGCGCACCAGTTCGGAGCCTGTCGACTGGGCGATAGCGCGCGCCAGTTCGGTCTTACCGACACCGGCGGGCCCCTCGACCAGCAGTGGCTTGCCGAGCCGGTCGGCGAGGAACACCGCGGTGGCCGTCGCAGTGTCGGGCAGATAACCGGTTTCGGCCAGCCGCTTGGCGACATCGCCGATGTCGGCGAACAGCGGCACGATCTGTGCGGGAACGCTCACGGGTGCTTCTCTCCTCGGGGCTCAGGCCGGACGGGTGTGACCGGCACCCCACACGATCCATTTGGTCGACGTCAGTTCGGGTAGACCCATGGGTCCTCGGGCATGCAGCTTCTGGGTCGAGATGCCGATCTCGGCGCCGAAGCCGAACTGCTCACCGTCGGTGAACGCCGTCGAAGCGTTGACCATCACCGCGGCGGCGTCGACGCGTTCGCTGAACCGTTGGGCCGCAGCCAGATCGGTGGTCACGATGGCTTCGGTGTGGCCGGTGCCGTACTCGTTGATGTGCTCGATCGCGGCGTCGAGACCGTCGACCACCGCCAGCGCGATGTCCATCGACAGGAACTCGGAGCGCAACTGCTCCTCGGACGGCTCGGCGTGCACCGAGACCCCCGCCGCGGCCAGCGCATCGGTCAGCCGCGGCACCGCCACGTCGGCGATGGCCGCGTCGATCAGCAGCGACTCGGCGGCGTTGCACACGCTCGGGCGCCGGGTCTTGGCATTCAGCACGATGGATTCGGCCATGTCCAGATCGGCCGACTTGTGAACGTAGACATGGCAGTTGCCGACGCCGGTCTCGATCGTAGGCACCTGCGCGTCGCGCACGACGGCGTCGATCAGCCCGGCGCCGCCGCGCGGGATCACCACGTCGACCAGTCCGCGCGCCTGGATCAGATGGGTCACGGTGGCCCGGTCCTTGCTGGACAGCAGTTGCACCGCGTCGGCATCGAGTCCCTCGGTGGCCAGCGCCGCCCGCAGCGCGTTCACCAGCGCCGCGTTGGACTGCGCGGCCGACGAACTGCCCCGCAACAGAACCGCGTTGCCCGATTTCAACGTCAACCCGAACGCATCGACGGTGACGTTGGGGCGGCCTTCGTAGACGATGCCGACCACACCCAACGGGACCCTCTGCTGCCGCAATTGCAGACCGTTGGGCAGTGTGCGGCCACGCAGCACCTCACCGACCGGATCCGGCAGACCGGCCACCTGACGCAGCCCGTCGGCGATAGCGTCCACCCGGGTGGGGTTCAGCGCGAGCCGGTCGAGCATCGCCTCGGGGGTGCCCGCGGCCCGTGCCGCGGCGAGGTCGACCTCGTTGGCATCCAGGATCGTGCGGGTGTGCATCAGGACGTGGTCGGCGGCGGCGCGCAGGGCGCGGTTCTTGACGTCGGCACTCAACGTCGCCAGCGTCCGGGACACCCGGCGGGCCCGGCGTGCGGCGTCGTGAACCTGCTGCCGCAAGTCGGGGGTGGCGGGGTTCTGCACGCTCATCAGGCCAGGGTATCGAACCTCCCGTCGGCAAACGGCATGGCATTCGACACGCGTCCACCCTCGCGCTGCGACTAGCTTGGACTCTCATGGTGACGCGGGTCTGCGTGGTCGGCAGTGTCAACGCCGACCTCACGTTCACCGTCGAGGCGCTGCCCCGGGCCGGACAGACCGTGCTGGCCTCGGCGCTGTCCACCTCGCCGGGCGGTAAGGGCGGTAACCAGGCGGTGGCCGCGGCACGCGCCGGCGCCGCGGTGCAGCTGGTCGCGGCGCTGGGCACCGACGCCGCCGCCGGGCAACTGCAGGCGCATCTGCGCGCCAACGGCGTCGGCACGGACGGCCTTACCCGGGTGCCCGGGCCCAGCGGGTCCGCGGCGATCGTGGTCGACGCCGCTGCCGAGAACTGCATCGTCGTCGCGCCGGGCGCCAACGCGCATCTGAACCTGAGTTCGCCGGCGGTGCAGGCGGTGGTGGCCCGCAGCGACGTGGTGCTGTTGTCGCTGGAGATCCCGATGGACACCGTGGTCGCCGCGGCCCGGGTCGGGCGTGCCGCCCGGGCGGCTGTGGTGCTCAACGCGTCCCCGGCCCCACCCGACATCGCGATGCTGGCCGGCCTCGTCGACGTGGTCGTCGTCAACGAAACCGAGTCCGACGACTGGCTCGACGGTGACCGGCCCCGGGTACCGCACCTGGTCGTCACCCGTGGTGCCCGCGGTGCCACCCATTTCGGCGAGGGCCGTTCGGACATCCCGGCGCCCGCCGTCGAGGCGGTGGACACCACCGGCGCCGGCGACGTGTTCGCCGGTGTGTTCGCCGCGCACTGGCCGCGCGGCGTCCCCTACGCGCTGGCCCGAGCGTGCGCGGCCGGGGCGCTGGCGACGCTGGTGCCCGGTGCCGGCGACTGTGCCCCTTACAGTGAGGCTGTCGAGGACGTGCTTGAGGCGTCCTGACCGGACGGAAGGACTGCGCCAGATGAGCACCGAATCCCGCCCCCACCCCGCCGAGCCGTCTCCCGCCCGCCCCCCCGAGCCAGCTCCCGCCCGCCCCGCTGAGCCGTCTCCCGCCCGCCCCCCAGAAGGTGACTGGCTCGGTACGCCCTACCTGCGCTTCACCCGGGAAGGCGCATTCGGCGTCTGCCGGCTCGACCGTCCGGAGGCACGCAACGCGATGACGCCGGCGATGTACTTCGGCATCAAGTACGCGGTCAAGCACGTCGAAAGCGATCCCGACCTGGCCGGACTGCTGATCACCGGCACCGGCGACGTCTTCGCTCCGGGGGGCGACATGGGTGGCGGCGGCGCCGACAACTGGATGACGTTCGGGCCCGCACTCGGGATGGACGCCTTGCCGTTCGACACTCTGCGCCAGTCGGCCAAACCGGTCGTGGCGGCGGTGAACGGCCTCTGCCAGGGCGGCGGCCTGCAGATCGCACTGTGCGCCGACATGGCCGTAGTCAGCGACCGGGCCACGTTCCGGGTGCCCGAGCTGTACCGCGGGATCGCCGACACGTACTACAGCCACATGCTGGCCCGGCTGATCGGGCCGGTCCGCACCCGCGACCTGATGTTCACCGGCCGCACGCTGACCGCCGAAGAGGCACACGACTGGGGCATGGTGGCCCGGGTGGTCCCCCACGACGACCTGGCGCATGTGGCCCGCGAGGTCCTCGCCCAATGCTGCCGGACCGCCCCGGGAGCCCGAACCGTCGTCAAATCCAGCCTGGACAACTATCTGGGCCTCTACGACCGCATCGGGATGGCGGCCAGCCTCGGCGCACCCGAGTCCATCGAGGGCTTCATGGCGTTCAAGGAACGCCGATCCCCGGAATGGGTGCACCCCGCACTGCGCATCGACGGCAGACTCTAGACAGTTCAGACTTCCCTGAATTCAGGAGTTGATGTACTGTCTGCGCTGTGCAGACCGCCCTCGGTAGTGACGCGCTGTCCCGTTTCGGTTGCGCCATCTCGGATCCGACCCGCGCCCAGATCCTGCTGATCCTGCGCGACGGCCCTGGGTACCCGTCCGAGCTCGCCGAGCGGATCGCGGTGTCGCGGCAGATTCTGTCCAACCACCTCGCCTGCCTGCGGGGCTGTGGTCTGGTCACCGTCAGCCGCGAAGGCAGGCGCAGCCGTTACGAGCTGGCCGATCCGCGGATCGCCCACGCGCTCACCGACCTGGTCGGCCTGGTTGTGGAGGTCGACCCGGCGTGCTGCCCGGCGGCCGACGAGCAGGCCTGCTGCTGATGGCAAAGGCGGGGCTCAACGCGCACCGCCGCCGGGTCCTGACCTGGGCCGATCCCGTTGCGGCGCTGGGGATCGCGGCGCTGGCTGTGCGTGAAGGAATCCAAGCCTGGAAGGGTGACCCATGCTGCATCTGATGCCTGCAGTCGCGCTGTGTCTGTTCGCCGTGTTCGCCGCGCTCGGATTCGGTTGGCGCAGTTGGGTTCAGCGCCGTCACACCGGTTCCACCGGCTTCAAGGGTGTCACCGGAAGACCCGGGTCACCGGAATGGTTCGCCGGGGTGGGTTTCGTGGTCGCCATCGCGGTCGCCGGCACCGCGCCGGCACTGCAATGGACCGGGCTGGTCGACCCGCTGCTGGCCGCGCCCTGGATTCACCTGACCGGTGCCGGTGTCGCGGCCGCGGGCATCGCCGCGACGGTGTACGCCCAGCGCGACATGGGTGACGCCTGGCGCATCGGCGTCGACGCGTCGGAGACGACGACACTGGTCCGCACCGGCGTGTTCGCGCGGGTGCGCAACCCGATTTTCGCCGCGATGATCGTCTTCGCGTTCGGCGTCACGCTGGTCACACCCAACGTGGTGGCGATCGCCGGCTTCGTGATCCTGGTGGTGACGATCGAGCTCCAGGTGCGCACCGTCGAGGAGCCGTATCTGCGCGCCGCACACGGTGCGCCCTACCGCGACTATCTCGCCGCCGTCGGACGTTTCGTGCCCGGGGTGGGCACCGTCAGTCGGTAGGAACCTCGCGGTCGATCTCGTCGAGCCAGGTGCGGGCCGACATGTCCGACGGGGCACGCCAGTCCCCGCGCGGCGACAGCGACCCGCCGTGGGAGACCTTGGGCCCGTTGGGCAGCGCGGAGCGCTTGAACTGCGCGAACGAGTAGTACCGCTGGGCGAATACCTGCAGCCAGTGCCGGATCTCCTTCAGCGAGTATGTCGGACGCTTTTCCTCGGGATATCCCGACGGCCAGTCACCGCGGGTGGCATCGCTCCACGCATGCCAGGCCAGGAACGCGACCTTTGACGGCCGGAACCCGAACCGCAGCACCTGGAACAACGAGAAGTCTTGCAGCACATAGGGTCCGACCTTGGATTCGCTGCTCTGGATTTCCTCGTCCTCACCCGCGGGCACCAGCTCCGGGGAGATCTCGGTGTCAAGCACCGACTGCAGCACCTCGTTGACGGTGTCATCGAACTGCTTCGACGAGATCACCCACCGAATCAGATGCTGGATCAATGTTTTCGGGACCCCGCCGTTGACGTTGTAATGCGACATCTGATCGCCGACACCGTACGTCGACCAGCCCAGTGCCAGTTCGGACAGATCCCCGGTGCCCAGCACGATACCGCCCTGCTGGTTGGCCAACCGGAACAGGTAGTCGGTGCGCAGGCCGGCCTGCACGTTCTCGAACGTGACGTCGTAGACCTTCTCCCCGCGTCCGAACGGATGGTCCATGTTCTTGAGCATCAACTCGGCGGTCGCCTTGATGTCCAGTTCGGCGAACGTCACGCCCAGCGCCTCGGCCAACCGCAGCGCGTTGCCTTTGGTCCGGTCTCCGGTGGCGAACCCGGGCATCGTGTAAGCCAGAATGTCGCTACGCGGCCGCTGTTCCCGGTCCATCGCCCGCGCCGCGACGATGAGCGCATGGGTCGAGTCCAGACCACCGGACAGCCCGAGCACGATCTTGGGATAGTTCAGCGCCCGCAAGCGCTGCTCCAGACCGGACACCTGGATGCTGTAGGCCTCGTAGCAGTCCTGTTCCAGCCGTTGCGGATCCGACGGCACGAACGGGAACCGCTCGATGTGCCGCAGAAGCCCGACGTCGCCGCTGGGCGGGTCCAGGACGAACTCCACACGCCGGAACGAATCGGTGCTCGCGCTGTGGTGCCTGCGGTTGTCGTCGAAAGTGCCCATCCGAAGGCGTTCGGAGCGAAGAAGTTCGAGATCGACGTCGGCGACCGACCGTCGCTCACCTTTCGGGAAGCGTTCCGACTGGGCCAGGCATTCACCGTTCTCCCAGATCATCGTCTGCCCGTCCCACGCGAGATCGGTTGTGGACTCACCTTCGCCGGCCGCGGCGTACACATAGGCGGCCAGGCACCGGGCCGACGCGGATCGGGCCAGCAGGCAGCGGTCCTCAGCCCGGCCGATGGTGATCGGGCTACCGGACAGGTTGGCCAACACCGTCGCCCCTGCCAGCGCGGCCGACGCACTCGGCGGGATCGGCACGAACATGTCCTCGCAGACCTCGACGTGCAGGACGAACCCGGGCAGATCGGATGCGGCGAACAGCAGGTCGGGGCCGAAGGGCACGTCGACAGCGTCATCCCCCCTGCCCAGCCTGATCGGCCCGCGCACGTCGTCACCCGGAGCCATCTGCCGTCGCTCGTAGAACTCGCGGTAGTTGGGCAGGTAGGACTTCGGGACCACACCGAGGACCCGGCCGCGGTGGATCACCACCGCGGTGTTGTAGATCCGGTGCCGAAAGCGCAGCGGTGCACCGATCACCAACACGGGCAACAGGTCGGCCGACGCGGTGACGATCTCGAACAGCGCGTCCTCGACGGCCTCGAGCAGGGCATCCTGCATCACGATGTCCTCGATCGAGTATCCCGACAGCGTCAGCTCCGGGAAGACCGCGAGCGCAACACTGTCGTCGTGGCAGGCCTGGGCCAGTCGCAGCACGGATTCGGCATTGCCCCGAGGGTCGGCGAGCGCCGTGTGATGCGTGCAGGCGGCGACCCGGACGAAGCCGTGCCGGTACGCGGAGTAGAAATCCATGCCTCATTGTTGCCCGAAAAGCGAACGGGATATGCCAACACCCCACGCCGTCGGCCGAGCGAGGTGACGTCACCCCAAAGCTGACCGGCTGACCAGTACATACGCGATCACCGGCGGTGATCGCCTACATTCGGTGACGTGGAGGCCCCCGAACTCGTCGCGTTACTGCAGGACCGGCGTGTCGCGGTGCTCACCGGTGCGGGCATGTCGACCGATTCGGGGATCCCCGACTACCGCGGCCCGGACTCGCCGCCGAGCAATCCGATGACCATCCGGCAGTTCACCTCCGATCCTGAGTTCCGGCAGCGGTACTGGGCGCGCAACCACCTCGGATGGCGGCATATGGACCAGACGCTGCCCAACGCCGGGCACCGTGCGCTGGCCGCGCTGGAACGTGCCGGGGTGGTGACCGGCGTGATCACCCAGAATGTCGACCTGCTGCACTCCAAGGCGGGCAGCGAGAACGTCATCGATCTGCACGGTTCCTACGCTCGGGTGATCTGTCTGGACTGCAGGCACACCATGACGCGCGCGGCGCTGGCCGACCTTCTCGACGACGCCAACCCGGGTTTCGCCGAGAGGGCCGCGGCTCTCGGCGGAATCGCGGTGGCCCCCGACGCCGACGCGGTGGTCGCCGACACCGCCTCCTTCCAGGTGGTGGACTGCCCGCGCTGCGCCGGCATGCTCAAGCCGGACATTGTCTACTTCGGTGAAAGCGTTCCGAAAGAGCGTGTTGTGCAAGCATTCTCGATTGTCGACGGAGCCGAGGCGCTGCTGGTCGCCGGGTCGTCGCTGACGGTGTACTCCGGCTACCGGTTCGTCCGGCATGCCGCTGCCTCCGGGACGCCGATCGCGATCGTCAACCGGGGACCAACCCGCGGCGACGACCTCGCCGACGTCAAGATCGACAACGGGTGTTCGCCGATGCTGGCGCTGCTCGTCGACGAGCTGACCGGACGCTCAGACGGCCACCAGGTCATCGGCGTGCACGGCGGGTCTGCGCATCTCGGCGGGTAGGTCCGACGTGGACCGGCCGAGCATCGTCGCCAGTTCCGCGGCGTCATAGGCGACCACGCCGCGAGCGACCATCGCGGCGTCCTTGTCGCGCAGCTCGACGACGTCACCGCCGTAGAACCGGCCCGACACCGCGGTGATCCCGGCGGGAAGAAGTGAGCGCCGCTGCCGCACCACGGCATTGACGGCGCCCTCGTCCAGGGTCAGTGTCCCAGAGGCTTCGGCGGCGTAGCGCACCCAGAACCTACGCGCGGACATGCGTTCTGAGCGCGGGGCGAACACTGTGCCCACCGACGCGTCCTGCAGCGCGGCGTCGGCATCCGAGGCGGCGGCCAGCAGCACCGGGACGCCGGCGTCGGCCGCCAGCAGCGCCGAGGACAGCTTCGAGACCATACCGCCGGTGCCGAGGTGGCTGCCGCGGCCGGCGGTCACCCCTTCCAGGTCGTCGGGTCCGGCCACTTCCGGGATGAACCGTGCCGGATTGTCTGCGGGCGCCTTGCGGGGATCGCCGTCATAAAGGCCGTCGATGTCGGACAGCAGGATCAACGCATCAGCGCCCACCAGGTGGGCGACCAGGGCCGACAGCCGGTCGTTGTCGCCGAACCGGATCTCGTTGGTGGCCACGGTGTCGTTCTCGTTGACGATCGCCACCGCGTGCAACGCCCGCAACCGGTCCAGGGTGCGCTGGGCGTTGGTGTGCTGCACCCGCATCGAGATGTCGTGGGCGGTCAGCAGTACCTGGCCCACGGTGCGGCCGTAATGCCCGAACGCCGCGCTCCAGCAGTTGATCAGCGCCACCTGACCCACGCTGGCTGCGGCTTGCTTCGTCGCCAGATCGGTGGGCCGCTTGGTGAGTCCGAGCGGCTCGATGCCGGCTGCGATGGCGCCCGAAGACACGATCACCACGTCCGAGCCGGCCTTCATCCGCGCTTCGATGGCGTCGGCCAGGTTCTGCAGCCGGTTGGTGTCGAACACCCCCGAAGACGTCGTCAACGCGGTGGTGCCGATCTTGACCACCACTGAGCGTGCCGTCCGGATCGCTTCCCGGTGCGCGCTCATTCGTCTACATCGCCACTCTGGCGGCGCGCCTTCCGTGCCGCCTTGCGTTCGTCGGCCGAGACCCGGTCGCTCTGTTCCAGTCGTACATCGGTGCCGCGGCCGGTCAGCGGCACGTCGACACCGGCCGGGGTCTGCGGCTCCCAGTCGAAGGTCATGTCGCCGATGGTCACCGCGCAGCCGGGCCGGGCGCCGAGCTTGAGCAACTCGTCCTCGACGCCGAGCCGCGCCAACCGGTCGCCGAGATAGCCGACGGCCTCGTCGTTGTCGAAATTGGTCTGCGCGACCCAGCGTTGCGGCCGGGTGCCCTTGACCACGAAGCCGCCCTGACCGTCGGGTTCGACCGAGAACGCCGTCTCGTCGACCGGGATCGGTCGGATCACCGGGCGGCGCGGCACCACGGCCGGCTGGCTGGCCCGATACGAGGACACCATGTCCCACAACGCGAAGGTCAAGGGTCGCAACCCTTCCCGGCTGACGGTCGAGATCTCGAACACCGGCCAGCCGAACTTCTCGGTGATGTCCTGGCGGACGAAGTCGGCCAGCTCCCGGGCGTCGGGAACATCGATCTTGTTCAGCACCACCGCCCGTGGGCGTTGGGCGAGGTCACCGAGCGTCGAATCGCCCTGCAGCGTTGGCGTATACGCCGCGATCTCGGCCTCCAGCGCCTCGATGTCGGACACCGGATCACGGCCCGGCTCCAGGGTTGCGCAGTCGACGACATGCACCAGCACAGCGCAGCGTTCGATGTGGCGCAGGAAATCCAGCCCGAGGCCGCGACCCTCCGAGGCGCCCGGGATCAGCCCCGGCACGTCGGCGACGGTGTAGGTGTGCTCACCCGCCGACACCACCCCGAGATTGGGCGCCAGCGTGGTGAACGGGTAGTCGGCGATCTTGGGTTTGGCAGCTGAGATCGCCGACACCAGCGAGGACTTGCCCGCCGACGGAAAGCCGACCAGGCCCACATCGGCGACGGTCTTGAGCTCCAGGGTGAGGTCACGGGCCTCGCCCTTCTCGCCGAGCAACGCGAAACCGGGCGCCTTGCGGGCACGGGAGGCGAGTGCGGCATTGCCGAGGCCCCCGCGACCACCGGCGGCGGCCTCGAAGCGGGTGCCGGCGCCGACCAGGTCAGCCAGGATCTGGCCGTGCTCGTCGAGCACGACGGTCCCGTCGGGGACCTTCACCTCGAGGTCGGCGCCCGCGGCACCGTCGCGGTTACTGCCCGCGCCCTGTTTGCCGTTGGGTGCGGCCACGTGGGGATGGAAATGGAAGTCGAGCAGGGTGTGCACCTGCGGGTCGACGACGAACACGATGCTGCCGCCGCGACCGCCGTTGCCGCCGTCCGGACCGCCGAGAGGTTTGAACTTCTCGCGATGGACCGAGGCGCAGCCGTTGCCGCCGTTACCCGCCCGCGCGTGAATGACGACGCGGTCGATGAACCGGGGCATCGGACATCCTTTCGGTGACGAAATCTACGTTCTGCCGGCCCGACGCGAAGCCTGCGGCGAAACGTCGATCTCGCGTGAAAGTCAGGCCTCGGGAGCCGCTCCGGCGGCGACATCGGACGACGTGCGGGTGACGCGAACGACGTTGACGGTCTTGCGGCCGCGCTTGCTGCCGAACTCGACAGCGCCGGGAGCGGTCGCGAACAGCGTGTCGTCGCCGCCACGGCCGACGTTCACGCCGGGGTGGAAATGAGTGCCCCGCTGCCGCACCAGGATTTCCCCGGCCTTGACGACCTGCCCGCCGAACCGCTTCACGCCGAGCCGCTGGGCGGCTGAGTCGCGACCGTTGCGTGAGCTGGAAGCGCCCTTCTTGTGTGCCATGTCTTCTCGCTCCCGTCGTTACTTGATGCCGGTGACCTTGAGCACCGTCAGCTGCTGACGGTGACCCTGGCGCTTGTGATAGCCGGTCTTGTTCTTGAACTTGTGGATGCGGATCTTCGGACCCTTGGTGTGCTCGAGGACTTCACCGGTGACCGCGACCTTCTCCAGGGCCGCGGCGTCGGTGGTCACGTTCGCACCGTCGACGACCAGGGCGACGGGCAGCGACACCGTGGCGCCCGGCTCGACGTCGAGCTTCTCCACCTTGACCACGTCACCGGCCGCGACTTTGTACTGCTTGCCACCGGTCTTGACGATCGCGTACGTGGCTGTTTTGGCTGCCATCGCTGGGTCTTCTCCTGCTTCGCGTGCGGGCGCGCATCACCCGGGGTGTGCGTGCGGGTCTGGGGTGGGATCTCGTCCCGTCTCCGGCCGGCCGTCGGCAAGCCCTGGAGACAACTGGTCAAGGGTACGTGACCAGCGGGTAGAGAATCAAACCGCTCAGTCGCGACTGGGCGGACCAGCGGGTCGGGCCGCCGCGCGGCGACGGTGTCGACCTGCCGGGCGGGCGACGACGACCGCTGCAGGCTCGTCCTCACCCGAGTCGGAGTCGTCCTCGTCGGAGTCGTCTTCGTCGGAGTCGTCCTCGTCCGAGTCGTCGTCGAGGTCGTCGATGTCGTCGTCCTCTTCGTCATCGTCGTCGTCGAGGTCGATCTCGTCGGTGTCGTCCTCGTCGGTGTCGTCCTCGTTGGTGTCGTCGTCTTCGTCGGTGTCATCCTCGTCGAAGTCGTCATCGAGTTCGTCGTCGTTGCCGTCGCGCGTCACCGCCACCGTGGCCTCGGTGTCGATCTCGGCGACCTCTTCGGGCGCCACGGCGGTGTCGTCGTCCTCGTCGTCCTCGTGCTTGCCGTTGGCGGCGGCCATCGCCTTGAACATCGGGTGTTCACCCGGGGAGTGCGCCGGCACCTTGGCGACCTGGACCTCCTGCTCGGCACGACCGCCGCGCTTGCCGCGCTTGCTTCGGCGTCCGCCGCCGGACTCGGCCTTGCGGCTGCCGTTGGTGGCGGCCGAGTCCACGGGATCGCCGTGCAGCACGATGCCACGGCCGGCGCAGTGACTGCAGGTGGTCGAGAACGCCTCGATCAGGCCGGTACCGAGCTTCTTGCGGGTGAGCTGGACCAGACCCAGAGATGTCACCTCCGACACCTGGTGGCGGGTGCGGTCACGGGCCAGGGCCTCGGTGAGCCGGCGCAGCACCAGATCGCGGTTGGACTCCAGCACCATGTCGATGAAGTCGATGACCACGATGCCGCCGATGTCGCGCAGCCGCAGCTGGCGCACGATCTCCTCGGCGGCTTCGAGGTTGTTGCGGGTCACGGTCTGCTCGAGATTGCCGCCCGATCCGGTGAACTTGCCGGTATTGACGTCCACCACGGTCATGGCCTCGGTGCGGTCGATGACCAGGGTGCCGCCCGACGGCAGCCACACCTTCCGGTCCATCGCCTTGGCCAGTTGTTCGTCGATGCGGTGCACGGCGAACACATCGGGGGCGTCGGGAGACGCCGGCTCGTACTTCGTCATCCGCGGGAGCAACTCCGGAGCGACCGCGTTGACGTAGTCGGTGATGGTCTTCCACGCCTCGTCGCCGGCGACGGTCAGCCCGGTGAAGTCTTCGTTGAACAGGTCACGGATCACCTTGACCAGCACGTCGGGCTCTTCGTAGAGCGCGACCGCCGCACCGGCCTTCTTCCCGGTGATCTCGGCGGCCTTGGCCTCGATCTCGGTCCAGCGCTTCTGCAGCCGCTCCACGTCGGAGCGGATGTCCTCTTCCTTCACGCCCTCCGATGCGGTCCGGATGATCACACCCGCGTCGGACGGGACCACCTCGCGCAGGATCTCCTTGAGGCGCTGCCGCTCGGTGTCGGGCAACTTGCGGCTGATCCCGGTCGAGGACGCACCCGGGACGTAGACCAGGTAGCGGCCGGCCAGCGACACCTGGGTGGTCAGTCGCGCACCCTTGTGTCCGACCGGATCCTTGCTGACCTGGACGACGACGTAGTCGCCGGGTTTGAGAGCCTGTTCGATCTTGCGCTGCGCACCGCCCAGACCGGCGGCTTCCCAGTTGACCTCACCGGCGTAGAGCACACCGTTGCGGCCGCGGCCGATGTCGACGAACGCCGCCTCCATCGACGGCAGCACGTTCTGCACGATGCCCAGGTAGATGTTGCCGACGAGAGATGCCGACGCGGCTGATGTCACGAAGTGCTCGACCACGACGCCGTCTTCGAGCACCGCGATCTGGGTGTAGCGAGCACCCTCGTGCGGCGGTTCGGTGCGGACCTTGTCGCGGACCACCATCATCCGTTCGACGGCCTCGCGGCGGGCCAGGAACTCCGCTTCGCTCAGGATCGGCGGCCGGCGCCGGCCGGCGTCGCGACCGTCCCGGCGGCGCTGACGCTTGGCCTCCAGTCGGGTGGAGCCGCTGATGCCCTGGATCTCCGAATCCGACGACGTCTTGTCGTTGCGGTTCGACGCCTTCCGCGGCTCACGCTCGTGGACAACGGTGTTGGGCGGGTCGTCGGGCGAGCCGTTGGTGTCGCTGTCGTCGTCGGAGCCGGACTTGCGGCGGCGACGGCGGCGACGGCGACGGCTGGAGCCGTCCCCGCTGGACCCGTCGTCCTCGCTGCTGTCGTCGTCGGAGTCTTCGCCGCTGTCGGCCTTCTCGGCATCGGCATCGGTGTCGGATTCGGTGTCGCCGGCTGACTCGTCGCCGTTCTGCTCGCCGCGACCGCGTCCGCGCCCGCGCCGACCCCGCCTGCGGCGTTTGGCGGCGGGGCGGTCGGTCTGGTCGTCGTCACCATCGGCGTCCGATTCGGACTCGTCGGTGTCGTCGTCGGACTCGTCGTCGTCGCTATCGTCGAAGTGGTCGTCAAAGCGCACGGGTTGGGGCGCGACGAACAGCGGCAGATAGTCGGCGGGTTCGGCGGCCGGGGCGGGCGGGGTTTCCAGGATCAGCCTCGATTCGGGCTCCTCCTCGGTGACCCCGGTGAACTGGGCGACCTCCGTCACCTCGACGACCTCGCTGAGCCGGGCGACCTCGGCGACAGGCGCGGCGGCCTCCGGCTGTGAGGCTTCGGGCTCGTCGGCTTCCGGCTGTGAGGCTTCGGGCTCGACGGCTTCCGGATGGGCGGCCTCTGCCGCCGGCTCGGCCTGCGCAACCTCGGGTTCGGGGGCGGCCAGCACCTCGCGGACGCGGTCGGCCTCCTCACGGCCGACCGTGGAATGTGCGCTGCGTGCCCGGCCGTCGAGTTCGATCAGCGCGTCGATGATCCGCTTGCTGGTGGTACCGAGCACGCGGGCCAGCGAGTGGACCCTCAGGCGTTCCGGCGTCGGGGCGCCCTTGGTGTCCCCGGACGCATCTGCGGCGAGCCGGGGCTCGTCCGCGGGGTCGTGGGTCGGTGCCTGAAAAATCTCATTGTCGGCCACGTATTCTCCTCAAGCCCCCGGGCGCGTCATGCTCTGACGCGGCCACGCGAGGGCTTTTGATGTTGTACCCGGGCTACCTACTCCCGGACGTCCTCTGGTCTTGCTCCGAGTGATCCCGAAGGAACGATCCCGGTGCCGGTCTGAATGATGGCTGGACGGTCCGCGCCGCACCGCGGTTCACGGTGGTCGCGCTGTCTAAGTCTTCATTCGGATGATCAACCCGGGTTGTAAGGCCGATCACCCGCGACCAGTATCCCACATGTCAGAGAGTGGCCCGCGTAGGCGGGGTTAGCTCGGGCGAGGCGGTCGCTACCGGCCGGGGAACCAGAGCTCGATCTCGCGGGCCGCCGACTCCGGCGAATCCGATCCGTGAACAAGGTTGTACTGCGTCTCCAAGCCCAGGTCACCGCGGATGGTGCCGGGGGTGGCCTTCTCGACGGGATCGGTGCCGCCGGCCAATTGCCGGAACGCCGCGATGGCCCGCGGACCCTCCAGGACGGCCGCGACCACGGGCCCGGATGTGATGAACTCCAGCAGCGACCCGAAGAACGGCTTGCCCTCGTGTTCGGCGTAGTGCGCGCGGGCGAGGTCGTCGCTGACGTTCTTCAGTTCCAGCGCCGCGATGCTCAGGCCTTTGGCTTCGACCCGGCTGATGACCTCTCCGATGAGGCGGCGCTGCACGCCGTCGGGCTTGATCAGGACGAGAGTTCGCTCAGTCACGACGCACAGACTAGTCGTCGGCCGGCCGCTGCCCCGGAAGCAGGCCTCGCTTCTGCCGACGGAGCACCTCCGCACGCAGGTAGGCGATCAGCAGCCACACCACGCCGAACAACAGCCCGACGAAACCCACCGCCGGGTAGATGAACCATCCGGCGACCAGGATCAGTTGCACGCCGAGGTTGGCCCAGATGGCCCACGGCCGGCCCTGCACGCCCGCCATGAGCACCAGCAGCACGGCGAACCCGACGACGTAGGCGGTCGATAGCGGCGTGAGCCCGGGCCCGACGGCGCCGACCACCGGCAGCGCCAGCAGCACGACGATGGCCTCGAGGATCAGGGTGCCGGCCATCACCCCCCGGAAGCTCTTCCACGGATCCGGAGGCTGCGCGGTCATGCGGGGTCCTTTCCGAACAGTGTTCGAGCGGCGCCCGCGGTGACGACAGAACCGGTGATCACGATGCCCGCACCGCTCATCCCCGCGGCGTCGCCGTCGCCGCCGGACTCCTCGACCAGCGCGGTGGCGGTCTCGATCGCGTCGGGCAGCGTCGAGGCGGTGATCACCCGCTCTGGACCGAAGACCTCCTCAGCCTTGACCGCCAGCGCCGCCACCTCCAGCGCCCGCGGTGATCCGTTGTGAGTCACCACGATCTGATCCAGTACGGGTTCCAGAGCGGCCAGGATTCCGTCGACGTCCTTGTCCCCCATCACCGAGACGACGCCGACGAGGAAGCGGAAATCGAACTCGTCGCGCAGCGCCTCGGCCAGCGCGAAGGCGCCGGCCGGGTTGTGTGCGGCATCGATGAAAACGGTTGGCGCACTGCGCATCCGCTCCAGCCGCCCCGGCGAGGTCACGGCGGCGAATCCGGCCCGCACCGCGTCGACGTCGAGTTGGCGCTGCGCGCCGGCACCGAAGAACGCCTCCACCGCGGCCAGCGCGAGCACGGCGTTGTGCGCCTGATGCTCCCCGTGCAGCGGCAGGAAGATGTCGGAGTACACCCCGCCCAGGCCCTGCAGCTGAAGAAGCTGGCCGCCGATGGCGACCTGCCGGCCGAGCACGGCGAACTCCGAATCCTCCCTTGCCACAGCGGCATCGGAGCGTACCGCTTGCGCCAGCAACACCTCCATCGCCTCGGGCAGCTGGCGTGCCAGCACGGCCACGGTGTCGGTCGGCACCAGGTCGTCGGCCTGGCGGGTGATGATCCCGGCCTTCTCGCCGGCGATCTCGGCGATCGTGTCACCGAGGTAGTCCGCGTGGTCGATGCCGATCGGGGTGACCACGGCCACCGGCGCGTTGACCACGTTGGTGGCGTCCCAGCGGCCGCCCAGGCCCACCTCGACGACGGCGACGTCGATGGGTGCGTCGGCGAACGCGCTGAACGCCATCGCGGTGACGACTTCGAACTTGCTCAATCTCGGTCCGCCTGCGGCTTCGGATTGCCGGTCGACCAGCTCGACGAACGGCTCGATCTCCCGGTAGGTGTCGACGTAGGTCGCCGGGCTGATCGGCTTGCCGTCGATCGAGATGCGTTCGACCGCCGACTGCAGGTGCGGGCTGGTGGTGCGGCCGGTGCGCCGGTGCAGCGCGGTCAGCAGCGCGTCGACCATCCGGGCGACCGAGGTCTTGCCGTTGGTGCCCGCGATGTGGATCGACGGGAACCCGAGCTGAGGTGACCCGAGCATCTCCATCAGCGCCGCGATCCGCGCGGTGCTCGGCTCGATCTTGGTCTCGGGCCAGCGTTGGTCGAGCAGGTGCTCCACCTGCAGCAGTGCGGCGACCTCGTCGGGGGTGGGCTCGTGTGATGCCATGGGCGATCTGCTTCGCTACTGGCTCGCCGACAGCGCGGCCAGCCGCGCGGTGAGGCGCTCCACTTCCTCGTTGGCCACCTGCTGCCGGTTCCGGATCTTGTCGACCACCTCCGCGGGAGCTTTGGCCAGGAACGCGTCGTTGCCGAGCTTGGCGGTCGTGCCCTTGCGCTCCTTCTCGGCGGCCGCGAGGTCCTTCTCCAGCCTGCGGCGTTCGGCCTCGACATCCACCGTGCCCGAGGTGTCGACCTCGACCACCACGGTGCCGCCCGACAGCCGCACCTCGACCGCCGCCGACGTGGTGAACCCGTCCTCCGCATCGGTCAGCCAGGCCAGGGTTCGCACCGCGGGGACATGGTCATCCAGACCCGCCGCGCCGATGTCGGACAGTCTGGCCGGCACCCGCTGCCGGTCGGCGAGACCCTGGTCGCTGCGGAATCGCCGCACCTCGGTGATCAGTTTCTGGGTGTCGGAGATCCGTTGCGTGGCGCCATGATCGACGGCGTGACCGCTCGGGGCCGGCCAGTCGGCGATGACCAGGGACTCTCCGCCGGTCAGCGTCTTCCACAGGACCTCGGTGACGAAAGGCATCACCGGATGCAACAGCTTGAGCAGCACGTCGAGCACGAACGCCAGCACCGCAGTCGTGTGGGAAACACCTTCGCCCAGTTGCACTTTCGCGAGCTCGACATACCAGTCGCAGAACTCGTCCCAGGCGAAGTGGTAGAGCGACTCACATGCGCGACTGAACTCGTAGCCGTCCAGCGCCGAATCCACCTCGGCTCGCACCTCTTCGAGCCGGCCGAGGATCCACCGGTCGGCGTCGGTGAGTTCGGCCGCCGGCGGCAGTGGCGCCGGGCTGGCGCCGTTGAGCAAAGCGAAGCGGGTCGCGTTGAACAACTTGGTGGCGAAGTTGCGGGACGCGCGGGCGTGGTCCTCACCGATGGCGAGGTCGCCGCCCGGGCTGGCGCCGCGGGCCAGCGTGAAGCGCAGCGCGTCGGCGCCGTATTTCTCCACCCAGTCCAGCGGATCGATGCCGTTGCCGCGCGACTTGCTCATCTTGCGGCCGTGCTCGTCGCGGATCAGGCCGTGCAGGAACACGTTCTCGAACGGCACCTGCGGGTGTGCGCCCTTCGTGGCCGTGCCGGTGATGGCCGGGTCGTCACCGACGAAGGTACCGAACATCATCATCCGGGCCACCCAGAAGAACAGGATGTCGTAACCGGTGACCAGCACGGTGGTCGGATAGAACTTCGCCAGTTCGGGGGTGCGGTCCGGCCAGCCCATCGTCGAGAACGGCCACAGCGCCGAACTGAACCACGTGTCCAGCACGTCGGGGTCCTGCTCCCAGCCTTCGGGCGGCGTCTCATCCGGTCCGACGCAGACGGTCTCCCCGTTCGGTCCGTGCCAGATCGGGATGCGGTGCCCCCACCAGAGCTGACGTGAGATGCACCAGTCGTGCATGTTGTCGACCCAGGCGAACCACCGGGGTTCCAGACTGGCCGGGTGGATCGCGGTGTCGCCGTTGCGGACCGCGTCACCGGCAGCCTTGGCCAGTGACTCGACCCGCACCCACCACTGCAGGCTCAGGCGCGGCTCGATCGGTTCGCCGCTGCGCTCGGAGTGGCCCACGCTGTGCAGGTAGGGACGCTTCTCGGCGACGATGCGGCCCTCTTCGGCCAGCGCCTCGCGCACCGCCACCCGCGCCTCGAAGCGGTCCATTCCGTCGAACCGGGTGCCGGTGTCGCTGATCCGGCCCTTGGTGTCGAGGATGGTCGGCATCGGCAGCTGGTGCCGCAGCCCGATCTCGAAGTCATTGGGGTCGTGGGCGGGTGTGACTTTCACTGCGCCCGTGCCGAATTCGGGGTCGACGTGGGTGTCGGCCACGATCGCGATGTCACGTTCGAGGAACGGGTGGGGCAACGTCTTGCCCACCAGGTTTCGGTATCGCTCGTCGTCGGGGTGCACCGCGATCGCGGTGTCACCGAGCATCGTCTCCAGCCGGGTGGTGGCCACCACGATGTGCGGTTCGTCGTCGTTCATCGAGCCGTAGCGAAAGGACACCAGCTCGCCCTCGACGTCCTCGTACTTCACCTCGAGGTCGGAGATCGCGGTCTCCAGCACCGGCGACCAATTGACCAGCCGTTCGGCCTGATAGATCAGGCCGGCGTCGTAGAGCCGCTTGAAGATGGTGCGGACCGCGCGTGACAGACCCTCGTCCATCGTGAACCGATCGCGGCTCCAGTCCACCCCGTCGCCGAGCCGGCGCATCTGGGCGCCGATGGTTCCGCCGGATTCGCGCTTCCATTCCCAGACCTTGTCGATGAACTGCTCGCGGCCGAGGTCTTCTTTGGTCGTCCCGTCGGAGGCGAGCTGCTTCTCGACGAGGGTCTGGGTGGCGATGCCGGCGTGATCCATGCCGGGCAGCCACAGCACCTCATAGCCCTGCATGCGCTTGCGCCGGGTGAGCGCGTCCATCAACGTGTGGTCCAGCGCGTGGCCCATGTGCAGACTTCCGGTCACATTGGGCGGCGGCAGCACGATGGAGTACGGGGGCTTGTCGCTGTCGGGGTCGGCGGTGAAGTAGCCAGCCCGGACCCAGCCGTCGTACAGGTCGGCCTCGACCGCTCCCGGATCCCAGGACTTGGGCAGGGCGTCGAGCTCGGGGGCGCGCGGGGCGTCGCCGGGGGCATTCGGCTGGGAGGTCACCGAGCCATTCTAGGAAGCGCGTGCCGATCACTTCTTTCCGCCCGACGGCGACAGAGCCGCGTCACCTCTTCCCGCCGAGCAGGCCGCCCAGAATGTCGCCGAGCGGACCGCCTTTGTCGCCGCCGAGCACGCTGCCGAGGATGCTGCCCAGCGGGTTGTCCTCACCTGCGGAGCGCTGACCGCCACCGCCCAGGATCCCGCCCAGGATGTCGCCGAGGCCGCCACCGCCCTGGCCCTGGGGTTGCGCCTGGCCGCCGGTGAGTTTCCGGCCGATGTAGGCGAGCACGATCGGCGCGAGGATCGGGAGCAGTCTGTTGATCAGGTCGCTGTTCCCGGCCCCGCCGCGCGACAGCGCCGAGGCGACCTGGCCGGTGTCGTTGCCGCCGAAGATCTTCGCGACCGCCTTGGAGCCGTCCGCCTCGTCGACCTGGTCGACGTCGACACCGCCGTCGAGCAGACCGGCGTGGTTGTCGGCCGCGGAGGCGATGTTCGCCGCGGTGCCGGGGTCTTGCGCGTTGTGCTGTAGTCCGCCGACCAGCACGGGCAGCAGCGTCTTGATGGCGCCGCTGACCTCGGCCTCGTCGGCGCCCAGTCGGGCAGCGATCTGCCGGGTCGGAATCTCCCCGTAGAGCTCGTCGAGGTCGGCCATGCAAGCGACAGTAGACCCGGGATCGACGCCGGGGACCGGATCGATCAGTTCAACCGCGACACGTCCAGGCTGACCCCGGCGGCCGGGAACCGGGCCAGCAGCGCGTCGCCGATGGCCGCGGCCGGGGTCAGGATTCCGTGCAGGTCGGGCAGCTTGTCGCGATCCAGCGCGAGCGCCAGTCCGCTTTCGCCGAGCAGCACCGAGGTCGCCTTGTAGCCGGGGTCACCCTGCTGCGACATCCGGGCAACGTAGCGGGCGCCGGTCGAGGTCGTGGTGTAGGTCTCGACGGTGTAATGCCCGCGTTCCCGGGTCTGCTCGCTCGGCCCGGTGCCGGGTTTGGGCAGGACGCGCTCCAGCGCCCGGCGCGGCACTCGGTTGAGGAAGCGGCTGCCGAGTTCCATCGTCGCGACATTTCCGGCCGTGGCCATGGCGGCCAGCAGCGGCGCGGCCACCGAGTGCCCGGTGCTCATCTGCTCGGCATACTCGAACCGCCTGCCGTACGAGTAGTCCAGCAGCGCGTTGCTGCGCCGCACGATGCGGGTGTTGGGCAGCGCCATGGCGAACGCGCCGACCCAGTAGCCGTCGAGTTCAGGGGCGATCTCCCGGCCGCGGCGCCACCGCGCGTCCGGCTGAGCGCCGAGTTCGGGTTCGGCGCCCCGGTCAGGGGTCAATGTGTAGGGGTCGTTGAGCAGGCGGCGGGCTTCGGGGTCCAGCGACGCCTCGCGGGCGAGCTCGGCCATCGACGCCACCGTGCCGCCGGACACCCCGCCGGCGAAGGTGCGTACGACGTAGTTGGTGTCCCCGAGCGCGCCGGCGCCGTCGCGTCCGGCCTGCCGGTGCAGCGCGAACACGGTCAGATCCGACGGGATCGAGTCGAAGCCGCACGCGTGCACGATCCGCGCGCCGGTGTCGGCGGCCTGTTTGTGGTGCAGGTCGATGCACCGGCGCACGAACAGGGTCTCACCGGTGAGGTCGGCGTAGTCGGTGCCCGCCGCCGCGCACGCCGCGACCAGCGGCAGGCCGTGCCGCAGGTACGGGCCCACGGTGGTGACCACCACCCGGGTGCTGGCCGCGAGTTCGTTCAGTGTCGACGGCGAAGACGCGTCGGCGACGATCAGCGGCCAGTCCTGCGCCGCTTCGCCCAGCGAGTCCCGGACCGCCAGCAGGCGATCTGCCGAACGGCCGGCCAGCGCGATGCGGGCACCGGTACCGGCGGTGGCGAGGTACTGCGCGGTCAGCTTCCCGACGAAGCCGGTGGCCCCGTAGACCACGATGTCGTGCTGACGGTCGTGTGCGGCGTCTGCGCTCATGTCCGCTGACGCTACCCGAGCGTTTCCGGCAGCTCGGTGTCCTGTCCGAGCACGTGGCGGGCCAGGAACGCCAGCACCACCTGGTACCAGATTTTCGCGTGCGGCGGGCTCAGCACCCAATGGTTCTCCGACGGGAAGTACAGGAACCGGTGCACCGTGCTGCCGTCGTCGGCGGCGGGCCTCGCCGACTTGCTCAGCAGCTCATACCAGAGCCGCAGCGCCTCCCCGATCGGCACCCGGTAATCCTTGTCCCCGTGGATGACCAGCATGGGGGTGGCGATCTCGGAGACGAAGAGGTGCGGTGAGTTGGCCCTGGTCATCTCCGGCGTCATCTCCCTGGCCCACCAATAGGCGCCGTCGGTGGTCGCACCGAACTGGTCGAGGGCCCACAGACTGGCGTGGGTGACGATCGCCGAGAACCGGTCGGTGTGCCCGGCGATCCAGTTGGCCATGTACCCGCCGAACGAGCCGCCCATAGCCGCGGAGCGGGTGGCGTCCACCCTCGGGTGCGCGCACGCCGCGTCGGTCGCGGCCATCAGGTCCGTATACGGCGCGAATCCCCATGCCCCCCAGCCCCGTTGGATGAAGTGCTGGCCATACCCGGTGGACAGGGCCGGGTCCGGGAGCAGCACGGCATAGCCCTGGGCCGCCATCAGCCACGGGTTCCAGCGCCAGTGCCAGGCGTTCCAGCTTGCCAGTGGTCCGCCGTGAATCCACAGCAGCAGCGGGGCGGGCTCGTCATCATCGGGAAGGACCAGCCAGGACCGCACGGTCTGCCCGTCCTCGGCCGTGGCGGCCACCTCCATCAGCGCGCCGGGCAGTTCCGGAAACGGAACGCAGTCGAGAACGGTGACCGACCCGTCGGCATCGATGCGGACCGGGTGCGGCGGCGTCGTATAGGAACTGCGCAGCGCGAACAGCACACCGCCGGGCGCGGTCCGCACGTCGGTGTAGGTGAAGTCGTCGGCCACCAAGCTGCGCACCGCTCCGGTGGCAGGGTCGACGGCGAAGACGGGGCCACGACCGTTGTCGTCGGCGGTGACGATCACCGCCGAGCCGTCCGCCGACCAGGTGACCGACGTCGGCCAGCGGTCCCAGTCGACGGTGAGCTCGACCGGTTCTTCGCCGAACCGCAACACACACAACGTGATTCGTGGAGCCTGTCGAGGTGTGGAGATCGTTTCCCGCGTGTAGGCCACCGATCGGCCATCCGGCGAAATGGCCGGGTTTCCGAGGTCGGCGCGCCGGTCGTCGACCACCGTGGTCCGTTGCGCTGTCGCGATGTCGACCCGGACCAGCACGGTGCGCAGCGCCGCTCCCGGCGCCGGGTCCTGCCACGTCGTCACGAGGAACGTGCCGTCGCGGCTGAGGTCGACGTGCGCGTCACGCAGCGCGCGGTCCGGCGCGGGCGTCAGGTCGCGTGCCGCGCCGCCGGTGAGGTCGAAGACGTGGGTCTGTTCGGGGCCGAGGTCGTGGTCCCAGTACCGCACCGGATAGCCGGTGTGCAGCACCGCCGAGATCTTGTTGTCCTTGCGCAGGTTCCGCAGCCGCTGGTCGGTGTCGGTGTCGGCGGCGGAGGCGAGCATGGTGGAGGTGACCACCATGGTGGCCGCTGCGTCCGCCGCCCGCACACTGTCGATGCCGCCGGGCAGTGTCGCCACTTCGTGTGCCTCGCCGCCGACGGCGGGCAGCCGCCACAGTGACTTGCCGGCAGGCTTGTCGTCGCCCTCGCCGGGCCGGGTCGCCAGGAACAGCAGGTCACCGTCGGCGGTGAACTCCGGCGCGGACTCCCCCTTGGCGCCGTAGGTCAGGCGCCGCGCCGGCCGCCCGCCGGTCGGGTCGAGTTCCCATAGCGCAGTGACGAATTCGGTGCGCTTGTCGTCGAGTTCGGCCACCGTCGTCACGACGCGGGAACCGTCCGGCGAGACCGCCAGAGCGGCCACCCGCGGCAGCGCCAGGAATCGGTCGAGGTCGTGAAAGGGAGTGGACGGGGTCGCAGCGGGGACATTCGGAGCAGAAGGCATACGGATTTCGTAACACACTGCCGTACAGGACTTCACGTGGAATTAACACACCTTGACCGGTGGGACACATTCCCACGGTTAGCGTCAAGCGTCGTACACCATCAGTACCTCGAGAACACTACGAATAAACCGTGTTCCGGGAAACCACCCCAACAGACCCGGCGGAGGTCCCATTGACACCCGAAGTCGAGGACGCCTTGGCGTCCATGGCCGCAGTCAACAACGAGTTCTTCTATTGGATGTCGATCGCGTTGATGATGCTCATCCACGCCGGCTTCCTCGCCTACGAGGTCGGCGCCTCGCGGTCGAAGAACGTGCTCGCCACGGCGATGAAGAACCTTCTGGCGCTGGCGACGATCGTCGCGTCGTTCTTCTTCGTCGGCTGGTTCCTCTACAACGCGATGCCCAGCGGCTTCATCGAGTTCAACGACGCGGCCAAGGCCGCGCTGCCGTGGGGCGACAACATGGGCCCGAACGTCGCGGACCCGGCCAGCGGCATCTTCTGGGGGGCGTTCGCGCTGTTCGCCGCCACCACCGGTTCGATCATGTCCGGCGCTGTGCTGGAACGCATCCGGACCAGTGGGTTCCTGGTTCTGACCGTGCTCGTGGGGTCGGTGACCTGGATCATCGGGGCGGCGTGGGGCTGGCACGGCGCCGGTTGGATGCTGACCAAACTGGGCTTTCACGACGTCGGCGCCGCCGGTTGCGTGCACATGATCGCCGGCTTCGCGACCCTGGGCATCCTGATCAACCTCGGCCCGCGCATCGGACGGTTCCTGCCGGACGGCAAGGCCATGACGATTCGCCCGCACAACCTGCCGCTGACCATGCTGGGCCTGATGTTGATCTTCACCGGCTTCTTCGGCTTCCTGATGGGCTGTGTCATCTACGCCGGCGACGGGTTCAGCACGATCTATGCCAGCCCGACCACGTTGAGCGCGTTCGCCTTCAACACACTGATGGGTCTGGCCGGCGGCATCATCGGGGCCTACATGACCTCGCGCGGTGAACCGTTCTGGACCATCTCGGGTGGGCTGGCCGGCATCATCGGGGTCGCGTCCGGCATGGACCTCTATCACCCCGCGCTGGCGTTCGTGCTCGCGCTGGGCGCCGGTGCGTTGATCCCCTACATCGGAAAGCTGTTGGAGAAGTTCAAGATCGACGACGTGGTCGGCGCCGTGGCGGTGCACGGCGGGGTCGGACTGTATTCGGTACTGATGGCCGGTGTGTTCCTGGCGGGCTACCCGAACACCGACGGCAACCCGTCGATCTCGCTGTGGGGCCAGGCGGTCGGTGCGGTGGTGTTCGCGGCGCTCGGCTTCATCCCCGCCTACCTCGTCTCGCTGGGGCTGAAGAAGGTTGGCCTGCTGCGGATTCCGAAGGAGGTCGAGGAACAGGGTCTGGACCTGAGCGAGGTGCCCGCGACGCCGTACCCGGAGGGCATCCCGTTGACGGTCATGCCCGTCAACGGCGGCAAGGCCCTCATCGGCGCAATGGAGGTGAAGTAGATGTTCAGCCCGATCGACAGCTATGAGGACGCCGGGGTGGTGTTCACGTTCGGCGGCTACTCCGTGGGAGTCTGGCTGTGCTTCCTGCTGGCGGTGATGTTGTTCGTCGGGTTCTTCGTTCGGATGATCCAGCACGAGAACAAGGCGTACAACGCGATCATCGAACATCAACCGGTGGAGCCGGGACCGGCGGCCGAAGGAGAACCGACCCCCTACTGAGCGCCGCAATGCGCGTGCGGTCACCGGCCGCTCGCGAGCACAGACAGAATCGCCCGAATCCGTTGTGGATTCGGGCGATTCTGCGTCCGCAGGGCGCACGGGGTGCCGCCGTCGGCCGACCTTCAGCCGGCGTTGCGCAGCCACTGCACCGCACGGTCGCGGTAGGCGATGATGCCCTTGTATTCGGCCATGTCCGCGGGCAGGTCGGCCAGCACCGCCGCGGTGGCCTGCCGCCACGGGTCGAATGCGACCAGGTCGGCCAGCGGGAGCAGATAGGTACGGATCAGGAAACAGACCGATCCCGACTCCGGCAGGCGGATCAGATGCTGCACCTCGACGCGCAGGTGCACCAGACGTCCGAACTGCTCGTCAGGGACGGTCTGGATCGTGGTCCGGTCCGGGCCCCACTCGTGGTAGCGCTCGGTCGAAACGTCGAGGCGGCGACCGACGGTCAACGTCCAGTTGGTGCGCCGATAGGTCTCCCCGGGCTGCAACCGCATCAGGAACTCCCGGGCGCGGGTGATCACGCCCGTTGCACGCAACCGCGGTACAGGTCCGTGGATCTCCAGGAACGTCATGCCCACGTCGAACCCGAACGACCAGTCGGCGGCGAAGGTCACCACGCCGGCATCGCCGAACAGATCCCCGTCGCGCTGGTCGAGCAGCACGATGTCCTCCTGGACCTGCGCGGCGATGTAGGCCAGCGGCTCGGCGGGCAGGGTCGCGTCGTCACCGACGACGAAATCCTGCACCAGGCCCAGCCGGTCGTTGCGCCAGCGCCACCCGGCGCCGTGCCGTTGCACGGACATGACATCCGGGTACGCCGCCGCCATCTCACGCATCAATGTCAGCATCGCATCCCAGCACGCCGGCCGCATGTGCGCCAGCACCGCGTACCTGCTCGGATCGGCAGCCAGAATCGTTGCGCGCTCAGCCAGTTCGCGCTCGTATTCGCTGTCGATGTCGACCACCCGCTCCCCCCACCCTCCGGCCGGGGTCGGCACCACCGCACCTGCCGGCTCCACATTGGTGCTGTACCGATACTGGTCGGTGGCGAACGGGAACGGGAACGTCGCGATAAGGTCGGGCGCCGAGATCACAGCGCCAACTCCAGGCTCTGGCCCCGGGCCCGGGACACACAGGCCATCATCGAATCCCCCGCATTCTTCTCGTCGTCGGTCAGGTACAGGTCGCGGTGCTCGATGACCCCGCCCGACACCGGAATTCGACACTCTCCGCACACGCCCCGGCGGCAGAGGTTGGGCACTTCGATCCCGCGTCCTTCGAGCGCGTCGAGCAACGAAACACCGGCATCGACGGTGAACTCCTCCGCGTCGGAGGACAGCCGCACCGCGAACGGTTCGCCCGGATCGAGTGCGTCGATTCCGAAGTGCTCGACGTGGATACGGCTGGCCGGCCACCCTAGTTCGACCGCGGAGGCCGTGACGACGTCGATGAAACCGGCCGGGCCACACACGTAAAGGTGCGTTCCGAGCGGCTGATCGGCCAGGCTCGCGGTCAACTCGGCGACGAGATCGGCACGGCGGGTGTGGATCGACACGTGCTCGGTGAGCTCGCGGACGAGATCGGCGTAGACGCCCCGGCCGCGACGGTGGATGTAGAGCAGTCGCGCATCGCGACCCCACAATCGAGCGCTGCGCAGATGCGAGACCATAGGCGTGATGCCGATCCCCGCCGCTACCAACAGATGTCGGCGGGCCCGCAGGATCGGGGGGAACGCGCTGCGTGGCGGACGGGCTAGCACCGTGTCACCCGGGGTGAGCTCGTCATGGATCCAGCGTGAACCGCTCGGAGCACCGTCGCGACCTGCCCGCAACACCGAGATCACATAGGCCGCAGGTGCGGTGGCCTCGCCGGTCAGCGAGTAGGCGTTGACCGGCGACCCCGGTCCTGCGCACTCCACGACGAGGTGACTGCCGGGAGTGAACGACGGCAGCGCACCCCCGTCGGGGTCGACCAGTGTCAGGGTCCGGATACCGTCGAAGGTGTCGTCGACCGCGGCGACGGCGAGCCTGCGCATGTTCACGACGCCACCTGCTGCTCGGCGTCGGCCATGTACCCCAGGTGGGCACCCTGCAGCCTCGAAACATGGTAGTGCACAACTATATTGCGCGCACACCCGGCGCACACCAGGACGTCCTCCAGAGCCACGGAGGCGGTGGTGACCGTCCGGCAGTGCACGCAACGCACCGCGCGCCGGGCTACCTCGGTCGAGCCGACGGTCATCTCGTCGTCGGCGACACCGGCCGCGAGGGCCTCGGCCCGCACCTTGAGACAGGCACTCGCCGGACCGGCGATCATCAGGCGCCACCCCACCCGGGCGTCGGCGAGATCCCGGCGCAGCGCCGTACACGCCGACTCGCCGTCGTCACCGTCAGGCGTCGGATGCAGACGGACCTCGGATTGGGCTGACACAGCGGCGATCTCAGCGCTCCAGCGCTGAGCGACCTGCATCCCGGCGGCGCCGATCGCGATGATCGTCCAGCACCGACCGGAGAGGTCGGCGGCCGGTTGGGTCGGCCGCACCGCCCATTCGGGCACACTGGTCAGCTCGAGCGCAGGTCTCATGACACCCTCCGGTATACCGACGGTTGACGGGGTTGCCGTTCAGGAAACCAGCGGTGCGTTTCGGCCGTGTGACCGCGCTGTCTCGTCCACTTGACGCATATCGCTAGGGTCGGTGCATGTCGGGGCACACCATCGTGATCGGCGCCGGAATCGCCGGTCTCGCGGCGGCCGTCGCGCTGCGGCACTGCGGGCACGACGTGACGGTGCTGGAACAACGCACCGACGTGAGTTCGGGCGCGGGCATCAGCATCTGGCCGAACGCGCTGGCCGCACTGGACCGCATCGGCCTTGGGGAGGACGTCAGGCGCGCCGGCGGACGCGTGACCGCCGGCGCGATCCGCTGGCGCGACGGCTCGTGGCTGCGCCGCCCCTCGGCGCAGCGGATCGTCACCGCGCTCGGTGAGCCCCTGGTCGTCGTGCGACGGTCGGCGCTGACCGACATTCTTGTGAACAGCTTGCCCCCGGGGACCGTGCGGACCGGGACGGCGGTGACGGGGGTGTCGATCGCCGAGTCCTCGGTGCAGCTCACCTTGTCAGACGGCGGCGTCCGCGACGCCGACGCGGTGGTTGGCGCCGACGGGGTGAACTCGACGCTGGCGCGCACGCTCAACGGCCCGCTGCGCAGCCGATACGTCGGGTACACCGCATGGCGAGGCGTCGCGGCATACCGGCTGGATCCGGCGCTGGCCGGCGAGACCATGGCGGCGGGCACCGAGGTCGGACATGTCCCGCTCGGCCCCGACCACACTTACTGGTTCGCCACCGAACGCGCCCCCGAGGGCAGCAGAGCCCCGGGCGGCGAACATGCCTACCTGAGCGCGAAGCTGTCCGGATGGGCTGATCCGATCCCGGCGCTGCTGGCGGCGACGGATCCGGCCGACCTTCTGCGCAACGACCTCTACGACCGCGCCCAACCCGACCACTGGTCTCGCGGCCCGACCGTGATCATCGGCGACGCCGCCCATCCGATGCGACCGCACCTGGGACAGGGCGGCTGTCAGGGCCTGGAGGACGCGGCGATCCTGGCGAGGTTCGTCGAGTTGTGCCCCGACCTGCCGACCGCGTTCGCGAAATTCGCGGTGTTTCGCAAGAAGCGGGTGCGCCCGCTGGTGCGTGAATCCGCCGCGATCGGCCGCATCGTCAATCTGCGGCCGGCGGCGCTCAGCGGCCTCGCCAGCCGGGCGAGCACGCTGATCCCGGAGTGGGCGGTGACGCGCCACCTGGCCTCGATCGCAGCCGGTGCCGCCTTTGTCCTGCCCACTGTCCGCGACGCGGCCGGCTGACCGCCGGGTCGTGCTCGGCGCGGCTCTCCGGTCAGCGCGCCGAGCGCGGCGTGAACAGCGCGGTGCACATCTTGCGGAGGTCCAGCACGCCGCCGAAGACCGAGGTGGGCATCGTGGCGCAGCCGTTGGCCCTGCCCGTGGTGGTCGAAGGGACCGTGGCCGGTGCCGCCGGAGCCGGGTTGCCCCAGACCTGGGCGGCCATGCCCTTGGCGCCGCACTTCGGCCAGGCCTTCAGGCCCTGGGTGCGCAGCACGTTCTCGGCGACGCGGATCTGCTCGTGCCGGGAAGCGCTGGCCGGGTTGCCCACGCCGCCGTTGGCCAACCAGGTGGCCTGCTTGAACTGCAGTCCGCCGAAGTGTCCGTTGCCGGTGTTGATGGCCCAGTTTCCGCCCGACTCGCACTTCGCGATCGCATCCCAGTTGACGGAGTCGGCGTGGGCGGTGGCGGTGGTGCCGTCCAGTGCCATCGGCACGACGGCCAGGGCTCCGGAGATCGCGGCGGCCATCAGGCCCTTGTTGACTGCGGTACGAACGTTCATCTCTGCGGTCCTTCCCCGACCGTTTGTGACTCAAGGCCCGCAGTGAAGTGGTGGAGCTTTCACGACGCGGTTACCTGCACTGTCGAGTGATGCGCATCACCTGTTAGCGAAGAGACGAAAGTTTTAACAGTTACTTATCTGACGTAAGAGGCGTCTGAGAAGGACGGCGCCAGAGGGGCAGAAGAAACGAGAAGCGGTGCCGACGGGGTCGGCACCGCTTCTTGGTCGCGTTCGTCGGCGGTCAGCCGCGCCCGCCGCAGGTCGGCCACGCACCGATGCCCTGGCTCTGCAGGACGTTGTTGGCGACGCGGATCTGCTCCTCGCGGCTGGCCTGGTGCGGGGCACCCGAGCCGCCGTTGGACTGCCACGTGCTCATGGTGAACTGCAGGCCGCCGTAGTAACCGTTTCCGGTGTTGATCGACCAGTTGCCGCCGGACTCGCAGGCAGCCACAGCGTCCCAGTTGACGCCGTCCGCATTCGCGGTGCCGGCCGCCAAGCCAGTGACGGCAGCCATCGGCGCGATGGCGAGCGCCCCGGCAAAAGCGGCCAGCCCAAACGTCTTGCGGATGTTCTTCAAGATTTGTCCTTTCGCCGAGCGCGCGCCAAGGACGCCCATGGACACGCGGTGTCACACGGGTGTGATGCCTGCACAGCAGGCGGTGATTTGGGTTGCGCCGTCTCGGTCAGGCACAACAGGGGAGGTCACCTGGAGACCTCGCCGGATCGGAAAACCCGACGGCCCGGACGACCGACTCGGCCGCCCCGGCCCCACTCACACGCTGGTTCGTGGTTTTGAGTTATTTGCTCCGTAAGAAGCTGTTTGGGACCGTACAAAGCGATCCGGCCAAAGTCATATCGCCGGAGAACGTGTCGCACGCAGATCACGGAATGATCACGACGGGGAGCGTTCGCCGTCCGTGCAGGTCAGATGGATGTTTGACGCAGGGGTCAGGACAGACCGCCAGTCCGGCGAAAGTGAGTCAAATCACCGGCTTTTTGTGAGCTGGACCACTTGCGTCGCGGACCGCAGACCGCTCAGAGTCGCCGCATCGCACGCAAGAAGCCTTGATCGGCTTGTCGATGCGCCCGTCGCGGGCGAGTCGGTTCGCTGGCCCGGGGCGATCACCGCTTCCCTGCCATCATCTAATTCCCCTTTCCTGCAACCGATTTCGATGGACGTCAGTGAACCACCGCAGCCCGGCGCACAGCCCCCTCGGCCGAATCCTCTTGCAGGTTAGCCGTGTTCGCTGCGGCACGACTTGGGTCGACCAGCGGCCGAAGCACCCCCCGGACACCAAACCGAGACGCCGGCAACGAATACGGGTACCGTCTCTAATTCCGGCCCGAGTTGGGTCATTTGGCTTAGTGCCTTGAATTCTCGGCGTTCAGTGCGTTGAGGATTGCGTTGACCTCGGTGTTTAGGGCTGGCGGGTAGGTGGCGATGACGCCGTTGAGGTCGATGGTGGCTGATCGCAGGGGTTTGAGGGTGCGTAGGAATCGGCGCAGTGACAGGCCGGTGCGGGTCTGGACTTCGCGGCTGACGGCCAGGGCGGTGAACACGATGGTCAGGTGGGCTTCGATGGCGTCGCGGGTGCGGGCGAACATGGGCCGGGCAGCGAGGTCGGATTTGGACATCCGGAAGGACGCCTCGACGTGCCAGAGGTCGTGGTAGCTGGCGATCACTTCGGTCGCGGGCATCAGTGCGGCGTCGATGTTGGTGACGTAGCCCTTGAGCCCGACCAAGCGGCGGGCGCGCTGCAACGACGCCTCGTCAAATTCTTGGGAACCGTTGCAGTTCTTGATGAACCGCGGTACCCGCGCGGCTTTCTCGCCGGCGACGACCGCGCGGGCCTTGTTCTCCTGCAGGTTGAGCGTCTTGGTGTCGCGCACCGCGCGTTTGGTCGAGTACGCCCACACCGCCCGCCAGGACTTGGTGTGGGTCGCCGGATCCCAGACGGGCTCGGCTTTGCGCTTGGGGTCGCTGGTCTTGGTCGCGGTGCCGCGTCGATCGCGTGGGGTGATGGTGTCGATGATCTGGCCATCGGTGAAGAAGTCGCCGTGCCAATGGAAGTGCGAGGCCAGATCGTTGGGCGCTTTGGTAACCCTCGATCCGACGATGAACCGCAACCCTGCCTCATCAAGTTCGCGCAGATTGCCGCTGGCCAGCATGCCCGCATCAGCGACGACGACAATGTCGGTGATCTCGTGGCGGGCTTGGAATGCCTTCACGATCGGCACGATCGTCAGAGTTTCGGCCTTGTTTCCTTCGAAACAGCCGATTTCCAAGGGGAATCCGCACCGATCGACCAGCAACCCGACCACGATCTGCGGGTCCACTCGGCGTTCCTTGGAGTACCCCACGCGGCGTAGGTCGTCTTCCTTGTCGGCCTCGAAATACAGGGTCGTGACGTCGTCAAGCACCAGGCTGACATCACCGGCGGTGCGGGCGTGGGCGAAACACGCTGCGGCGATCTGGTCGCGGTAACCACCACCGCGGGCACGGCGCAGGGTGCGCTTGCGGGTCGACAGTGACGCTGAGGTACGTCCCAGCTCGGCGAGGACCCGATCGGCGTCGAGCAGGCTGGTCGGCTCGACCACCCGGGCGATGACCAGGTCACGGAAGACCTCATCGCCGACCGCGTCGTCGAACCCCAGGCTGGCATACACCTGCGCCAGGGCGTCATACAGCAGCCCGCTGCAGCTCTTGAGCACCCGCGGCCGCACCACCAACTCCCGTACTGCGGATTCTCCAGCATCCTCGGTGAACAGCATGCCAGCTGGCGGTGGAACCATATGGGCCCGAACGGCTTTCAGCGTGATCCCCAGATCCAACTCGCCTTGGGTGTCATCGGCCAACAGCCGGCGGGCCTCCTCGAGCAGCAGACCCAGCTCGGCGTCATCACGCGCAGAGCCCACATGGCGCACGATCCGGCGGCGGCCATCGACGGATTCGGCGATCTGGACCGCGGTCGCGCCCGAGGCCGTGCGCACCCGCCGAATCCACACCATCCAGGCAGCCTACTGACCCAAATTAGTGCCTAGCAGGGGCACTAAGCGGAGACATCACCCCAGCTCAAGACACCGCCACCCTACAAAACTGACCAAAGTGACCCAACTCAGGTCTCGGTCAGGCACAACAGGGGAGGTCACCTGGAGACCTCGCCGGATCGGAAAACCCGACGGCCCGGACGACCGACTCGGCCGCCCCGGCCCCACTCACACGCTGGTTCGTGGTTTTGAGTTATTTGCTCCGTAAGAAGCTGTTTGGGACCGTACAAACCGATCCGGCCAAAGTCATATCGCCGGAGAACGTGTCGCACGCAGATCACGGAATGATCACGACGGGGAGCGTTCGCCGTCCGTGCAGGTCAGATGGATGTTTGACGCAGGCGTCAGGACAGACCGCCAGTCCGGCGAAAGTGAGTCAAATCACCGGTTTTTTGTGAGCTGGACCACTTGCGTCGCGGACCGCAGACCGCTCAGAGTCGCCGCATCGCACGCAAGAAGCCTTGATCGGCTTGTCGATGCGCCCGTCGCGGGCGAGTCGGTTCGCTGGCCCGGGACGATCACCGCTTCCCTGCCATCATCTAATTCCCCTTTCCTGCAACCGATTTCGATGGACGTCAGTGAACCACCGCAGCCCGGCGCACAGCCCCCTCGGCCGAATCCTCTTGCAGGTTAGCCGTGTTCGCTGCGGCACGACTTGGGTCGACCAGCGGCCGAAGCACCCCCCGGACACCAAACCGAGACGCCGGCAACGAATACGGGTACCGTCTCTAATTCCGGCGAACCGGTTCAATCGCGCTTGTCAGGGCGAAAAGCGCTCGAATTGACCGGCTTTCATCCCGATCAAGACTGAAACCGGTTGGCGCGCAACACGACAACGTGGTCGACAATCGGCCATGCCGTCACACCCGACCATCCTGACAGCTGTCAAACATTACGACAGTAAATACGAGGAATTGGCCGATTTCGGGCAAGGAATTAGCGATAGTCATTGTTAAAGGAATCAATGGCAATTTGCTGGGACAATCGCGGCGGCACAACTGCGGCCAGCTCGTCTGCCGTGTTGACGTTGGCCAGGGACGGCTGGGGCGGCAGCACGATCCGTTGGGTGTCGACCGCATTCACCAGCGACCGCATGCTGCGCTCCCCCGCCGCGAGCAGCTCCGAGACGACGGTGTGCAGGGCCGTTCGGTAGATACCCGCGAGGTAGTGGTCGCGCCCGTCCCACGGGAGCACCACGTCCGCATCCAACCGGCCCGCGGGGGCGGCGAGGACATCGATCACCTCGGAGGTCAGCGCCGGCATGTCGACCGCACACAGGAACGCGTGCGCGCGGCCTGATTCGGCGGCGGCACGCAGACCCCGCCCGGCCGCCAGCAGCGGCCCCACGCCGCGGATCTCGTCGCGCAGCACGACGGCATCCAGGTCTGGCAACGCCTGACCGGGGGCGGCGACCACGAAGACCGGATCGCAGCGTTCACGCACCACGGCGACCACGCGCTCGACAAGGGTGACGGACCCCGAGGGCCCGTCGACGGTCAACGTGGCCTTGTCCCGACCCATCCGCCGGGAGGCTCCCCCGGCGAGTACGACAGCAGCCAACGGCAGCGGTGACGTCACACCGGTGACGTTAGCGCAGCTACCTAGGCTGGGTCAGCCAGTCGGATCAGTCGACTGTCCAGGTGTCTTTACCGCGCAGCAGCGACTGCAGGGCAGCGGTGTCGTGCGCCCTGGTCTCGCGCGCGGTGGCCAGCTGCTGACGGGCCGCGTCGTCGTAGGTCGGCTTGCTGACCTGACGGAAGATCCCCATGACCATGTGGTCGAGGTTCTGCTCGGACAGCCGCGACAGCGCGAACGCGTACGCCGGATCCTCGACCGTCGCGTCGTGGACCACGATCTCGTCGGCCGACACGTCGGCGGTCTTGGCGACCTCCAGCCCGTATCCGGACTTGACCACGCAGTACTCACTGTCAGGACCGAAGGTGATCGGCTGTCCGTGGGTGATGTTGATCAGCCGCTCCTCGGCGCCTTCCTTGCGCAGCGCGTCGAACGAGCCGTCGTTGAAGATCGGGCAGTCCTGCATGATCTCCACCAGCGCCGCACCGCGGTGCTGGGCGGCGCCGCGAAGCACCTCGGACAGTCCCTTGCGGTCCGAGTCCAGTGCGCGGCCCACGAAGGTCGCCTCGGCGCCGAGCGCCAGGGAGACCGGGTTGAACGGGTAGTCCAGCGAGCCCATCGGCGTCGACTTGGTGACCTTGCCCGTCTCCGAGGTCGGCGAGTACTGCCCCTTGGTCAGACCGTAGATCCGGTTGTTGAACAGCAGGATCGTGATGTTGATGTTGCGGCGCAGCGCGTGGATGAGGTGGTTGCCGCCGATCGACAGCGCGTCACCGTCACCGGTGACCACCCACACCGAGAGGTCCTCGCGCGCGAGCGCGAGGCCGGTGGCGATGGTGGGGGCGCGACCGTGGATCGAGTGGAAGCCGTAGGTCTCCAGGTAGTACGGGAACCGGCTGGAGCAGCCGATGCCGCTGACGAACGCGATGTTCTCGCGACGCAGACCCAGCTCGGGCAAGAAGTTGCGGATCGTGTTGAGGATGACGTAGTCGCCGCAACCGGGGCACCAGCGGACCTCCTGGTCGCTGGTGAAGTCCTTGGCCTTCTGCGGCTGGTCGGTCGTCGGGACCAGGCTGGTCTTGGTCAGGCCGGACGGAGTCAGCCCCAGGTCACTGCCGATCAGGTCGGTCATTTCGGCTCCTCGCGCAAGTGCTCGTCGGTCATGCGTTCGCTCCCACACCAGTCGCGTCGGTCGCCGGGGCCTCGATGGTGGCCGCGGCCAGCCGCGCGAACTTGGCCTTCTCGATTTCCTTGTCGCCGAGCGTTCCCTCCAGCGCGGCGTCGATGATGCCCTCCACCTCGTCGGCGAGGAACGCCATCCCTTCCACCTTGGTCACCGACTGTACGTCGACCAGATACTTCCCACGCAGCAGCAACGCGAGCTGGCCGAGGTTCATCTCTGGGACGACCACCCTGGCGTAGCGGTTGAGCACCTCGCCCAGGTTCGCGGGGAACGGGTTGAGGTGCCGCAGCTGCGCGTGCGCGACCCTGATGCCGTTGCGGCGTGCGCGCCGGCAGGCCTCACCGATCGGGCCGTAGCTGCTGCCCCAGCCCAGCATCAGCAGCTCGGCATCGCCGGTCGGATCGTCGACCTCGAGGTCGGGCACCGCGATCCCGGCGATCTTCTCGTTGCGCAGGCGGACCATCAGGTCGTGGTTCTTGGGCTCGTACGAGATGTTGCCCGAGCCGTTGGCCGATTCCAGGCCACCGATCCGGTGCGCCAGCCCGGGAGTGCCAGGGACCGCGAACTGGCGGGCCAGCGTCTCGGGATCGCGGGCGTACGGCTGGAAGGGCTCACCTTCCTTGGCGAAGGTGTGCTCGATCTTGTCGTAGGAGGACACGTCCGGGATCCGCCACGGCTCCGAGCCGTTGGCGATCGCACCGTCGGACAGGATCATCACCGGGGTGTGGTAGTCGATCGCGATCCGCGCGGCCTCCACGGCAATGTCGAAGCAGTCCGACGGCGAACGCGGGGCCAGCACGGCCACCGGCGACTCGCCGTTGCGGCCGAACATCGCCTGCAGCAGGTCGGCCTGTTCGGTCTTGGTGGGCAGACCCGTCGAAGGCCCGCCGCGCTGGACGTCGATGACGATCAGCGGCAGCTCGGTCATCACGGCCAGGCCGATCGCCTCGGACTTCAACGAGACGCCGGGCCCCGACGTGCTCGTGACACCGAGCGCGCCCCCGTATGACGCGCCGATGGCCGCGCCGATACCGGCGATCTCATCCTCGGCCTGGAACGTCAGCACGTTGAAGTTCTTGTGCTTGGACAGCTCGTGGAGGATGTCCGAGGCCGGGGTGATCGGGTATGTGCCGAGCACGATCTGCAGGTCGGCGAGGTGCCCAGCGGAGATCAAGCCGTAGGCCAGCGCGGTGTTGCCGGAGATCTGCCGGTATTCGCCGGTCTTGAGCTTGGCCGGGGAAACCTCGTAGGTGGTGCCGAACGCCTCGGTGGTCTCGCCGTAGTTCCACCCTGCCTTGAGCGCCAGCACGTTGGCCTCGGCGACATCGGGCTTACGGGCGAACTTCTCCCGGATGAAGGCCTCGCTGTGCTCCAGTTCGCGGCCGTACATCCACGACAGCAGCCCGAGCGCGAACATGTTCTTGGCGCGCTGGCCGTCCTTCTTGGTGGCCCCGATGGATTCGACCGCGCCGAGCGTCAGGGTCGTCATCGGGACCGCCTGCACGACATAGTCCGAGAGTTCGTCGCTCTCCAGCGGGTTGGCGTCGTAGCCGACCTTGGCGAGGTTGCGCTTGGTGAACTCGTCGGAGTTCGCGATGATCAGGCCGCCCCGGGGCAGGTCCGACACGTTGGCCTTGAGCGCGGCGGGGTTCATCGCGACCAGCACATCGGGACGGTCACCGGCGGTGAGGATGTCGTAATCGGCGATCTGGATCTGGAACGACGACACGCCGGGCAGGGTGCCCTGAGGGGCGCGGATCTCGGCCGGGTAGTTCGGCTGGGTGGCCAGGTCGTTGCCGAAGAGCGCGGCCTCGGAGGTGAACCGGTCGCCGGTGAGCTGCATTCCGTCACCGGAGTCGCCGGCGAACCGGATGACGACTTTTTCCAGCTTCTGCCGAGGCGTTGCGGCCGCGTTGCCGTTCTCTCCCACTCGCCTGCCTTCCATGAGCTGCCCGGTGCTGTCAGGGCCACATCTGGCGAATACCCACCGAGTCGCAGTCGACGCAACGCGCCGCGAATGGGTGTCCACCACAATTTGGTGTCACTAGCAGTACCGATTATTGCACTTCTCTTAGGCCGTCCTATACCAGCCGACGCGGCGACGTTTCGGGGCCGCCTCACCGAACGCACAGTTCAGCGCGTCGCCCGCAGTCACGATGAGACAAAATTGTGTTGTTCGTCACGTTTACAAGACACCTCGGCGCGACGCCGTTTTCTTAGAAACGGTTACCCATCAGTAGCTGCCAGCTAGCACCTGCGACCTTGGGGTCAGTGATGGACGGGCACGTTGTAGGGCGTCACCACCTGGATCGGCACCGGCCGCACGGGCTCCGCCGGCAAAGCGCCCTGCTCCTGCAGGATCAGGCGTAGCGCGAGGCGGGCGTCGGCACGCAGATCGTTGTGCAGCACCGCCGAGATCCGGCCATCACGCAGCAGCCGCCGATTGTCGGCGTCCAGGTCGTGCGCGATGAACACCCTGCACTCCCGCTCGAGTTTCTCGAACGCCGCGACCGTCGCCACGTTGCCGCCACCGACCGAGTAGACCGCCCGCACGCCGGGGTTGGCCTTGAGCGCCTCGAGCACCAGACGCTCATTGGTGGCGTCGATGCCGTCGCTGTCACTGACCTCGACGATCGCGCGTCCCGACGGGCGCAGCGCCGAACGGAACCCGACCTCCCGCTCGCCTTCCCCGCGGAACACCGTGCGACTCAGGGTGATCAGCACATCGGACGGTGCGTCCCCGAGCCACTGCTGCATCAGGTAGGCCGCCGTGACGCCGGCGCCGTGGTTGTCGATGCCCACATAGCCGCACCGCGCACTCGACGGCACATCGGTCGTGTAGGTCACCACCGGGACCCCGGACTCGACGAGCCGGTCGACGGCCTCGGCCACCGCGGAATCGTCGGGCGCCTTGAGCACCACCCCGTGGCTGCCCCGGATCCTGTCCAGCGCCTCCACCGTCTGCGCAGGGGAACCGGACTCCCACAGATGAAACCGGGCCCGCATCATCGCCGGTGCGAACGCGGGCAGTTCGGCCTCCACGGCCGCACGAAATGCGTCGGAGAACCGCTGCGGGGTCTGCATGACCACATCGACCAGATAACGCCGGCCGTTGAGCCGCAGCTGGGCCCGCTGCTTGTCCAGGTCGGCGATCGCCTGCCTCACCTCGGCCACGGTGTTCTCGCGGACCCCCGGCCGGTTGTGCAGCACGCGGTCCACGGTCGCCTCGCTGAGCCCGGCCTGCTGCGCGATCTCGCGCACCTTGTACCTGTGCGGCACGTGGCTCTCCTCTCCCGCGCAGTGGCCGCCGGCCGGCCGCGACCGCTGAGGTGTTTTTGATGGATTCATGCCGTTGATTGCGGTGCTGATCACAGCAAGACTAGGCGGCGTGGCAGCACCGCTCAACACCGCGCCCAGCCCGTGGCTGGATGACTCTGACCTCGACCTCGACGAATTTCGCCGCCAGGTCGAGCGCGACACCGACCTCAGCGTTTACCCGCACGCCCGCGAGGTACGCGACAACGTGCTCGTCTACTCCGCGCCGGCGATGGCCCGCACGACCGACCGACGCGCGTTGCAGGCCGAGCTGATCCGGGCGCTGGCCGACGGCCCCGGCGTCGTGGTGTTCACCGAGGCCTTCGACACCGACGTCGTGGACCGCACCAACGACGCGTTCTTCGCGCTCATCGAGGCCCAGCGCGCGGCTGGCCTCGCCGCTGGGGACCACTTCGGTGCGCCCGGCGCGAACGACCGCATCTGGAACGCCGCGCAGAAGCTGGCGCTGCACGACCCGCAGGTGTTCGCCGACTACTACGCCAACGACGCCCTCGCGGTCGTCTGCCAGGCCTGGCTGGGGCCGCGCTACCAGGTCACCTCACAGGTCAACGTCGTCAATCCGGGCGGCAAAGCCCAGGTGCCGCACCGGGATTACCACCTCGGCTTCGTTCCCGAGCAGCACCTGTCCGCCTATCCGGCGCACATCCACCGCACGTCCCCGACGCTGACGCTGCAGGGCGCCGTCGCGCACTGCGACATGCCCGTCGAGAGCGGGCCGACCATGCTGCTGCCCCATTCGCAGCGCTTCACCGGCGGCTACCTCGCGTTCAACCGGCCCGCGTTCATCGACTACTTCGCCGCGCATCACGTCCAGCTGCCGCTGCGCACCGGCGACGCGGTGTTCTTCAATCCGGCGCTGTATCACGGTGCGGGCACCAACGTCTCGGCCGACATCCGCCGCATCGCGAACCTGATGCAGATCAGCTCACCGTTCGGCCGGGCCATGGAGGCGCTGGACCGCACCGCGATGGTGCGCGCCGTCTATCCCGCCCTGTTGGCCATGCAAGCCGCCGGCCGGCCGCACCGCGACGTGGAGAACGCCGTGGTGGCCACCGCCGAGGGCTATGCGTTCCCGACCAACCTGGACAGCGACCAACCCATCGGCAGCCTGGCCCCACTGAGCCAGGTCGACACCGTGCTCGACGCACTGGCCGCAAACCTCACCGCGGACGAACTCGACATCGCGCTTCGCGATCACAACGAACGGAGAAACCCATGACCACCCTCGGACTCATCGGCCTCGGCCGGATCGGGGCGTTCCACGCCGAGACGCTGATCAATCTGCCGGAGGTGTCCGGCCTCGTCATCACCGACGAACGGCCCGACGTCGTCAGCGAGGTGGCCGCCAAATACGGTGCCACGCCGGTGGAATCGGTCGAGAAGCTGTTGTCCTCGGGCATCGATGGCGTGGTCGTCGCGGCGGCCACTCCCGCGCACGCGGAGTTGACTCTGGCCGCCGTCGAGCGCGGGCTGCCGACGTTCTGCGAGAAGCCGATCGCGTCCACCGCCGCCGAGAGCGCCCGCGTCGCCGAGGCGATCACCCGTTCGGGAGTGGCCGTCCAGGTGGGCTATCAGCGCCGATTCGATGCCGCCTTCGCGGCGGTGAAGCAGGCCGTCGACAACGGCACGCTGGGCGCGCTGCACACTGTTCGCAGCACCACGATGGATCCCGCTCCCCCGCCGATGGACTACATCAAGGGTTCCGGCGGCATCTTCCGCGACTGCGCCGTGCACGATTTCGACGTGATCCGCTGGGTCACCGGGCAGAACGTCGTGGAGGTGTACGCCACCGGCAGCGTGCAGGGCGACCCGCTGTTCGCCGAGTACGGCGACGTCGACACCGCCGCCGTGGTGGTGCGGTTCGACGGCGGCGCGTTGGGTGTGGTGTCCGCGGCCCGGTACAACGGCCGCGGCTACGACTGCCGCCTTGAGGTGCATGGCTTCGACGACACCGTCGTCGCGGGCTGGGACCAGGGTGTCCCGGTGCACAACGCCGACCCGTCCTCTGACTTCCCTACCGGTCAGCCGCACCATTTCTTCATGGACCGGTTCACCGAGGCGTTCCGCGCCGAGCTCGGCGCTTTTGTGAAAGTTGTCGAAGGCGGCCCCATTCAGGGCGCCACAGTCAGCGACGCGGTGGAGGTCGCATGGATCGCCGAAGCTGCCACAGAGTCACTGCGCCGAGGTGTTCCGGTGCGCATCGAGGAGGTCAAGGAATGAAGATCGCGGGTGCACCGATTTCGTGGGGTGTGTGCGAGGTTCCCGGCTGGGGCTATCAGCTCAGCTCCGATCGGGTGCTGACCGAGATGCGCCAGGCAGGTTTGACGGCAACGGAACTGGGGCCGGAGGGTTTCCTGCCCACTGACACCGCCGAACTGGTGCAACTGCTCGACGGTTACGGGCTCGCGTGCGTGGGCGGATTCGTGCCGGTGGTGTTGTACAAGGACGACCACGACCCGGTCGAGGACCTGGCCGGACCGCTGGAGTCGCTGGTCGCCGCGGGCGCGGGAGTTGTCGTACTCGCCGCCGCCACCGGCCTGGACGGCTACGACGAACGCCCCGTCCTCGACGAGACACAGTGGGCGACTCTGCTGTCCAACCTGGATCGGCTGGCCGACGTCGTCGCCGCGCGCGGTTTGACCGCCGTGCTGCATCCGCACGTCGGCACCATGGTGGAGTCGCGCGCGGAGGTCGACCGCGTGCTCGCCGGGTCGCGGATTCCGCTGTGTCTGGACACCGGTCACCTGCTGATCGGGGGCACCGACCCGCTGGCGCTGACCAAAGAGGTGCCTGAACGGATCAGGCACGCCCACCTCAAGGACGTCGACGCCGGCCTGGCGGCCAAGGTGCAGTCCGGTGAGATGACCTACACCCAGGCCGTGGCCGCGGGCATGTACGTCCCGCTGGGCGCCGGCGACGTGGACATCGCCGGCATTGTGAAGACGTTGGAGGACCACGGCTTCGACGGCTGGTACGTGATGGAGCAGGACAACATCCTCGACCGCGAGCCGGACAAGGCCGGACCACTGGCCGACGTGCTGGCAAGTGTCGAGTACCTGCAGGGCGCGGCTGCCGGCATCTCGTCGTGACGCTGCGGATCGGTATCCTCGGCGCGTCGCGGATCGCCGAATCGGCGATTGTCGAACCCGCCCAGGAGCTGGGGCACCGTCTGGTTGCGGTGGCCGCCCGGGATCCGTTGCGGGCCAAGTCTTTCGCAGACAAGTACGGCGTCGAGCGGGTAGTACCCTCCTACCAGGATGTGGTGACCGACCCGGAGGTCGACGTCATCTACAACCCGCTGGCCAACGCGTTGCACGCGCCCTGGAACCTGGCCGCGGTCACGGCCGGCAAACCGGTGCTGACGGAGAAACCGTTCGCCCGGAACCGGGAGGAAGCGGCCCGGGTCGCCGCCGCGGCCGAGGCCGCGGGGGTCACGGTGATGGAGGGCTTCCACTACCTGTTCCACCCCGTCACGCAGCGGGCATTGGCCTTGGCCGGGGACGGCACCCTCGGCGAACTGAGCCGCATCGAGGTGCGGATGGGCATGCCGACCCCGGCGTCCGGCGACCCGCGCTGGTCGCTGGAGCTCGCCGGTGGCGCACTCATGGACCTGGGTTGCTACGGGCTGCACATCCTGCGCAGATTCGGCACGCCGTCGGTGGTTTCGGCGACGGCGGTGCAACGCAGCCCCGGCGTCGACGAGCGGTTCGACGCGGAACTGGTGTTCCCGTCCGGGGTGACCGGATTGACGGCCAATTCGATGGTCGACGAAGAGTATTCGTTCACGCTGCGGCTGATCGGCACGCGCGCAGAGGCATTCGTGCACGACTTCATCAAGCCGCACGGCGACGACAGGCTGACGCTGTGCACCGAGGACGGCACCACCGTCGAACGGCACGGCATCCGCACGTCGTACACATATCAGCTTGAGGCGTTCGCCGATCACGTCCGCCACGGCGCCCCGCTACCGCTCGACACGGCCGACGCGGTGGCCAACATGGCGCTCATCGACGAGGCGTACCGCGTCGCGGGCATGAACCCGCGCTGACCTGCAGCCCGCCGGCGGATCACTCCTGCTGGGAAGCCCCTGCACCGCGCCGCTCGTGCCAGCGCAGGCGCAACAGCATCAGACCGCGGTGCGCCCGCCAACCCGCTGACAGCGGGTCACGCCAAACCGGGGCATGCGCCCGGGGTTCGCCATTGGTCATGACGCCATTGTGCCGTCCGGATCCGTATCGGGCTCGTCGACAGCGGTACCGACATCATGTCGAAACCATGAACCCTCGGTGTCCTGGCAGGCTGCGCCACCCGCTGGACCTGCTCGCCGACTGCCGGCTCGCTCCGCAGATCGGCCGGCGCCGAGTCGCTGCTCCCTGGCAGGGTCGCCGGCAGGCCGTCCTGGACGTGCGCTGACGCACGACCGGAGGCCCCGCAGACGAATCCGTCCACGGGGCCTGCGATCCGGCGCTGACTCAGTTTTTGGAGGCGCGCAGCTCGTGGGACAGCGCTTCGAGCTCGTCGCCGCCGGCCATCTCCTGGGTGAGGTGCTCCAGGGTGATGTCGTCGTAGGTGCAGTCGAGTTTCTGCCTGCCGCGGTTGAGCAGGACGAAGTGGTCACCCACCATGTGCGCGTGGTGCGGGTTGTGCGTGATGAACACCACGCCGAACCCGGCCTCCTTGGCAGCGGTGATGTATTTCAACACCACCCCGGACTGCTTGACGCCCAACGCGGCGGTGGGCTCGTCGAGGATCAGCACCCGTGCCCCGAAGAACACCGCCCGCGCGATTGCCACACACTGCTTCTGACCACCCGACAGGGAGCCTATCGGGACGTCGACATCCGGTAGGTCGATGCCCATCTTCGACAGCTCGGACAACGTCGTGGCGCGCATCGCGTTGGCGTCCAACGAAAACGGGAACGACTTCTTGCGCAGCTCCTGGCCGAGGAAGAAGTTGCGCCACACCGGCATCAGCGGCACGACGGCCAGGTTCTGGTAGACGGTCGCGATGCCCTTGCCCAACGCCTCGGCCGGTGAGGCGAACTTGGTGGGTGCGCCGTCGACGAGAAGCTCGCCTTCAGTCTGCTGATGCAGTCCGGCGATGATCTTGATCAGCGTGGACTTCCCGGCCCCGTTGTCGCCGAGGATGCCGGTGACCTCACCGGCGTGCACCCGCAGGCAGATGTCCTTGAGCGCGGTGATGTTGCCGTAGGACTTGCCGACGTTCTTCAGCTCGACCAGAGGCGCCTTGCCACCGGATTGCGCGTCGCTGCTTGGCTTTTCGACAGAGATAGTCATCGAATCACTTCTTTGCTGCGTAGTTGCGGAAGGCGTTGTTGGCGATCACCGCGAACAGCAGCATCGCGCCCAGGAAAAACTTGAACCAGTCGGGGTCCCAGCCCGCGTACACGATGCCCTGGTTGGTCATGCCGAAGATGAACGCACCGATGGCCGCACCGATCGCGGTGCCGTACCCACCGGTCAGCAGGCATCCGCCGATGACCGCGGCGATGATGTAGAAGAACTCGTTGCCGATGCCCTGGCCCGACTGCACCGTGTTGAACGCGAACAGTAGGTGCATGCCGACGAACCAGGCGCAGAACCCGACGAACATGAACAGCCCGATCTTGACCTTGGTGACCGGAACACCCACGGCGCGGGCACTGTCCTTGTCACCGCCGACCGCGAAGATCCAGTTGCCGATCTTGGTCTTGAACAGCACCCATGTCGCGATCGCGGTGAACACCAGCCACCACACCACGGTGATCCGGATGCTGACCCCGAACAGCGTGAACGACGACGCGAACACCTTCTGCGCCGAGTCCCAACCCTGCATGTCGCTGACGCTCTGAGTGGCGACCTGCCCGGCCACCAGCTTGGTGACCGCGAGGTTGATGCCGGCGAGCATGAAGAAGGTGCTCAAGGTGATCAGGAAGCTCGGAATCTTGGTCTTCATCACCAGGAAGCCGTTGAAGAAGCCGACGGCCAGCGCCAGGATCAGCGAAAGCAGCGCGCCCACCCACAGATTCAGGTGCAGGTTGTAGGCGAGCATCGACGCGGCCAGCGAGCTGAAGGTGACGGCCACGCCGGCCGACAGGTCGAACTCACCGCCGATCATGAGCACCGCGACACCGCAAGCCATGATGCCGATCGTGGAGCTGGCGTACAGAACCGTGGCCAGCGACGACGCCTCCCGGAACGGTTCCGCGACGATCAGGAAGAAGACGAAGATCCCGATGGCACCGATGCCCGCGCCCATCTCGGGCCGGATCAGGATGCGTTGCAGCCGGTTTCGTTCCTTGACGCGTTCGTCGCGCACCACCTTGTGGCCGGCGACGTCGAGAGTCTGCTGGGTGGACATTATCGGGTGCCGCCCTTCGCATACTCAGCCACCGCATCGATGTTCGACTTGTCGATGAAGGCGGGCCCGGTCAGGGTCGGCTGGCCGCCGCCGATGACATTGCCGTTGGTCAGGTACAGCCACAGCGAGTCGACGGCGAGGTAGCCCTGCAGGTAGGGCTGCTGGTCGACGGCCCACTGCACGTCACCGGCCTGGATCGCCTCGACCAGGGCGGCGTTCGTGTCGAAGGTGCCGATCTTGGCGGTGCTGCCCGCGTTCTGGGCCGACTGCACCGCGGTCAGGGCGAACGGAGCGCCGAGGGTGACGATGTAGTCGATGCTCGGATCCTGCTGCAACTTGGCGGTGATGGTCGACTCCACCGACGGCATGTCCTTGCCGTTGACGTTGAGGGTCTCGGTGGCCGGGAACGTCTCCTTGACACCGGCGCAGCGCGCCTCGAGGTCGACGTGTCCCTGCTCCTGGATCACGCAAATGGCCTTGGTGGCGTTCTCGCTGCGGAGCCGGTCACCGACTCCCTGACCGGCGATGCGGCCGTCCTGGCCGAAGTACTCCTTGACGCCCATGCCCTTCCAGGCGTCCATCCCCGCGTTGAACGCCACGACCGGAATCCCTTTCGCCTCAGCGGCTCTGACTGCCGCCTGCATGGCGTCCGGCTTGGCCAGCGTGACCGCGATGCCGTCGACGTTGCTGTCGATCGCCGACTGCACGAGGTTGGCCTGATTGGGCGCCTCGGGATCGTTGGAGTAGCGCAGCTCGATGTTGTCTTTCTTCGCCGCCGTCTCAGCGCCCTTGCGCACCAGATCCCAGAAAGAGTCACCCGGCACCTCATGGGTGATCATTGCGATGGTCATGCGCGGCGTGTCGACCGTGCCGCCGCCGCCACCCTCGCCGGACCCCTCGGGCGCTCCGCCGGTGGAGGAACACGACACGATTCCGAATGCCAGGACCCCCGCGCCCGCCAGCGCCGCGAGCCGCTTGAACGTCACAGGTTTGTTGCTCTTCGCGCGAGCGCCCATCACAGTTTCTCCTTGTCCTCGGGACTGCCGCGACGCCCGCCGGACCAGTACAGGCCTGTGCCGGGCGACACGCCTCACAGGTGATGTAATACGGCTCACTCCGGAAAGTCAAGACTTTGTCCTGACATTAGGACTGCATGTCATTTAGCCGTCCCAATCAATGCAGGTCAGGAGGTTGGCGCAGCGGTCGATGCTCGCACCACCAGCGTCGGCTCCCGCACGAGGTCGGCCACCGCGCCGTCATCGACCTGACCGTCGAGCCGGGCCACCAAGCGCTGCATCGCCGCCGTCGCCAGACCTCCGCTGTCTTGGCGGATCGTGGTGAGCTGGATGTGCGCCAGCCGGGCGAGGGGGCTGTCGTCGAAGCCGAGAATGGCAATGTCCTGCGGCACAGCGACACCCGATCGGATCAGCACATCCATCACACCGACTGCGCACCGGTCGTTGAACGCGAAGACCGCCTCGGGCAGCTTTCCCGACGCCAGCATCGCCCACGCCGCAGCCGCGCCGTCTTGTTCGGTGAGCCCGCCGGTGGCGATGAGCTCGGACACTCCGGCAGCCCTGGCTGCGCGCCGGTAGCCGCGCCGCCGTTCGGCGGCGCCGGGCGCGGTCCCGCCGTCCAGATAGAGGATTCGGCGATGTCCCAGCCCAAGCAGGTGCGCCGTCCCGGCCTCCGCACCTGCCACATCATCGCTGCGCACCGCGTCGACGCTTCGCACCCGTCGCGCCATCACCACCACCGGCAGTTGCGCCGCCAACTCATCGAGCGCGCGGGTCGGCAACTGTGGCCCGACGAGCAGCAGGCCCTCACAACGGTCGTCGACAAGGGTGCGCAGCGCTCGCCGTTCGTCGCGATGCGGCGTCACAGCACTGAGCACGACGTCGTAGCCGAGGGCTTCGGCGGCGACATACACGCCGTCGACGAGATCGGCATGGAACTCCTGATGAGCCGAGAAGCTCACGCCGACAAGCCGGGTCCGGTGCTGACGCAGACGCCGGGCCTGCGGATCCGGGCGGTAGCCGATCTCGTCGGCCGCGCGCTTCACCCGCTTGCGCGTGAGTTCGCTGGCGCCGGCGGCGTCGCGCATCACGATCGACACCAGCGCCCGTGACACCCCGGCCCGCTCGGCCACGTCGGCGAGCGTCGGTCTCCGTTGCATGCGCTCAGCCTAGAACGTTCCAGCTTCCCCGTTGACGAAATCCGGACCCACCGCCTAGCGTGGCCTAGAACGTTCTAGTCCACGCGCGTAGCCAATGGCTCGCATGCGGTGCTCGCGCCTCGCTCGGTCGCCGACCGCGCCATCGGACATCGGCCGCCGCGGCGGCGACATCGAAAGGAACTGCTGCAGTGAGCTTTCAGTTGGCGGTGTGCGCCGAGATGGTCTTCCGCGATATGCCGATCCTGGACAGGGTGAAACGCATCGACGACCTGGGTTTCGCGGTCGAGATCTGGAGCTGGCACGACAAAGATCTGGACGCGCTGGCGGCGACCGGCGCGGCGTTCACATCGATGACGGGTTACCTGCACGGCGACCTGATCGATCCGGACAGCTGTGACGAGGTGGTGCGGACCGCGGAGTTGAGTATCAAAGCCGCTGAGACGCTGGGGGTCTCGCGGCTGAACCTGCACACCGCCGAGCTCGTCGACGGGCAGGCGGCTCGTCCCCGGCAGCGCAGCACCGGGCAGATGTGGCTCACGGCGGTCCGCACCCTGGAGCGGTTGGGCGAACTCGGCGCCGCCGCCGGCGTCACGTTCTGCGTCGAGAACCTGAACACGATCGTCGACCACCCCGGTGTGCCGCTGGCCCGCGCCAAGGACACGCTCGCGCTGGTCGAAGGCGTGAACCACCCGAACGTGAAGATGATGCTCGATCTGTATCACGCGCAGATCGGCGAGGGGAACCTGATCGAGCTGCTCCGCCGCTGCGGTGGCGCGATCGGCGAGATCCAGATCGCCGATGTGCCCGGCCGCTGCGAGCCCGGAACCGGCGAGATCAACTACGCCGCTGTCGCGGCGGCGCTGCGGACGCTCGGCTACACCGGCACCGTCGGCATGGAGGCCTGGGCGTCGGGCACCGGACTCGCGGGCAGCGAGGCCGCGCTGGAAGCCTTCCGCGCCGCCTTCACCTGACCTCCCCCGCCGAAATCGCATTCCACGCGGAACTTTCCGCGTTTTCGCCGCGTGGAATGCGATTTCGGCGCAGAAGAGGTCGCCGGGATGGGTCAGCGGTCGACGAGCGTGGTGTCGAAGTAGTAACGCGATGCGCGGTAGCAGTGGTTGCCGAACTCCACGGCGGCACCGGAGTCGTCGAAGGCGGTACGCGTCATGGTCAGTAGCGGCGCGTTGGACTTCTCATCGAGCAGGTGAGCCTCCGCGCGGGTCGCGCTGCGGGCGCCGATCCGCTGGCGGGCCAGCCGGATGTGCACACCGCGGGTCCGCAGCGACTGGTACAGACCGTTGCTCTCCAACTCGTCGGCGTCGGGCGCGATGTCGGCGGGCAGATGGTTCACCATCAGGGCCAGCGGCTCGCCGTTCGCGCACCGCAACCGGTGGATCGACGCGACCTCCCGGCCTTCGGCCAGATTCAGCTCGCGGGCGGTCTCCTCGTCGGGCGGGCCGACCTCGTACTTGAGCAATCGCGTGGTCGGCTCCTGGCCGGCGCGGGCGAGGTCGTCGAACAGACTGGTCAGTTCCACCCGGCGGTGCACCGGGTTCTGCACCACCTGGGTGCCGACTCCGCGCTTGCGGACCAGCAGCCCCTTGTCGACGAGCTCTTGGATCGCCCGGCGGGTGGTCGGGCGGGACAGCGTCAGACGCTTCGCCAACGCGAGTTCGTTTTCGAACCGGTCCCCGGGCGCGAGTTCGCCATTTCTGATCGCAGCCTCGATCGCCTGGGCCAGCTGGTAGTACAGCGGAACCGGGCTTGACCTGTCGAGCTCCACAGTCAGGGGCACGTCCGCTCCGATCTCGTATAGGGCGGGTCAAGAGTAGCTGAATACTAACATCGATTGAGATAAAGATAGAATGTCAGGACAAAGTCTTGACATGGTGCCGTGACCAGGGGCACAGTTTCAGGCAGCCACCCACACCTATCCCGTCGGAGTGACTTGTGATGACCAATCAGCCATACGACGTGCTCGCCATCGGGCGCAGCGGCGTCGACGTCTACCCGCTCCAGACCGGTGTCGGCCTCGAAGAGGTTCAGACGTTCGGGAAGTTCCTCGGCGGCAGCGCCGCCAACGTCGCGGTCGCCGCGGCGCGACTCGGGAACCGGTCGGCGCTGATCTCCGGCGTCGGTGACGACCCGTTCGGCCGCTACGTGCGCGCCGAACTGGCTCGCCTCGGGGTGGACAACTCATACGTCACCACCCACAGTGAGTTCCCGACGCCGGTGACGTTCTGCGAGATCTTCCCGCCCGACGACTTCCCGCTGTACTTCTACCGCAAGCCCAGCGCCCCCGATCTGCAGATCCGTGCCGACGAGATCGATGCGGACGCGGTCCGCTCGGCGCGACTCTACTGGTCGACGGTGACAGGTCTGTCTGAGGAACCCAGTCGCAGTGCGCATTTCGCGGCATGGGAGGCGCGCGAGCGTCGGCCGCTCACGGTCCTGGACCTGGATTACCGCCCGATGTTCTGGGAGACGCCCGCAGCCGCCACCGAGCAGGTGCAGAAGGCGCTGGCACACGTGACGGTCGCCGTCGGCAACCGCGAGGAGTGCGAGATCGCCGTCGGCGAGTCCAACCCGCACCGAGCCGCCGACGCGCTGCTCGACCTCGGGGTGGAACTCGCCATCGTCAAGCAGGGCCCGCGCGGGGTGCTCGGCAAGACCCGGCACACATCGGTCACCGTGCCCCCCAACCAAGTCGACGTCGTCAACGGCCTGGGAGCCGGTGACGCGTTCGGCGGCAGCCTGTGCCACGGACTGCTCCACAACTGGTCACTGGAGAAGACCCTGCGCTACGCCAACGCCGCCGGCGCGATCGTCGCCGGTCGGCTGGAGTGCTCGACCGCGATGCCGACCGCCGCCGAGGTCGCCGAACTGGCCGAGCAGACCGCTGTGGAGGCCGTCAATGTCTGATACCGCCGTGCGCCCCACCTATGCCTCGATCACCGAGCTGCGTGCCACCGACCCGGGCGCTGTCGCACGCGCCTGGGCGCAGCGCACCACCCGGCCGACCTTGCGCGGCAACGGACGCCTGATGATCGTCGCCGCCGATCACCCCGCGCGCGGCGCTCTCGCCGTCGGTGGGCGGCCGACCGCGATGAACAGCCGCACCGATCTGCTGGACCGGTTGCAGGCCGCGCTCGCCGATCCCGGCGTGGACGGAGTGCTGGCGACCGCGGACATCCTCGATGACCTGGTGCTGCTGGGCGCGCTCGAGGACAAGGTGGTGTTCTCGTCGTTCAACCGCGGCGGTTTGGCCGGCTCGTCGTTCGAGCTCGACGACCGGATGACGGGCGCCACCGCCGCATCGACCGCCGCGGCCCGGATGAACGGCGGAAAGATGTTGTGCCGCATCGATCTCGACGATCCAGGCACGGTGTCCACGCTGACGGCCTGCGCACAGGCCGTGGACGAGCTCGCCGCCCACGGTCTGATCGCGATGCTGGAGCCGTTCATGTCCTCGCGCGTCGACGGCAAGGTCCGCAACGACCTGACCCCCGACGCGGTGATCAAATCGGTGCACATCGGCCAGGGTCTCGGCTCCACCTCGGCGTACACCTGGATGAAGCTGCCCGTGGCGGACGAGATGGAGCGCGTCATGGAGTCCACGACCCTTCCCACCCTGCTGCTCGGTGGGGATCCCACCGATCCCGAAGAGGCGTTCGCCAGTTGGGAGAAGGCGTTGTCACTTCCGTCGGTGCGCGGCCTGATCGTCGGCCGCACCCTGCTCTACCCGCCCGACGACGACGTCAGCTCGGCCGTCGCGACCGCGGTGGCGATGGTCCGATGAGGTCGAAGCTGTACATTCCGGCCGGCAGCGCTTCGACTCCGTTCACCGTCGCGATCACCCCGGAGGACGCCGGCTGGGCCGAATCCTCCTTGCACGTAGTCGATCTCGGAGACGACGGTTCGGTGTCATTGAACACCGGCGACAACGAGGTGATGATCCTGCCGTTGGCCGGCGCCGGGCGCGTCGAATGCGGCGGCGAGATGTTCGAGTTGTCGCCCCGCGCTTCGGTGTTCGACGGGCCCGCAGACATGGTGTACCTCGGCCTCGGCCAGGACTACTTCCTGTCGGGCCGGGGCCGCATCGCGATCTGCGGTGCCCGCGCGAAGACGTCCTTCCCGAACCGCCGCGTCGCCGCGGCCGACGTGGCCGTCGAACTGCGCGGGGCGGGCAATTGCAGCCGCCAGGTGCACAACTTCGGCACCGCCACCGCATTCGAGGCGGACTCGCTGATTGCCTGCGAGGTGATCACCCCCGGTGGCAACTGGTCGAGCTATCCCGCGCACAAGCACGACGAGAACACCGACGTCGAGACCCAGCTCGAGGAGATCTACTACTTCGAGATCGACGACAGCCCGGCGGGCACACCGGGATTCGGCTATCACCGGGTCTATGGCACCCCCGAGCGCCCGATCGAGGTGCTCGAAGAGGTCCGCACCGGCGATGTGGTGCTGGTCCCCCACGGCTACCACGGCCCGTCCATCGCGGCTCCGGGCCACCACATGTACTACCTGAACGTGATGGCCGGTTCGGGACCGACCCGCGCCTGGCTGATCTGTGACGATCCCAATCACACCTGGCTGCGCGGCAGCTGGGAGCACCAGGAGATCGACCCGCGTCTGCCGTTCACCGCGCAATCGTGATGTACTCCGCCACCGAAGGAGCGTGACCCGTGGTTTCCACCGCGCCGAAGTCGACAGAGAAGTTCGTCGACAACGAACCGACCGTACGGCTCACCGTCGCCCAGGCGACCGTGCGCTTCCTGGCCAACCAGTACGTCGAACACGACGGTGAGCGGCACAAGTTCTTCGCCGGGTGCTTGGGCATCTTCGGCCACGGCAACGTCGCGGGCATCGGCCAGGCACTGCTTCAGGACGAGGTGGAGGCCCACGAGGCCGGCGAACAACCGGACCTGCGGTATGTGCTGGGCCGCAATGAACAGGCCATGGTGCACACCGCCGTCGCGTACGCCCGGCAGCGCGACCGCACCCAGGCGTGGGCGGTGACCGCCAGCGTCGGACCGGGCTCGACGAACATGCTGACCGGCGCCGCGCTGGCCACCATCAACCGACTGCCGGTATTGCTGCTGCCCGCAGACACTTTCGCCACCCGGGTGAGCTCACCGGTGCTGCAGGAGCTGGAGCTGCCCTCGTCCGGGGATGTCACCGTCAACGACGCGTTCAAACCGTTGTCGCGCTATTTCGACCGGGTGTGGCGTCCCGAGCAGCTGCCCGCGGCGCTGCTGGGGGCGATGCGGGTGTTGACCGATCCCGTCGAGACGGGCGCAGCGACGATCGCCCTGCCGCAGGACGTGCAGGCCGAGGCCTTCGACTGGCCGGTCTCGTTGTTCGCCGAGCGCACCTGGCACATCGCCCGGCCGATGCCCGAGCGGGCCGTGATCGCCAAGGCCGCCGAGGTCATCCGCTCGGCGACCAAACCGCTGATCGTCGCCGGTGGCGGTGTCATCTATTCCGGCGCGAACGACGCGCTGGCGCAGTTCGTGGCCCAGACCGGGATCCCGGTCTGCGAGAGCCAAGCGGGGAAGGGCTCACTGCTGCACGACGATCCGCGCTCGGTCGGCGCCGTCGGGTCCACCGGGACCACGGCGGCCAACGCGCTGGCCGCCGAGGCCGACGTCATCATCGGGATCGGCACCCGTTACAGCGATTTCACCTCGGCGTCGCGCACCGCGTTCAACAACCCCGACGTCCGGTTCGTCAACATCAACGTGGCATCCCTGGACTCGGTCAAGCAGGGCGGGATCAGCGTGGTCTCCGACGCCCGGGAAGCGCTCGAAGCGCTGACCGGACTGCTCGACGACTACTCGGTCAGCGACGAATACACCTCGCGCGTCCGCGAACTGATGTCCGAGTGGAACGACACCGTCACCGAGGCGTACCGCACCGAGGACGGTGCCGCGCTGAACCAGAACCAGGTGATCGGCTTGGTGAACACGTTGTCCGACGCCCGCGACGTCGTAGTGTGCGCCGCCGGGTCGATGCCCGGTGATCTGCACAAATTGTGGCGGATGCGCGACCGCAAGGGCTACCACGTCGAGTACGGGTTCTCCTGCATGGGCTATGAGATCGCCGGCGGTATCGGAGTGCGGATGGCAGCCCCCGACCGCGACGTGTTCATCATGGTCGGCGACGGCTCCTACCTGATGATGGCCACCGAACTCGTCACCGCCGTGCAGGAGGGTGTGAAGGTCATCCCGGTGCTGGTGCAGAACCACGGCTTCGCCTCCATCGGCGGCCTGTCGGATTCCGTTGGCTCGCAACGCTTCGGCACCAGCTACCGGTACCGCGGCGAGGACGGCCGGCTCAACGGCGGCAAACTGCCTGTCGATCTGGCCGCGAACGCGGCCAGCCTGGGCGCCGACGTCATCCGTGTCACGACCGCCGCCGAGTTCACCGATGCCGTCAAGGTCGCCAAGGCCAGTGACCGCACCACGGTCATCCACGTCGAGACCGACCCGATGGTCTTTGCACCGGACAGCCATTCCTGGTGGGACGTGCCGGTCAGCCAGGTCTCGACACTGGCGTCCACCCAGCAGGCCCATCAGCGGTACGCAGACTGGAAGAAAGTCCAGCGGCCACTGATCAATCCGTCCGACCGCTAGGCCAGGGAGCACCGTGACTTCAATTCGTGTTGGCTCCGCGCCGGATTCGTGGGGGGTGTGGTTTCCCGACGATCCGCAGCAGACGCCCTACACCCGTTTCCTCGACGAGGTCGCCGAGTCGGGCTATGAGTGGATCGAGCTGGGCCCCTACGGGTACCTGCCCACCGACCCGGCCACGCTGGCCGACGAGCTGGCCGCCCGGGGGCTCAAGCTCTCGGCCGGGACGGTGTTCGAGCACCTGCACCAGGATGACTCATGGGATGCGGTCTGGAAGCAGATCGAGGGCGTCGCCAAGCTGACCGCCGCGGTCGGCGGCAAGCACGTGGTGGTCATCCCGGAGATGTGGCGCGACCCGGCCACCGGCGAGGTTCTCGAAGACCGCCACCTCACCGCCGAGCAGTGGGCCAAGAAGACCGGCGGCATGAACGACCTCGGCAAGGCGATGTTCGAAACCTACGGGGTGCGTGCGCAGTATCATCCGCACGCCGACTCCCACGTCGACACCGAGGACAACGTGTACCGCTTCCTCGATGGCACCGACAGCCGGTATGTGAACCTGTGCCTGGACACCGGCCACATCTCCTACTGCGGCGGCGACAACATCGCGATCATCCGCCGCGCCCCCGAACGCATCGGATATCTGCACCTCAAGCAGGTCGATCCGCAGGTCCGCGCCAAGGTCGAAGCCGAGGACCTGCCGTTCGGCGAGGCGGTCAAGCTCGGCGCGATGACCGAACCGCCGCTGGGGATCCCGGACATGCCACCGCTTCTCGCCGAGGTCGAGAAACTCGGCATCGACGTGTTCGCGATCGTCGAGCAGGACATGTATCCCTGCCCTGCCGACGCCCCGCTGCCCATCGCCAAGCGCACCCGCAACTATCTCGGGTCGTGCGGCATCCCGTCCGTCACATTCACATAGTCGGCCGCTCTTCCACAAGGAGAAATCACCATGCCCGAACTGCGTGTCGCCGTCCTGGGAGTCGGCGTCATGGGGGCCGACCACGTCGCCCGGATCACGTCCCGGATCTCGGGCGCGCGGGTGTCGGTGGTCAACGACTACGTCACCGAGAAGGCCGAGCAGATCGCCTCGGGCATCGAAGGTTGCCGCGCCGTTGCCGATCCCCTCGACGCGATCGCCGATCCGGACGTCGACGCCGTGCTGCTGGCCACCCCGGGCACCACCCACGAGAAGCAGCTGCTGGCCTGCCTGGAGCACCGCAAGCCGGTGATGTGCGAGAAGCCGCTCACCACCGACGTTTCCACATCGCTGGAGATCGTCCGGCGAGAGGCCGGGCTTGATCGCCCGCTGATCCAGGTCGGCTTCATGCGACGCTTCGACGACGAGTACATGCGGCTCAAGGCACTGCTCGACGGCGGCGAACTCGGCGAGCCCCTGGTGATGCACTGCGTGCACCGCAACCCGAATGTGCCGTCGTACTTCGACAGCTCGCTGATCGTCAAAGATTCGCTGGTGCACGAGGTCGACGTGACGCGCTACCTGTTCGGCGAGGAGATCGCCAGCGTCCAGATCGTCAAACCCTCGTCGAATCCTGGTGCGCCCCAGGGTGTCATCGATCCGCAGATTGCGATCCTACGAACGGTGTCCGGACGGCACGTGGACGTCGAACTCTTCGTCACCACCGGTGTCGCCTACGAGGTGCGCACCGAGGTGGTCGCAGAACGTGGCAGCGCGATGATCGGCCTGGACGTCGGGCTGATCCGCAAATCCGCGCCGGGCACCTGGGGTGGTCAGATCACCCCCGGGTTCCGGGAACGGTTCGGCCGCGCCTATGACACCGAGATCCAACGGTGGGTTGACGCCGTCATCTCCGGCACCAACGTCGACGGACCGACCGCGTGGGACGGCTACGCGGCCGCGGCGGTGTGCGCGGCAGGTGTCGAATCGCTCGAAACCGGCCTGCCCGTTGATGTGCAGCTCGCCGACCGACCGTAGAACCGAAAACACAAGCAGGAGCAGAGTAATGACCAAGACGATTTCCCATTGGGTTGATAACAAGGTGTTTGCCGGCGAGTCCTCCGCGACGGCGCCGGTGACCAATCCGGCGACTGGTGTGGTGACCGGTCAGGTCGCGCTGGCCAGCGTCGCCGACGCCCAGCTGGTGATCGATGCGGCCGCTGCCGCGTTCCCGGCCTGGCGGGACACCTCGCTGGCCAAACGCACCCAGGTGCTGTTCGCCTTCCGGGAGCTGCTCAACGAGCGCAAGGGTGAACTGGCCGAGATCATCACCGCCGAGCACGGCAAGGTCGTCTCCGACGCGCTCGGCGAGGTCAGCCGCGGCCAGGAGGTCGTCGAGTTCGCCTGCGGCATCCCCCACCTGCTCAAGGGCGGCTACACCGAGAACGCCTCGACCAACGTCGACGTGCACTCCATCCGCCAGCCCCTGGGCCCGGTCGCGATCATCTCCCCGTTCAACTTCCCCGCCATGGTGCCGATGTGGTTCTTCCCGATCGCCATCGCCACCGGCAACACCGTGGTCCTCAAACCCAGCGAGAAAGACCCCAGCGCCGCGCTGTGGCTGGCCGAGCTGTGGAAACAAGCCGGCCTGCCCGCCGGGGTGTTCAACGTCCTCCAAGGCGACAAGACCGCCGTCGACGAACTGCTCACCAACCCCAAGATCAAATCCGTGAGCTTTGTCGGGTCCACCCCGATCGCCCAGTACGTCTACGCCACCGGCACCGCCGCCGGCAAGCGCGTCCAGGCCCTGGGCGGAGCCAAAAACCACGCCGTGATCCTGCCCGACGCCGACCTGGATTTGGCCGCCGACGCGATGGTCAACGCCGGCTTCGGCTCCGCCGGCGAACGCTGTATGGCCATCTCCGCCTGCGTGGCCGTCGGCCCCATCGCCGACGACCTGGTCGCCAAGATCACCGAACGCACCACCGGGCTCAAGATCGGCGACGGCACCCGCAACACCGACATGGGTCCGCTGGTCACCAAGGCCCACCGCGACAAGGTCGCCTCCTACATCGACGCCGGCGAAGCCGCCGGCGCCAAGGTCGTCGTCGACGGCCGCACCGTCCAGGCCGACGGTGATCAGGACGGGTTCTGGCTGGGCCCCACCCTGCTCGACAACGTCACCGCCGACATGAGCGTCTGCACCGACGAGATCTTCGGCCCCGTCCTGTCGGTCGTGCGGGTGGACACCTACGACCAGGCCCTGGACCTGATCAACACCAACCCCTACGGCAACGGCACCGCGATCTTCACCAACGACGGCGGCGCGGCCCGACGCTTCCAAAACGAGGTCGAGGTCGGCATGGTCGGCATCAACGTGCCCATCCCCGTTCCCATGGCCTACTACAGCTTCGGCGGCTGGAAAGCCTCCCTGTTCGGCGACAGCCACGCCCACGGCACCGACGGCGTCCAATTCTTCACCCGCCAAAAAGCCATCACCACCCGCTGGCTCGACCCCAGCCACGGCGGCATCAACCTCGGATTCCCCACCAACTAAGACCACCCCCACAGTCCGCGAGCGTGCGTGTCCGCAACCGACACGCCGCCCGCAGACCCAACTTCACGCACCCTCGCCAGGGGTGAGCGGGGTGCGGAGAGGCACGGTGACAGAGAGGTGGAAGTGCCAGAGCTGGTGGCGACCGCATGGACGAGTGCAGGCAACACGTCGCCGATGCACAGCCCGGCGACGAGCCCGATTCCGATCACCGAACGCGTCCGGGCAATCGCCGATGCCGGGTACAGCGGCTTCGGACTGATCGCCGATGACCTCCTCGCGGTCCGGGAGTCGATCGGTTTCGCGGCGTTGCGCGACATGATCGCCGATCATGGTCTTTCCCATGTGGAGATCGAGCTGATCGAGCGGTGGTGGGTTGGTCGTGGCCTGCCCGGGCACACGTATCAGATCCGCGACCTGCTGTTCGAGGCCGCCGATGCCCTCAACCCGGCATTCATCAAGATCGGCTCGGAGAACGGTCCCGCCGCCGCGGCGCTGGAACCGTTCGTCGTCCCGCTGCGGCAACTCGCCGACGACGCGGCGCGGCTCGGCACCCGAATCGCGATCGAACCGATGCCGTTCTCCCTGATCGCGTCTCTGCCCAGAGGCGCCGAACTTGTCAGAGCGGCGGACCATCCCGATGTCGGTCTGATCGTCGACGCCTGGCATGTGTTCCGCGCCGGCACCTCGCTTGCCGAGTTGGACGCCGCGCTCACCGGCGAGAGGGTGTTCGGCGTGGAACTCGACGACGCCCACGCGCAGGTGGTCGGCACACTCTTCGACGACACCGTTGAACGCCGGCAGCTGTGCGGCGAGGGATCGTTCGACCTCGTCGGTCTGGTGAAGGTTCTGCGCGACAAGGGTTTCGACGGTCCCTGGGGTGTCGAGATCTTGTCCGCGTCGTTTCGGCAACTGCCGTTGGCCGATGCGCTGAGATCAGCCGCCGAGACCGCGCTCAAGGTCCTTTAGACAGCCACCGTCACCCACGCGCCGGCGGCAAATGGCACCAACCCCGACGAGCGGGCGCGCCACCGGGCACACCTGAACTGCGGCAGGACTACGGGCCGCCACCCGAACGCATCGCATCCCTCTCCATGCCGGTTAGGCGCGAGCCCAGGTCGATGTCGGTCGCCACCCCGACGAGGGCCGTCGCGACGAGCGGCGCCGGCTCTCGGTCGAGCACCACCAGCCCGATCGCTGGACCGGGGCTGTGCACGACCATCGGCCGCGCCGCGAATCCCTGCGGCACCCCCAACTGCGACAGCCACGCGGCCGAGGCGATGGTGGCGCGCCGCGAGTGCGTCAGATGCGCGAAGAGCGCGTCGACCGAGTCGGCTTCCACCGCGGGACGATAGCGGACGCCTTCGGCGGCCATGTTGGCGTCGAGGATGCGACGGTTGCGCATCGTGGTGGTCAACGCGCACAGCTGCCGTGTGGACGCGTCCGCCCAGCTCACCTCGGCGCCGGCCATCAGTGGATCGTCGGCCGGGGCCACCAACACATACCGCTCCCGGTACATCTCGACCGACCGCGTGCCCGGCGGCGCCTCGTCGTCGAGATAGGTCAATCCGGCGTCGATCTCGAAATCGGCGAGCCGGCGTGCGATCTCGCGCGACGACAATGCCTCGATGCGCACCGAGGCCGCCGGATTGCGGGCCAAAAACTCCGCGGTGATGAACGGACTGGCCGGCACCGCCGTCGGGATCGCCCCGAGCCGCGCCGTGACGGTCAACCGGCCGCGCATCCGTTCGAGGTCGGCGAGCATTTCGTCGCGCTCGGCGACGATCCGCTGGGCCCAGCTGACCACCCGGCGTCCCTCTTCGGTGAAGCCCTCGAAGCGGTGTCCGCGCTGGACGATGACGACGCCCAGGTCACGTTCCAATCGACGGATCGCCACCGACAGGGTCGGCTGACTCACATGACAGCGCGCAGCCGCCCGCCCGAAGTGACGCTCGGCCGCCAGCGCCAGGAGGTACTCCAGGTGTTGCAACAGCACCGCGCTCCCCTTCCGGGACCCGCCAAACGGCAGAACGATAGACAGCGTCTATCACCGCATGTGAAATACCAAATGACAACCCTTCCGCACCGGCCGAGGTCCGGTGGTCCGGCGTCTAGATTGGGACCATGGCCCCCGCGAAAGACGTCGACGCCGACTACGACGAGCTGGATGTGCAGGTCAGCGAGCGCAAACGCGAGGCCGCCGGCGTCAAGGCCGTGATGGTCAGCATGCAGCGCGCGCTGCAGCAGATGGGCCCCGTCCGCACGGCCGCCGCGCTGATCAGACTCAACCAGCGGCACGGGTTCGACTGCCCCGGTTGCGCGTGGCCCGAGGAGCCCGGTGGGCGCAAGTTCGCCGAATTCTGCGAGAACGGCGCCAAGGCCGTCGCCGAGGAAGCCACCAAGCGCGTGGTCACCCCCGAGTTCTTCGCCCGCCACACCATCGCCGAACTCGACGCCAAGCCCGAGTATTGGCTGTCCCAGCAGGGCCGGCTGACCCACCCGATGGTGCTGCGGCCGGGTGACGACCGATACCGGCCCATCGAGTGGGAAGCGGCGTACCGGTTGATCGCCGACGAGCTCGGCGCCCTCGACGACCCGAACCAGGCCGTCTTCTACACCTCCGGACGCACCAGCAACGAGGCCGCGTTCCTCTACCAGTTGTTCGTGCGCAGCTTCGGCACCAACAACCTGCCGGACTGTTCGAACATGTGCCACGAGTCCTCGGGGACCGCGCTCGTCGACGCGATCGGCATCGGCAAGGGATCGGTCACCGTCGAAGACCTGGTGCAGGCCGACCTCATCGTGATCGCCGGCCAGAACCCCGGTACCAACCATCCGCGGATGCTGTCGGTGCTGGAGAAGGCAAAGGCCAACGGCGCGAAGGTCATCGCGGTCAACCCCCTGCCCGAAGCCGGCCTAATCCGGTTCAAGGACCCGCAGAAGGTGCACGGCGTGGTCGGCGACGGGGTGCCGATCGCCGACGAATTCGTACAGATCCGCCTCGGCGGCGACATGGCGTTGTTCGCCGGTCTGGGCCGGCTGCTGTTGGAGGCTCAGGACAAGGCCGGTCCTGGAGTGCAGATCGTGGACCGCGATTTCGTCGCGGCACACACCGCGGGGTTCGCCGACTACGAGGCGCGCACCCGTGCCATCGATCTCGACACCGTACTCGAGGCGACCGGTATCGACCGCGCGCAACTCGACCGCGTCGCGGCGATGATGGCGACGTCGCGACGCATCGTGGTGTGCTGGGCGATGGGCCTGACTCAGCACAGGCATGCGGTCCCGTCGATCAGCGAGATCTGCAACCTTCTGTTGATGCGCGGCATGATCGGCAAGCCCGGCGCCGGTCTGTGCCCCGTGCGCGGCCACTCCAACGTCCAGGGTGACCGCACGATGGGGATCTGGGAGAAGGTGCCCGAGCGGTTCCTGGCCGCCCTCGACGACCGGTTCGGCATCGCCAGCCCGCGCGACCACGGCTATGACACCGTCGACGCGATCCGCGCGATGCGCGACGGCAAAGCCACGGTGTTCATGGCCATGGGAGGCAATTTTGTCTCCGCCACCCCGGACACCCCGGTCACCGAGGCCGCGTTGCGCAACTGCTCGCTGACGGTCCAGGTGTCGACGAAACTCAACCGCAGCCACCTTGTCCACGGCCGCACCGCGCTCATCCTGCCGTCGCTGGGACGCACCGACCGCGATGTACAGGCGACCGGCAAACAGCTTGTGTCGGTAGAGGATTCGATGTCGATGGTGCACTTGTCACGCGGCAGCCTGCCCCCGCCCGGCGATCAGGTGCGCAGCGAGGTCGCGATCATCTGCCAATTGGCCCGCACGGTGTTCGGCCCCGGCCACCCCGTGCCCTGGGAGACGTTCAACGCCGACTACGACACCATCCGGGACGCGATCGCGGAGGTGGTCCCCGGATGCGAGGACTACAACCGCAAGGTGCGTGCTCCCGACGGGTTCCAGCTGCCGCATCCGCCGCGAGATTCCCGCGAATTTCACACTGCGACAGGAAAAGCCAACTTCACGGCATATCCGCTCGAGTGGGTGCCGGTGCCCGACGGCCGACTGGTGCTGCAGACGCTGCGCAGCCACGACCAGTACAACACCACCATCTACGGGCTCGACGACCGCTACCGGGGCGTCAAGGGCGGCCGGCGGGTGGTGTTCGTCAACCCCGCCGACCTGGACAGGTTCGGGCTGTCCGACGGCGACCGCGTCGACCTGATCTCCGAATTCCCCGCTGCCGACGGTCAGGTGCAGGAGCGATGCGCGAAGGACTTCCGCGTCATCGCGTACCCGACGCCGGAGGGCAACGCCGCCGCCTACTACCCGGAGACGAATCCGCTTGTGCCGCTGGACCATACCGCCGCAAAGTCGAACACGCCGGTGTCCAAGGCCGTTGTGATCAGGATGGAGCGCAGCTGAATGGGCCGGGTGACCGCGCGCCGCCGGGTGCATCACGTGACGACCGAGGACGCCGTCGCGCGACCGGACACCCTGGTCGTCGAGGAACCGTTGGAGATTCGGGTCGACGGCAAGCCGATCACCGTCACGATGCGCACCCCGGGCTCGGACGTCGAACTGGCACAGGGTTTCCTGCTCACCGAGGGCATCGTGCGGGGCCGCGAGGACATCATGTCGGTGCGCTACTGCAGGGGCGCGACCGCCCCCGCCCCCGTCCCCGAATCGCTTCGCTCCAGCCTGCCGGACGACGGTTCGGGGCTTTCACAGAACACCTACAACGTCCTGGATGTGACGCTGGCCGACGGTGTCCCGCCGCCTGATGTGGATCCCACGCGGAACTTCTACACGACGTCGTCGTGTGGGGTCTGCGGCAAGGCATCGCTGGACGCCGTGCGGTTGATCAGCAGACACGCCCCCGGCGACGACCCGGCGACGGTCACCGCCGAAACGCTGTCGGCGATGCCCGACAAGCTGCGCGGGGAACAGAAGGTGTTCGCCGCCACCGGAGGACTGCACGGTGCGGCGCTCTTCGGCACCGACGGTTCCCTACTCGTGGTCCGTGAGGACATCGGCCGGCACAACGCCGTCGACAAGGTGGTGGGGTGGGCACTGGAGAACCGGCGGATCCCGCTCGGCGACACCGTACTGCTGGTCAGCGGCCGCGCGTCGTTCGAATTGACCCAGAAAGCGGTGATGGCCGGCATTCCGGTGCTCGCCGCGGTGTCGGCCCCGTCGTCGCTGGCGGTCGATCTGGCCGCCCAATCGGGTGTCACGCTGGTGGCCTTCCTGCGCGGTGATTCGATGAACGTCTACACCCGCCCCGACCGCGTGCTCAGCTGAGCGGCCTTTGCGCGATCTCCACGATTTCTCCACACACGCTCCAAGCACACGGGTCGGGTCGGCGGCGAGCATCGACACATGTCGCAGATCCTCATCGCATCCTGCCCGCCGGTCGGACACATCTCGCCGCTGCTGAACGTCGCACGCGGACTCGCCGCCCGCGGTGACCGCGTCTCCGTGCTGACCAGCTCCCGCCATGCCGACAAGATCCGAGCTGTCGGCGCGGATCCCGTGCCGCTGCCCTACGCCGCCGACTACGATGATTCTTCGTTCGACGCCGACCTGCCGGGACGCGCGCAGACGTCCGGCTTGGCACGGCTCAACTTCGACATCGAGCACATCTTCGTGCGGCCTATGCCCGTTCAGTTCGGAGCGCTCAAAGAAGTGTCGGCGAGCCACCACTACGACGCCGTCATCGCCGACGCGTTGTTTCTCGGTGTACTGCCACTGCTCCTCGGCGATCGCGGCGCCCGCCCGCCGATCCTGTCCTACTCCACCACACCGCTGTTTTTGACTAGCCGCGACACCACACCGGCGGGGCCGGGGATAGCGCCGATGCGCGGCGTGGTCGGCAGGCTGCGCAACCGCGCCCTGACACTGGCCACGCAACGGGCCGGATTGCGCCCGGCGCACCGGGCCGCCGAACGGATGCTCGCCGCGATGGGCGTACCGAAGCTGCCGGTGTTCGTCTTGGACTCCGCCGTACTGGCCGACCGGGTGATCGTCCCGACCATCCCCGAATTCGAGTACCGGCGCAGCGATCTTCCCCCGCATGTCCGATTCGTCGGCGCTGTCAGTCCACCGCCTGCCGACGACTTCGTCGCGCCGCCCTGGTGGCATGAGCTCGACAGCAGCAGGCCCGTCGTGCATGTCACCCAGGGCACGGTCGACAATGCCGACCTGCGCCGACTGGTCGAACCGACCATCGAGGCGCTGGCGGCGGAGAACGTCACCCTCGTCGTCACCACCGGCGGCCGCCCGCTCTCCGAGATCCGAACATCGTTGCCCGCCAACACTTTCGCCGCCGAATACCTACCCCATGAGGTCCTGCTGCCCCGAGTCGACGTCATGGTCACCAACGGCGGTTACGGCGCCGTGCAACGCGCACTGGCCGCCGGAGTGCCCATGGTCGTCGCCGGCCGGACCGAGGACAAGCCCGAGGTGGCGGCCCGGGTACGGCACTTCGGCGTCGGGGTCGATCTGCGGACCGCCACACCGACTTCGCACACCGTCCGCCGTGCCGTGCGGCAGGTGCTCCACGATGCGGCCTATCGCGCCCAAGCTCGTCGGCTGCAGTGCGCATATGCGGGCCGCGACAGCATCGCCGCCATCGCCGCGCTGGTCGACGAGGTGGTCGCCGAGTGGGCACCACCTCTGCAGTCGACCTAGGCGGAGGGGGCGGCGCACCCCACGTGGTGAAAATGCGTTGAGGGCCGTCAGTCGCGATGACTGACGGCCCTCAACGCAATCTCAACAGGGACTCTAGGCGGACTTGTCGCGACGTTCGGTCCGCGACGGCTTGCGCGGCACGATGGTCGGTAGCACGTTGTGCTCGACGGTCTCCCTGGTCACGACCACCTTGGCGACGTCGTCGCGGCTCGGGATGTCGTACATCACCGGCAGCAGGACTTCCTCCATGATGGCCCGCAGACCGCGCGCGCCGGTGCCCCGATGGATGGCCTGATCGGCAATGGCCTCCAGCGCCTCTTCGTCGAACTCCAGCTCCACCCCGTCCATCTCGAACAGCCGGGTGTACTGCTTGACCAACGCGTTCTTCGGCTGGGACAGGATCTGCACGAGCGATTCCTTGTCCAGATTGGTCACCGACGCCACGACAGGGAGCCGGCCGATGAACTCGGGGATCAGCCCGAACTTGATCAGATCCTCGGGCATCACCTCGGCGAAGTGATCCTGGGTGTCGACCTCGGCCTTGGAGTGCACCTCGGCGCCGAAGCCGAGTCCGCGCTTGCCGACGCGATCGGAGACGATCTTCTCCAACCCTGCGAACGCACCGGCGACGATGAACAACACGTTGGTGGTGTCGATCTGGATGAACTCCTGGTGCGGGTGCTTGCGGCCGCCCTGCGGGGGCACCGAGGCCTGCGTGCCCTCCAGGATCTTCAGCAGCGCCTGCTGAACGCCTTCACCGGAGACGTCGCGGGTGATCGACGGGTTCTCACTCTTGCGGGCGATCTTGTCGACCTCGTCGATGTAGATGATCCCGGTCTCGGCGCGCTTGACGTCGTAATCGGCGGCCTGGATCAGCTTGAGCAGAATGTTCTCGACGTCCTCGCCGACGTAGCCGGCTTCGGTCAGCGCGGTCGCGTCGGCGATGGCGAACGGGACGTTGAGCATCTTGGCCAGCGTCTGGGCCAGGTAGGTCTTGCCGCAGCCGGTGGGGCCGAGCATCAGGATGTTGGACTTGGCCAGCTCGACGGGCTCGGAACGCGAATCGCGCGACTTCTCTCCGGCCTGGATGCGCTTGTAGTGGTTGTAGACGGCCACGGCCAGGGTGCGCTTGGCGGTGTCCTGACCGATGACGTATCCCTCGAGGAACTCCCGTATCTCGGCCGGCTTCGGCAACTCGTCGAGTTTGACATCGTCGGCGTCGGCGAGCTCCTCTTCGATGATCTCGTTGCACAGATCGATGCACTCGTCGCAGATGTACACACCCGGTCCCGCGATGAGCTTCTTCACCTGCTTCTGGCTCTTGCCGCAGAACGAGCACTTCAGCAGGTCGCCGCCATCTCCAATGCGTGCCATGGTGCTGGGGTCCTACTTCCTTCGCCGTCGATATCCAGTCGTTTCGGTGCGGGGCACCGGGACCGCTTGTGTAGCCCCGACTTGTGTAGCCCCGACGCTACCCGCTGTTTCCGCCGCTGTGCGACCGATAAAGCCGAATAGCGTCGGTGGTATTCACGTGTAGTTGCGTCAACATATCGCCTGACCCGCCCGCGATGGTCGCGTAACGCACCACCGTGTCTCTGGCGTGTCGCCGCCGTTACCCGACCGAGAGTACCTGCCTGGGCAGGGTGTAACCGGTCGACCTCTTGACCTGCTCATCGGACGTGCGGTGGCGGGGTGGGAATCCTCGGCGCGACCGGACGGTGCTGGTCAGCGACGGCGGGCCGGCCACCGAACTCGAAGCGCGCGGCCACGACCTGTCGCACGGTCTGCGGTCGGCGCGGTTGCTGGTGGACGCGCCCGAGGAGATCGTCGCGGTGCCTGCGGCGTATTTCGCCGCGCCCGCGACGCACACGGTGCGGCTGCTGCCGGGTCGGCCCGGCGGAGATCAGCCGGATTGCCGGCGAGCTGAGCGCCTAGGAGTCTGCTGAATTAATCCGGCGTGGTGGCGGGGTTTGTGGCTGGGTTCTCGAGATGATTAATGGATGCAGGGGCATTCTGAGGATCAGCGTGAGCTGTTGGATGCGGAGTCGGTTGCCGGGCATCTGCTGAAGTCCGACAGCATGTTTGTATTCCTGGCCGAACACCGCCACGAGTTGTTTCCCGAGGCGATGTTCGCTGATCTTTTCCCGTCGCGGCGGGGGCGTCCGAGCGTGCCGGCCGAGGTGATGGCCTCGGTGATCACCTTGCAGGCCCTGCACGGGCTCTCTGATAGCGAGACCGTGGACGCGGTCACCTTCGATCTGCGCTGGAAAGCCGCGTGCGGGTTGGCGGTGACCGCGCCGGCGTTTCACTCGACCACGCTGACCTATTGGCGGCGCCGGCTGGCGGCCTCGCAGGCGCCGGACCGGATCTTTGAGGCGGTCAAGGCCGTCGTGGCGCAGACCGGTGTGTTGGCCAAAAAGACGCGGCGAGCGTTGGACTCCACCGTGCTCGATGATGCGGTGTCCACCCAGGACACCGTAACCCAGCTGATCGCTGCGATCCGCCGGGTCGGGCGCGAAGTCCCAGGGGCCGGCGAGGTGATCACCACTTACTGCACCGCCCACGATTACAGCGATCCGGGTAAACCGGCGATCGCCTGGAACGACAGAACCGCCCGCGACCAGCTTGTCGACGCCTTGGTCGGCGATGCGCACCGGCTGCTGGGGCATCTGCCCGACCAGGAACTGGGCCCGCGCGCCGCTGAGGCGGTGTCGTTGTTGGCGCTGGTCGCCGGCCAGGACGTCGAACCGGTCGAGGGTTCTGATGGCACCGACGGGCAGTGGCGCATCGCGCAGAAGGTGGCCGGTGATCGGGTGATCTCTACCGTGGATCCCGAAGCCCGCCATGCCCATAAGACGGTGCATCGCCGCCAGGACGGATACAAGGCCCACATCGCGGTCGAACCTGATACCGGGATCATCACCGACTGCGCGCTGACCAAGGCAAGCGGACAAGACAATCACGAAGCCGTCATCGGACTGGCGCTGCTGGCACACGAGACGACGGCGGTGCGGGTGCTCGGCGATTCGGCCTACGGCACCGGTCAGGCACGGGCGACGCTGGCCGAGCTCAAGCATGTCGCCGTGATCAAACCGCTCCCGCTGAGAACCCCGGTCCCGGGTGGGTTCACCAGCGATGACTTCACCATCGATTTCGCGGCCCGTACCGTGACGTGTCCGGCCGAGCACACCATCCCCATCGGGCCTAGCGGTGGAGCCGCATTCGAAAAGCATTGCCGGTCATGCGCTTTGAGGCACCTGTGCACCACCGCAGTGCGTGGGCGAAAGCTCACCATCAGCGAACACGAACCGCACCTACGTGCCGCCCGGGCCATCGCGCGCACACCCGAATGGCAGGCCGAGTACCGCCAACACCGCCCCATGGTGGAACGCTCGATCGCCTGGTTGACCCGCGGCAACCGCAAAGTCCGCTACCGCGGCGTCAGCAAGAACAACCACTGGCTGCACCACCGCGCCGCCGCATTGAACCTGCGCCGCCTGATCAGCATGGGCCTGACCCACACCGGCACCACCTGGGCCATCGCCTAAGCCCAGACATCCCGGCGGCCTTGCGGCGCGAACATCGGATTGCCACGCCCCAAACGGCGGGGCAATCCCGAATCTGTCGGCCTGCCTGTGACTTCACACACGCGCCGACGAGCGCTTGAGACGCCCCGCCCCATCAACCCACTAATTCAGCAGACTCCTAGGTGTCAGCGGGGTCCGGGCCCCAGCGGACCCGGGCCCACCGGTCCCGGCCCGACCGGACCGGGACCCACCGGACCGACCACGCCGCCAACCCCGATCGGACCCGCGGGGCCGATCACCGGGTTCGGCGGGTTGACGTACACGTTGACCGCGATGCAAGTCGCGGTGGCGGCGTCCCAGTAGGTCCCGGCCGGGCACACCGGTTCCTGGGCCTGTGCGACCACGGCCGTCGCGGTCTGGATCAGCAGCCCCGCGGCCGCCGCCACGAACGCGACCACCGCCGCGCCCGACTTGATTCGCTCCGACATGGGCACTCCTTGGATCAGGACGCGGTCGCACGATGCGTTTACGTCTGCGTTGATAATCAGCCTGACACGAGCGGACGTTACGGCGGTGCCTTTCCGGTGAACGGCCTGCGGGCCCACCGCTCAGCCCCGCGGTGAGACCGTGACCCGACGTACCCTGCGGGCATGACCTCGCTTCAGGACGCGTTCGCACTCGCCCGGGACGACAGCGGCCTGGCGGTGGTGGCGACGGTGCGCGCGGACCAGACGATCCAGGCCTCCCTGATCAACGCCGGACCGCTGCCGCATCCCGCGACCGGCGAGCCGGTCCTCGGATTCGTCACCTACGGGCGCGTGAAACTGATGAACCTGCGGTCGCGGCCGCAGATCGCGGTCACGTTCCGCCGCGGTTGGCACTGGGCCACCGTCGAGGGCACGGCCGAACTGGCCGGCCCGGACGATCCGCAGCCGTGGCTCGGTAGCGGCGACACCCTTCCGCGGCTGCTGCGGGACATCTTCACTGCTGCGGGCGGAACCCACGACGACTGGGACACCTACGACCGCACGATGCGCGAGCAGCGCCGCACGGCCGTGCTTGTCACCCCGACCAGGATCTACGGCAACGGGTGAGAAGGACGACACGTGCGGCGCCCGCACGGACATTGCGCGTCACACGCTGATCAGCGCGGGCAGAAACGCCGCAGCGCGTAGCGCGCCACCCCTTTCGAGGCCCGCACCACGCGCTGCGAACAGGTAGTACCCGCGGAACGCTCAGCCCTTCTGGGCCGACAGCTTGCGGTACTCCAGCACCGTGTCGATGATCCCGTAATCCTTGGCCGCCTCCGCGGTCAGGATCTTGTCGCGGTCGGTGTCCTTGCGGATCACGTCGGCGGGCTTGCCGGTGTGACGCGAAAGGGTCTCCTCCATCAAAGTCCGCATCCGCTCGATCTCGGCGGCCTGGATCTCCAGGTCGGAGAACTGGCCCTGGATCACCCCACCGAGAGCGGGCTGGTGGATCAGCACCCGCGCGTTGGGCAGCGCCATCCGCTTGCCCGGGGTGCCGGCGGCCAGCAGCACCGCCGCCGCGGACGCGGCCTGGCCCAGGCACACCGTCTGGATGTCGGCACGCACGTACTGCATGGTGTCGTAGATCGCCATCAGGCTGGTGAAGGAACCGCCGGGCGAGTTGATGTACATGGTGATGTCGCGGTCGGGATCCAGCGACTCCAGGACCAGCAGCTGGGCCATGATGTCGTTGGCCGAGGCGTCGTCGACCTGCACGCCGAGGAAGATGATGCGTTCCTCGAACAGCTTGTTGTACGGGTTGGACTCCTTGACGCCGAAGCTCGAGTGCTCGATGAACGACGGCAGGATGTAGCGGGCCTGCGGTTGCACGCGTGGGTCCAGGGCGGGGTGGATAGACGAAGGGGTGTTGTCGGTCATTTGTCGAGTCCTGCTCCCGGTCCGTCGCCGTTGATGGTCACGCTGGTGATGATGTGGTCGACGAATCCATACTCGAGGGCTTCTTGAGCGGTGAACCAGCGGTCGCGATCAGAGTCGGCCTCGATGCGTTCGATGGTCTGCCCGGTGAACTCAGCGTTCAGCCGGAACATCTCTTTCTTGATGCTGGCGAACTGCTCGGCCTGGATCGCGATGTCCGCCGCGCCGCCGGTGATCCCGCCGAGCGGCTGGTGCATCAGGATGCGGGCGTGCGGCAGTGCGTAGCGCTTGCCCTTGGTGCCCGCGGCGAGCAGGAACTCGCCCATCGAGGCGGCCATACCCATCGCGTAGGTGGCCACGTCGCACGGGGCCAGCACCATCGTGTCGTAGATCGCCATGCCGGCGCTGATGGAGCCACCGGGCGAGTTGATGTAGAGGTGGATGTCCTTGGTCGGATCCTCGGCCGACAGCAGGAGGATCTGCGCGCAGAGCCGATTGGCGATGTCATCGTCGACCTGTGAGCCCAGGAAGATGATGCGCTCGGCCAGCAACCGCTCATACACCGAGTCGACAAGGTTGAGGCCCGACGAGGCGCCACGCATGTCAGTCACGACTGGATACCTGCTTTCTTTGTCTACTTCCGACGCGGTGACCGGTCTTACGAACGACACTAACGAACCCGCGCCGACGGGGAGTCCCCAGACGGCACGCGTTCGCTCACAGCATCACTTGGAGTCGTCGGCCTGTTCATCGGATTCGGGGGCGGCGGCGGGCTCGCCGGACGCGTCCGCGTCGTCCTGCGTGTCATCCGCACCGGCAGCCTCGGCCTGCTCACCGGAAGGCCCGAAGAACTCCGCGGTGTCGATCTCGGTGCCGTCGGTGTCGGTGACGGTGGCGCCGTGCACGACCGCCGCGACGGTCAGCCCGCGGCGCACGTCGGCGAACATCGCGGGCAGCTGGTTGTTCTGCTGCAGCATCTGCAGCAGCTGCTGAGGCTCCAGACCGTACTGGCGCGACATCAGCACCAGGCGCTCGGTGAGGTCGTTCTGCCCCACCTGGATCTCCAGCTTGTCGGCGATGGCGTCCATCAGCAGCTGGGTCTTGATTGCCTTCTCGGCGTTGGCCCGGTTGTCGGCGTCGAACTCCTCGCGGCTGCTGCCCTGCTCCTTGAGGGTCTCGGCGAACTTGTCCTCGTCATGGTCGAGGCCGTGGATCGCGTTGTGCAGCGTGTCGTCGACCTGGGCCTGCACGACGGCCTCGGGCAGCGGGATCTCGGTCTGCTCGAGCAGCACCTCGATGGCCTTGTCGCGGATCGCCTCGGCCTGCTGGACCCGCTTGATCCGGCTGACCTTCTCCTTCAGGTCGGCGCGCAGCTCGTCGACGGTGTCGAATTCGCTTGCCAGTTGGGCGAAGTCGTCGTCGACCTCGGGCAGCTCCCGCACCTTCACCGACCGCAGGGTGACGGTGACCTCGGCTTCCTGGCCGGCGTGCTCCCCCGCGACCAGCGTGGTGGTGAAGGTCTTGGACTCGTCGACGTTCAGCCCGATGATGGCCTCGTCGAGACCCTCGATCAGCTGCCCGGAGCCGATCTCATGGGACAGCCCCTCGGTCTGGGCCTCGGGAACGTCCTTGCCGTCGACGGTCGCCGACAGGTCGATCGAGACGAAGTCGCCGTCCTCGGCGGGCCGGTCGACCCCGGTCAGGGTCCCGAAGCGCTTCTGCAGCGAGTCGATCTCGGCGTCGACGTCCTCATCGGCGACAGTGACCGGGTCGACGGTGATCTTCAGCGCCTCAAGGTCGGGCAGTTCGATCTCGGGCCGGACGTCGACCTCGGCGGTGAACACCAGCTCCTCGTTGTCCTCGAGCTTGGTCACCTCGATCTCGGGCTGGCCGATCGGCTGCAGCGACTCCGCGGTGATGGCCTCGCTGTAGCGGGCGGGCAGCGCGTCGTTGACGACCTGCTCCAGGACAGCGCCGCGGCCGACACGGGCTTCGAGCAGCTTGCGCGGCGCCTTGCCGGGACGGAACCCGGGAAGCCGGACCTGCTTGGCCAGCTGCTTGAACGCGCGGTCGATGTCCGGTTCGAGCTCTGTGAAGGGCACCTCCACGTTGATGCGAACCCGGGTGGGGCTCAACTTCTCGACGGTGCTCTTCACGTTGGTACTCCTCTTATTGCTTCTACTGTGGGTGGTCGTGCTGTCGGGGGGCACTGCTGGTCGGGGTGACAGGATTTGAACCTGCGGCCTTCCGCTCCCAAAGCGGATGCGCTACCAAGCTGCGCTACACCCCGGTCGCTGCTGCGCACGCCTGCGCGCGGCATCAGACCACCGGCGATCCTACGGCCTGGCCGCGCCGATGCCTCAATTGGATTTGAGTTAGGCGGGCCCGGTACCATTTGCCGGTACTGTCACGAAGTGCAGCACACGCGGGCGTAGCTCAATGGTAGAGCCCTAGTCTTCCAAACTAGCTACGCGGGTTCGATTCCCGTCGCCCGCTCCACCGGCTACCAGGGCTTACCCGGTAGCACAGGCGTTCGACCCGCTCGGCGGTCCCTTATCCGTCCCTTGTTCGGCGGGTCCGCCGGCATCGGTTTCCGATGCATGGTTGCCCTCGACGCCGCCGATGAACTCCGCGTCCATGTGGATTGGCTTCCACACTTTGGGATCGAGATCAGACAGGTCCGTCGGTAGTGGCGCGCCCACCTCGGCGCTGTAAATCTTGGACTCGGTTTTGAGCGTGGTGTCGGCTAGAACGGGCGCTGTGAACGTCTCGGGGTCCAGTTCGAGCAAACCCTCCTTATAGAGATGGTCAATCAAGAACAACGTCCGGTTCGCTATCGCACCTATACGGGTGTTGGCCGTCGCTCAGGATGCAGACGATGGCGTCACTGTGGATGCAGACGTGATTTCGGGGGTCGGTCTGCATTGTGACGGGGTAATCGTCGCGGCGACGCGGTGGTCGTCATGGTGACGACTGTCGGCAGGCATGGTGATGACGCCCCCGGCGGCAGCGCGGGGACGTCGGAGGGTCAGCCGGGTGGCGCCAGAAGGCGGCCGCGGGTGTACATCCCGATCAGGGTCCACGGCGGCTCACCGAGGGCGTAGCGGCGGCGGTCCCAGTAGGCCGCTGCCGACAACAGCGACAGCGCGTGGTGCAACATGTTCCCTCGGTAGCGCAGCGCGGTGAACGTGTCGGGGTCCAGGGCGAGCAGCTGCTCGGTCCCGTCGCGTGCGAGACGGTCCAGGTGCTCTGGCGGTAGTCGGCGAAGCCAGCGGCGCACGGTGGACACCGGCCGCCCCATGGTCGCCGCGATACGCCGGTGTCCGAGTCCATTTGCTTTGTGCAGCAATGCTGTTCCAATCACTGCGGTGGTGTCGGCATGGCGTGGCTGCAGAGCGGCGGGCATCACGATATGCGTTGACGAGCAGGACCGGCATCGCGTGCGGCGGGGGCGCACCGTGATCGTGGTCCCGTCGTGATCGCGCACGGAGCGCCGCCTGCCGTAGCCCCAAGAAGTCAGCTGGCCGTCGCGGCACCGCGGGCAGCGGAGTTCGCCGGCGGCGAGCAGTTTCTCGGCCAGTTCGCCGGTGCGCGCGACGATCACCGCAGAGCCAGTCCATGATCCACCAGCCTTACCTATCACCCGGGAACCGGGATAGGGGTCAGTTCGTGTTGGGCGACCGCAGAATCGACGCGTCCGCCGTCACCGATTGTGACGATCTCGGGATTCGGCATCGCGCCGGAGCCGAAATGGACTCTGCGCGAGCAGACCAGCGCGGGGTCCGTTCGTGGGCACGCTGATGATGCAGACGACCGCCGTCCCCGACCCGGGATTTCGACAACTTCAATGACGATCACCCCCGCCGTGGTCGTCACACAGAGGGACGGTCAACAACGGGCGAACACCCCGCATGCCGCCTGATACCTCTGGTTGAGACTCATCGTCTTACCTACTGCCGACGTGATCGGCTGGGTGTGCAGCGCGTCCGAGTTGAGCCACAGATCCGCTAGCTGCGCATCGGTGAGTTGGCCGTCTTCGGTTGTTACGTAGTACGCCTGCGCGATATTCGAACCCTCGACGACACGCTTCCAATGCTCGCGAAGATCGTCCATGTCCACGATCTCTGCCAATGTCTCCTTGCTCAGGAGCTTCTCGAGAGCATCAAGCACAGACGCCCAGTAGACAGCCTCCTTGCCTGTGGTGAACGGTCGGAGCCTTGCGGCGAACGACTCAAACGCCTCTTCGGGAGGCAACGTCATTTCGAGCGTTGCCGTGCTCTCACCGGTCTTCATGTTCACCTGGATGTTCGCCTTGAGCGTGCCGGCGGCGAGATCATCCAGAAGCGCCATGTTGTCACGCACCAACGAATGTGCCATTAGTTTGCGAGCGCGCAGGACGAAACGCTGTACGCGGTCTCGGGGGTCAAGTGCAGGCATGAGACCAGGCTATGGCCTGTTACCGACAGGAGCTCCGCAGAGAACAGCCCCGGCTCCGAAGAACCGGGGCTGCCCTGACGGGGACGAGCGGGGCCTATCGGCCGCGCTTGATCGTCCACGTCACGTTGCCGGTCTTGACCTTCTTGGTCTGGCCCGGCCACACCTTCACTGTCTTCTTGATGGTCGCCATTGTGATCACCTCCTTCCGCGCCGGAACTACTTCGGTCCCGGCAGGACCGCTCGCCCCTTTGGCGGCGATCCCGTGCGAGGTACGGTTGCCACGCGCCTACCCCAGAAAGTTGTGCGCGGCGACAGCCTCACGCCGGTAGCCCCGGTGTGGGGCTGTTCGTTCTCGACACGGCCACACTATCCCTGGGACGCGACAACTAGGCGCAACACAACACCTTGGGCCATGGCGTGTCGCAACTCGGCGTTGAGGACTCGCGGAGTTACGTTGTTCCGTTCGGTATGGAACCGCCATGACCCACACGAAGGAGCCGCGTTCCACATGGGGGAAGACAGACCGTCAGCGAAGCTTCGCGAGCAACTTGCCTTCATGAAGCGTTCGGTCAGGGACTACGACGCGGGACATGAGGAAGAGGCTCTGCGCCTCGCCAATGCCATGCGCATGCTGTTCCACGACACCTTCTCGCGCAAGACCGGCAAACCGCTGAGCCAGTCGTTACTCACGCAGCTGTCGATGGAGGACTGCACGATCCTGGCGACGCCACGGACGAAGAAGTGGGCGGATTGGCAGGACTTTCTCGCGATGCAGTTGGACATTAGGTCGTCCACCCCAATGAGGTTTCTTCCGCGTCTGGATCTACCGCTTGTCGAGGTCTCCCGCGAAACTTGGTGGCAGTCGGAGTCTGTGACCAACAGGAATGGGACGTCCGTGTCCCGCCGACGTCTCATTCTGAACGCGGCCGACACGGACGGCGGGGCACACGTCGACCCGAAACTGGAGCGGTTCTACGAAGAGTTGATGGCTGGCGAGTGGGGCTTGGGCATCACGGGCAACATGACTTACGACGGCCCGCCTCCGTTCGAGCAGGGCGTCACGCAGTACGCATCGAACGGGCATCTCGCGCTCATCCGTGTGTTCGCCCATGAGGTGCTGGCGACCGCCGAGCGATTCGGGTGGGTCCAGCCTCAGCTCCAGAGCGGCACGACGTTCGGGCCGTAGCTCGGCTCGGCCTCCATCGCGCCCAGGGCGACCATGGCGTCGGAGTGGTCATCCGCGAGTAGGTGGGCGTAGACGGTCTCGGTCGTGCTCGGCTTCGCATGGCCCATGAACCGGGCAATCTCGAACATCGGTCGGCCCGCCGCAATCATGAGGCTCGCGTACGTGTGCCGGAGCGCGTGGAACTTCAGTCCGGGCGGTAGGGCTGCGGCCGCGTTGTCGGTAGCCGTAGCGGCCCGGTTAGCCCGCAGTACGGCGGGCCGGTACACCACCTTGTAGAACGTCGCGTGCCGGTAGGGCACGGACCAGTCAAGCACGAGCCGCTCCCCCGCGTCCTGGGCGGTCAGGTTCGCCAAGGCGGTTGCCTGCCGCTCGGCAGCGGGTCTGTCGTCGGGGTGTTGGCCGTCGCTCAGGATGCAGACGATGGCGTCACTGTGGATGCAGACGTGATTTCGGGGGTCGGTCTGCATTGTGACGGGGTAATCGTCGCGGCGACGCGGTGGTCGTCATGGTGACGACTGTCGGCAGGCATGGTGATGACGCCCCCGGCGGCAGCGCGGGGACGTCGGAGGGTCAGCCGGGTGGCGCCAGAAGGCGGCCGCGGGTGTACATCCCGATCAGGGTCCACGGCGGCTCACCGAGGGCGTAGCGGCGGCGGTCCCAGTAGGCCGCTGCCGACAACAGCGACAGCGCGTGGTGCAACATGTTCCCTCGGTAGCGCAGCGCGGTGAACGTGTCGGGGTCCAGGGCGAGCAGCTGCTCGGTCCCGTCGCGTGCGAGACGGTCCAGGTGCTCTGGCGGTAGTCGGCGAAGCCAGCGGCGCACGGTGGACACCGGCCGCCCCATGGTCGCCGCGATACGCCGGTGTCCGAGTCCATTTGCTTTGTGCAGCAATGCTGTTCCAATCACTGCGGTGGTGTCGGCATGGCGTGGCTGCAGAGCGGCGGGCATCACGATATGCGTTGACGAGCAGGACCGGCATCGCGTGCGGCGGGGGCGCACCGTGATCGTGGTCCCGTCGTGATCGCGCACAGAGCGCCGCCTGCCGTAGCCCCAAGAAGTCAGCTGGCCGTCGCGGCACCGCGGGCAGCGGAGTTCGCCGGCGGCGAGCAGTTTCTCGGCCAGTTCGCCGGTGCGCGCGACGATCACCGCAGAGCCAGTCCATGATCCACCAGCCTTACCTATCACCCGGGAACCGGGATAGGGGTCAGTTCGTGTTGGGCGACCGCAGAATCGACGCGTCCGCCGTCACCGATTGTGACGATCTCGGGATTCGGCATCGCGCCGGAGCCGAAATGGACTCTGCGCGAGCAGACCAGCGCGGGGTCCGTTCGTGGGCACGCTGATGATGCAGACGACCGCCGTCCCCGACCCGGGATTTCGACAACTTCAATGACGATCACCCCCGCCGTGGTCGTCACACAGAGGGACGGTCAACAACCGTTCGCGTCCGTCCGCACCAGCGGCCTCACCGTCGGCCCCGCTGGATCTGGCGATGACGGCGGCGCATATCTGCGAACCAGGCATCGCTGCCGCGGTGCATCTGAGCGGGTCGGGGCTCGCGTGGGGCGTCGTCGAATGGCGGCGGTGACCAGTCGGCCTGGTCCCGCACATAGGCGAGAAACGCGGCGGCGTAGATCGCGCGCCAGTCGTCGTCGGTCGGTTGCGGCATTGGGTTACCTCCAGTCGATCACTGAGTCAATGAGCCCGGCAGCGCGCAGGATTCGCACCACTGCCGTCAGCGCCGTCACGAACGCGCTGAGCCAGAACGTCGGGAAGCCAATGAAGATCACGCAGGCACCCCCGGTTCTGCACCCGCTGTTGCGCTGGCGTAGATGCGGCGTACGGTGCTGCTCTGCCAGTTGGGCCGGCCAGTGGGGCTGAGGACCCCCTCGGCCTCCAAGGCGGCTGCGATCTTGGCGAAGCTCAGGCCCGCGTCGCGGTCGGTCACGATCCGCCGCACGACCCCCGGTTTGGCGAGTCGGGGCCGACCGATGGGCTCGTTACGCGCCTTCTTGGCGGCCAGGGCGGCTCTCGTGCGCTCGCTGATCAACTCGCGCTCGTACTGGGCGAAGTTGACTAGATTCATCGCGATCATGCGGCCCGCCGCCGTCGTGAGGTCAACGCCCAGGTCCAGGATCACCAGCGACCACCCTTGCCGCTGTGCTGCCTCGATAATGTTGGCGGCGTTGACTATCGACCGCGACAGCCGGTCAAGCTTGGCCACCACGAGGCCGTCCGCCTGGCGGGCCGCAAGAAGCTGCAACACGTGCTGTAGCTGCGGGCCGATCACCTTCCCGGTCACGCCCCAAGTGCTCCACGGACCAGCCCCGCCGGTCGGCCTCGGCGTCTACTGCGGCGCGTTGTGCCTCTAACCCGTTGCGGCTCAACGCCTGCTCCTCCGTGCTGACCCGCGTGTAGGCGAACATCAGAGGGCAGGGCGGGAAAGCGACCACTCCCCCGCCCGTCGTCTGTGCGCTCACTGGTGCACCATCCTTGTGTCGGTGATCTTGGATGGATTGCCGATGCACCCGAGGTGCCGCTGATCTATCGCCCTGCTCGCTCGACACATTCGATGTCCAGCATGAGTTCTGCGGAGGCCAGTGGTTACCCGGGGCGCGTTGACCGTCGACAGGGCTATGCGCCACCGAGCGCCGCTCAGTGAGCGAACCGGCAGTCGTGCCCCGGAACCTGCACATAAGGGTGCCTCCCCACTGGGCTTAGCAGCGAGGAGGCTGTCATGAAGTCTGCCCGAAATACCCTGCCAACGGAACCCACCAATGGGCTCACCTGTGGAATCGACTGGGCCCGCGATGATCACGCGGTCTCGATCGTCGATGCCAAAGGCCGCGAGATCACCCGCAAAACGATCGGTCACCACGCCGTTGGGCTGCGTGATCTGCTCACCACACTGCAGCGCGTCGGTGTCGGAGAAGTCGCCATCGAACGCCCCGACGGTCCGGTTGTAGATGCCCTGCTCGAGGCCGGGATCACCGTCGTGGTGATCAGTCCCAACCAGGTGAAGAACCTGCGCGGGCGCTACGGATCGGCCGGCAACAAAGACGACCGCTTCGACGCGTTCGTCCTGGCCGACACCTTGCGCACCGACCGGACCCGGCTGCGGCCCCTGCAGCCCGACAGCCCGGCCACCGTCGCCCTGCGTCAGACCTGTCGAGCCCGCAAAAATCTGGTCGCTCACCGCGTGGCGATCGCCAACCAGCTGCGGGCTCATCTGATGATCGTCTTTCCCGGCGCGGTCGGGCTGTTCGCCGATATCGACTCGCCGATCAGCCTGGCCTTTTTGGCCCGCTTTGACTGCCAGGACCGCGCCGACTGGCTCTCGGTCACCCGGATGGCCAACTGGCTGGCCAGCGTTGGCTACAGCGGCCGCACCCACGCCAGTGAACTGCACCGACGACTCACCGCCGCGCCTCGCGGCGCCACCGGTATCGACGGTGCCACCATCACCGCGACCTTCGTCGAGGTGTTGAGCACTGTGAGCGCCCAGATCAAAACCCTCGACCAGAGCATCGCCGAGCAACTCGACGCTCACGCCGATGCTCATATCTTCACCAGCCTGCCCCGCTCGGGCACCTTCCGTGCCGCCCGACTGCTCGCCGAAATGGGCGACTGCCGCGCACGGTTCCCCACCCCCGAATCGCTGGCGTGCCTGGCCGGAGTCGCCCCCTCCACCCGCCAGTCCGGGAAAGTCAAACACGTCGGATTCCGCTGGGCTGCAGACAAACAACTCCGCGACGCCGTATGCGATTTCGCCGGTGACAGTCGTCGAGCCAACCCCTGGGCTGCCGATCTCTACAACCGCGCCCGAGCCCGCGGACACGACCACCCCCACGCCGTGCGCATCCTCGCCCGCGCCTGGCTCTACATCCTCTGGCACTGCTGGCACGACGAAGTCGCCTACGATCCCACCCAACACAGGGCCCTCCAAAAGCTGATCAACCAGGATCAACCCAGGGCGGCTTGACACAGGGCAACTCATGCGTTCGCGGCCTTCGCTGCGGGCTTCGCCGTGCTGGCGGTCGCCTTGGCGGGCTTGGCCGGCGTTTGAACCTTGCCCGCCTCGGCTGCCTTCGCGGCCTGCTCCAGGGCCAGGGCGTGCTCTGCGGCCTTCTCGGCCCGCAGCTTCGCGGCCTCGGCTCGGGCCTTCGCGGTAGCCACCCGCTCTGCAGCCTTCTTGGCCCGCTCGGCCTCCTGTGCTGCCTTCGCCTGTTCGCGAGCTTCGCGGTCGGCTTTGCGCTCGGCGGCTTCGGCTTCGCGCTGCGCCTTGCGGGCGTCGGACTTCTGGAACTCGGCGTGGTAGCTGATGACGGCCCGGACTTGCGCCGCCGTGATCTCAACGCCCTTCTCGGCCTTCAGCCACTTGGCCTCGGCCTCGGCCAGCGCTCCGGGGGCTTCGGCGGTGTATCGCTTCGACATGTCGGTTCTCCTTCGGGTTTCGGGGCCTAACCGGTCGGTTACGCCTTCCGCCCCGTTTTCTACGCCAGCCGCCGCCCGATGGCTACACGCCGCATGGCCGCTCACCTGCGACGACGGATGCGCTGGCTACGCACGTAGCGCGGCGACGTGGCGGCAATCGCGTCCTCCATGGGGACGAGCGCGGTACCCGGTCGCGGCGCTACGTCGCCCTCGGCGAATGCCGGGCGGCTCGGCGGGCCGTCGCCCTCGTCGGCGGGCGTTCGGCTGGCAGACGGGCTGTCAGGGTGTGGTTCGCTCATGTCGAGCGGGGCGGGGTCGTCTACGACCTCGGCGTCGATAGGCGCAGCCGGGTCCGGGCCGGCCAAGGCGGGTGGCTCGGGCGCGAGACCGCGACGAGCACGGGACTCTGCTCGGCTGATCGTGGCGATGCCGCCGAGGTCACTCAGCAGTTCCTCGTAGGGCTTCACGTCGACTTCGACCTGCGTCGGCGGCTTGAGGCCTGCGCGGTCCAGGGCGTCCTTCACCGCGGCCAGCTTCACCGACTCGGACTCGGCGGTGGCGGCGATACCGAGTAGCTGCTTGGCCATCCGGTCGGCTGCTTCTTCAATTCGTCTGCGCGCCTTGCTCTTGGCGTGCGATGTACGACCCCCGTGGGTGCCGCAAACTTGCTGCGCCTCCATCGCAACCTTCCCGCAGCGGTCGCCGTTCCGGCGGTGAGCGTGGCAGCGCCTCGCCTGAACCTCGGGACTCCGCGACGCCCACCACTCCTCACTCAGCCTTTGCATGCGTCCGTCATTCGAGGCGTCTTCTGTTGCGGTGCAGTACTTCTCAACATCCTCAACACTCAGACTCCATATGCCCGCGAGTTCCTCCACCGTCCACTTCCCGGTCTCATACTCCGCGCGCAACTCCTCGCGCTCTCGTCGGTCCAACTTCATCTCCTGCTCCTCATCTCTCACCGGGTCGGGTCCAGTCCACGGGCCAAGGCTCGCGGCTCGGGTTTCTTCGGGGCCGTCGCGGGTGCCCGCGTCGGGTTGGCTTCTGCGGCTCCCACCAGTACGGCGGCTCTGCTGGCGTGTAGAGGTTCCTCACGGGAGACCGCCCCTCGATCCGCCGACTACCTCGCCGACGTACCCGCGCCCTCGGGACCGGCGTAGCTCGCCGCTGACCGCGCGACCTCGCCCCCTACGGGGGTCGCGGCGAGGTCGGCGAGGTCGCTTCAGACCTCGCCACGGCGAGCTTCGGCGAGGTCCGGCGAGGTCCGCGAGGTTACTCATTCCTCGGTCTCCGATTCGCTGTCGAGAGCGCCTGATTCAGCAAGGGCGAGCTTGAACTTCGGTGGTACGTACTCGCCTGACTCTCGGTCCTCGTCCTCCCGATACGGCCGCGCGACGGCATAGAACTCACCGCCCCGGGGATTCGGTGTCGTCGTCAGATAGGGCTCCATGCCTGTTTCCCTCTTCAAAAGCACATCTATCGCCAGTCGAATCTCGGTGCGAGTCGGCGCACCGTTCTTGCCCGCGTGGTCGGCCATGACGTTGTCCTCGATGCGCTTCTTGGATCGGTCGGCTTCCCTTTCGGTGCCTTCCAAGTAGCGACTCACCAACTCCATCGCGCGCGTCGGTTTCTTGTTCTTGTTCTTGCCGACCTTCGCGCTACGTGGCTTGTTCGGGTCCGGGCCGACCAGCCGTGCTTTGACCGCGTCCGCCGATTCTGCTGCGTTTAAGTGGAACTCGGCCACCAGAAGCCCGTCCGCGTGGCTATCGTCCACGCCGAGCCCGTGGACGTACCCCTCGCGGTCCTTCGTCCCCACGCGAAGTGTTGCGGTCCCACAACGGCCCCGCCCAAACGGCTCTACCTTCTCCACGGTGTAAGCCGATCCCGTCAGCCCTGCCATCTTGTGCTGGCTGCCGAAGGCAAACCCGTTCCGGTCGTTGCTTTTCGGCACATGATCAATGGCAACGGTGGCCGCGCCTGTCTTTTCCGCGACCGGCAGCAAGATCAGATCGTGCCAGCGGGCAACGTCCGTCGCCGCGTTCGGGTTTAACCCGCACAGCGCTAGTGAGATGTTGGCGCCGTCGATGACCGCAACGTCGTACTTCGACCCCAACAACGCCCCGAAGGCAACCCGGTCGATGTCGAGGGCGTCGGGGCTTTGCTTCGGCCTCACGTACGTCAGGCCTCCCTTGAGGGCGTCTTGTGTCACGCCCAGCCGCCTCAGCCGTTGCACGATCGGGCTGGGGGCGGACTCGTAGTCCACATAAAGCGCCGACCCGCCGTCCCCGAGCACCTGGGCAATGGCGAACTGCGCAATCCACGACTTCCCCGACCCCGTTTCGCCGTGAATCGAATGAGTGCACCCCGGGTAGAGCAAGCTCTTGCCGTCGTCGCGGGTCAGGAACTCAGGAACCAGTTCTTCAACGTCGCCGTAGATGTAGTCGTGCAGATCAACGGGGTCCCACGATGAATCCGCGTTGCCGTCTCGCTGGCGCTGGTACTCCTCCCATCGCCGGTTGAGACGGTCGTCAAAAATGCGGTCGCGCAACGCCTGGTCCAACTCACCGGCGTCGGGTTCGTAGTCGAAGTCAGCGCTCATGGCCCTGCCTCCTCGCGCGTGGCCTGGACTGAGGCCGGTACCTCGGCCAGCTACGACGGGTCCTGCGAACCGGCATGACCGTCGCTCGTCCCGGCCCCCAGGCCTCGACGTTCGGTATGACCGGCTTGCCGCGCGCTCTCGCTCTTGCGACGGCTCCGACGACCGCTCGCCTAACGTCGTCCTCGGCAGTCGCTACCGACCGGACGTCACCCGCCCGATCCCCGCGAGCGCGGGCCTCCATCAACGCCACGTAGGCGTCCGAGAGGTTGTTCAGCGCCACGACGAGACCGGCCCGCCCCTCCTGTGCAGACAGCACGGCGTGCAGCACCTTCGCGGTCATCGCCTGGTGGGCGCCGTTCGGATCATCCAGCACGTCGACCAACGCCGCGGCGTCGAGGTACTGCCACAACACCTGGCCCCGTGGCCGCTGGCGGAGGTCGGCAGGTTCGAGGTCTGCGCCGGGTTGCTCGCCGATCCAGGCGTCGGCCTCACCGAGGTTCGTCGCCACCCGCGCGCCAACCGAGCGGACCGGAGCGAGGGGGCCGACGCTGCTGCCGTCCAGCACATTGAGCAGCCCGGCGGCACGCATGCGGCCCGGCGACTCCACCAGCCAGGCCTTCACCGGCACCGGGTCATCGGCGTTCTTCCAGTTCACCGAGCCGGGACAGCGCAGAATGCGGTCGAGGTTGTAGACGTTGTCGATGCTCCGGCTGTTCTGCGCCCCGTCTGGCGACCACATCGCGTCGCGCGCCGCTCTCTGGACGAGTGATCCCCATCGGGCGTAGAGCAGCTTCCAGTCGTCGCGCGACCGGTCCCGGTCGACAACGTTGCTATCGCCGCTCGGGGAACCGACGCGCCATATCGGCTGCAAGCCGTGACCGCTTTCGACTAGCGCAGCCGGCGCAACCCCCAGCCGGTTGCCGAGCATCCGCGCGGCGTCGTAACACTTGTCTATGGCGTCAAACTGCCTACCCGGCTTGACGTCGAGGTCGGCGAACAGCGCGCGCACGCGCCGAATGTCGCCCTCGGTGCCTCGGCCCGACCGCACATGCCGCGCGACCGGGTTGACTCCGAACCAGACATCGCGGTCCTGCGGCGGCTCCCAGCCGTCGAGGTCGGCGACTCGCCAGAGGCGCGACTGGAAGCGGCCTCCAGGAGCACGAGTGTTGATGGAAACCCGTTCGTGTGCAGCGAATCCGAGTGCAACGAGCACATCGTAGAGACGGCATGTTGTGGTCGTAATCTGTTCGCTAGCAATAGCTTCGGCGGGTATAGTCATACTCGTTCTCTCGTGTTGTGGTGGACACAGGACACATCGCCCCAGTCGAACCCGCCCGGTCGACTGGGGCACTCCTGTCTATTGCGCAGCATTTGTCGGGACGCGGTATGAGCCGGTCTGACGACGCGACTCGATCCACCGCAATCCGTCATTCACGCTGAAGTAGTTCCCATTGCCGAGGCGGACGGGCTGAATCTCCCGCCGTCGCACGGCGATGCGGATCATGTATTCCGTTACGGGATAACCCAACTCCCGCAGCTTGCGGAAGAGACCATACTCAGTGAGGTTCGTAACCTCATTCGGGTCCACAGACACGAACAACTCCCAAAGGTTCGGGCCAAGGTCGGTACAGACCTCAGCAACACCAGGTCGCCCGCACCACTTCGGTGCGGTGGCGATTCCCTTCGGGTTGGTCTTCGTTCGGTGCCTTCACCCGCCAAGGCGGCTCCGAACCTTTCCCGCTCGCGGTCGCTAGCGGTACCCCTACTTTACCCCTCCGTCGCGCTTTCGCGCCGATCGCTTAACGGCGAGACCCGCACCGCGCGAACACTTCCGGCTCTCAGCGCCCCTGTGAGCAATCGCCGTTTCCGTCAGGTAAGGGGATACTGGGGCCGAACGCGGCGATTGAGGGAAGTTCTCATACTTCGGCCGCACGGGACCGGTCACGGGAACGGTAGGCCGACGCGTGCGTGCGCCTCCATCACGCTCATCTCATACCCCGTGGCCGCCGCTGCCTCGGCGTAGGTCATGCACGGCCCGCACACTTCGAACAGAAGGAGGATTGCACCCGCGCGGTACGGGACCAGCTGGGTAGCTCCATCACAACTTCGGCTCACGTTCACGTCGCACGGCCGGTCCCAATACTGGTCGTGCATCTCCATCATGATCTGGAGCATGGGCGCGAAGTAGTCGACACCACGCCTTGGCCGGGCAGTCCGCCCCGTCGCGCGGTCGAAAGCGTCGAGCTGCTCCGGGCCGCGCACAACGAACACAAGATCACTGCCGACGAAGTGCACATACAGCGCCGGGTCGTCAGGGCTCAGCGGGGTGAACGCGTCCTCCGAGCCGTCGTGGCTGTCGAAGGTGACCCGTCTGATTCGCGCCGCGTCGTCCCCGACCACCAGGTGACCTAGGCCCGCCGGGTCGATGCTGTCCGCGGGCTCACCCATCGCCGCGTGAAGGTTCCGCAGCGCCTCCTGCGCAACGTCGTAGAGCGCCGCTCCACGCACCGGGTCGAACAACTCGGCGCTGTCGCGGGTGAACAGCCGGCCATACATCTGGTCGGTTCGGTTGATCGCGGCGACGACTGTGTTATCCGCCTGGGGCGGATTGTCCATCCCGTACTTGCGGCGGAGGGCTGCGGCTCGCTTCGGGTCAACGTTGTTGTCGCTCATACTGTGTCCTTCGCGGGCCGGTGGTGGGACATCACCCAGTGCCAGAGGTCAAGGGTGCTGAAGTACATTGCACGCCCGATCCAGTGATGGGGCACGCGATGCTGGTTCGCTTGGGTCACGAAATAGTTGAGCGTCATCGCAACACCCAACTCCTCCGCGATCCAGCGGTGCGCGGCCTGCTTACCCTTGAGCGTCGGCGCAGCCGACAGCGCCAGTTCGGCTGGTGGCGCTAGTGAATACGGTGTTCGCAAGGTTCCGGCTTTCTCACTTGAATGTGTTCGCCGAGAGGCTTTCTCGGTTCCGCCTATCGACGCTAGCCCGAATCCCGCTCGGAGTCGCGGCGATTACCTACCCACCTCCACCTCACCTCCATCGCCGGTCCACTTAGCCTCAATCCGTGGATCGGCCTTCCTGATGGTGGCCGGGGGTAATTTCGGTGGCTGGGTTTGGTGCGGGCAGGTGGGATCCGCTGGTCTGCCCAGCTTTTCCTGTGCGCTCCGGTAGGGGCCTGTTCGGCCGGGTGGTCAGGGTGTTGCCGGTTGTGGTGGGCTGTAGCCGATGGTGTTGCGCCACAGGGTGAGCCAGTGCTGTGCCCAGGGCCAGTGGCTGGGTAGATGCAGAACGGGGCGGCGTTGGGGTCGGACCAGTCTGGCGGGAATGGTGATGATCTTGCGGCGCAGGGTGGCTCCCCGGGCCACTGCGTGGGCGCCGCCGGCGAGCACGCCAGCGGCACGCAGCAGGTTGTGGGCGATCGCAGCGCACAGGATCCACGCCGAGTTCGCGCCGAATCGTCCCGAGGGCATGTGCGCCAGGGGTCCGTCGATCAGATCGGCGAACACGGTCTCGATGATCGCGTGGCGGCGGTGGGTGATGTCGGCCGCGGCGGTGGGTTCGTCGGTGTCGGTGAAGAACGGGTGATACCGCCACACCGGAAACAGCGCATCGGGGAAGCGGGCGTCTTTGACCCGTCGCACGATCAACCGTGCGGTGATCGGGCTGTCGGTGGAGGTAAAGGCGGTGTGGGTGATCTCGGCGACTTCGGCATCGGAGATCCATGCTCCGGTGTCGGGATCACGAATCGCGCCGGGATATTGCACGGGAATCCAGGCGTGCTCGTCGATGGATGCGATGGCCGCCGTGACAGCGCGAGTTTTGGTCAGCACCAACGAGAACTGAGCACCGGCGCGGCGGCAGGCGGCGGTCACGGTGCTGTTGCCGTAGGCCGAGTCGCCGCGTACCAGGATCGGGCCGGTGACCCCGGCGGCGCGGGCGGTGGCGATGGCTTGGGCGACCATCCGGGCTGCGCCCTTGCCGGAGTTGGTTTTGCCGGCTCGCAGCCGGGCGCCGGCGATCACCGGCGCGCCGGTGGGGGTGCTGATTGTGGTGATCAACGGTGACAGGCCTTTGCGCAGGATCTGTTTGCCCGCGATTTTGGTGTGTCCGTAGGAGGCGCCCTGTTTGGCGTGTCCGTAGACCGGACGTAGCAGTGAGTCGATGTCGATGAACGCTCGGTCGTCGGCGCCGGGAAGCAGATCGGCCCGTGTGCAGAGCCCGGCCAGGTGCTCGCGCAGCACGGACTCCAGTTGCCGGGCGTGTCCGAAGGTGAACTCCCGCAGCAGGGTTCCGATAGTCGAGGGCGCGTACACCCCATTGAACAGGGTTCTCATGCCGCCTGATCGCACGACGTCGAGGTCGTCGATGCTGTCGGCGCCGGCGCACATCCCGGCAATCACGGTGCTTAGTTTCGGTGCAGGGTTGGCCGACCCGGATTTGATCCTCGGTTCGACGATGAGCACCTTGTCGGTTAATAGCTGCGGCAAGGCCGTCTGGGCGGCCAATGCCATGACCGGGACCAATCCGGCGCAGGACACGAGATGCTCGTCGTCGAAGACGGCTGCCGAGGCAGTGAACCTATGGGACACTTTCACCGGAAGTGCCTTTCTGAAGTTGTGCCGATAAGTGCGTAAGGAACACTCATCATCGCAGCTCAGAGGGCACTTTCCTCATATCAACACTCGCCTACCAGGCAATTCATCGGTGGATTCAGGCTTAGCCTCAATCCGTGGATCGGCCTTCCTGATGGTGGCCGGGGGTAATTTCGGTGGCTGGGTTTGGTGCGGGCAGGTGGGATCCGCTGGTCTGCCCAGCTTTTCCTGTGCGCTCCGGTAGGGGCCTGTTCGGCCGGGTGGTCAGGGTGTTGCCGGTTGTGGTGGGCTGTAGCCGATGGTGTTGCGCCACAGGGTGAGCCAGTGCTGTGCCCAGGGCCAGTGGCTGGGTAGATGCAGAACGGGGCGGCGTTGGGGTCGGACCAGTCTGGCGGGAATGGTGATGATCTTGCGGCGCAGGGTGGCTCCCCGGGCCACTGCGTGGGCGCCGCCGGCGAGCACGCCAGCGGCACGCAGCAGGTTGTGGGCGATCGCAGCGCACAGGATCCACGCCGAGTTCGCGCCGAATCGTCCCGAGGGCATGTGCGCCAGGGGTCCGTCGATCAGATCGGCGAACACGGTCTCGATGATCGCGTGGCGGCGGTGGGTGATGTCGGCCGCGGCGGTGGGTTCGTCGGTGTCGGTGAAGAACGGGTGATACCGCCACACCGGAAACAGCGCATCGGGGAAGCGGGCGTCTTTGACCCGTCGCACGATCAACCGTGCGGTGATCGGGCTGTCGGTGGAGGTAAAGGCGGTGTGGGTGATCTCGGCGACTTCGGCATCGGAGATCCATGCTCCGGTGTCGGGATCACGAATCGCGCCGGGATATTGCACGGGAATCCAGGCGTGCTCGTCGATGGATGCGATGGCCGCCGTGACAGCGCGAGTTTTGGTCAGCACCAACGAGAACTGAGCACCGGCGCGGCGGCAGGCGGCGGTCACGGTGCTGTTGCCGTAGGCCGAGTCGCCGCGTACCAGGATCGGGCCGGTGACCCCGGCGGCGCGGGCGGTGGCGATGGCTTGGGCGACCATCCGGGCTGCGCCCTTGCCGGAGTTGGTTTTGCCGGCTCGCAGCCGGGCGCCGGCGATCACCGGCGCGCCGGTGGGGGTGCTGATTGTGGTGATCAACGGTGACAGGCCTTTGCGCAGGATCTGTTTGCCCGCGATTTTGGTGTGTCCGTAGGAGGCGCCCTGTTTGGCGTGTCCGTAGACCGGACGTAGCAGTGAGTCGATGTCGATGAACGCTCGGTCGTCGGCGCCGGGAAGCAGATCGGCCCGTGTGCAGAGCCCGGCCAGGTGCTCGCGCAGCACGGACTCCAGTTGCCGGGCGTGTCCGAAGGTGAACTCCCGCAGCAGGGTTCCGATAGTCGAGGGCGCGTACACCCCATTGAACAGGGTTCTCATGCCGCCTGATCGCACGACGTCGAGGTCGTCGATGCTGTCGGCGCCGGCGCACATCCCGGCAATCACGGTGCTTAGTTTCGGTGCAGGGTTGGCCGACCCGGATTTGATCCTCGGTTCGACGATGAGCACCTTGTCGGTTAATAGCTGCGGCAAGGCCGTCTGGGCGGCCAATGCCATGACCGGGACCAATCCGGCGCAGGACACGAGATGCTCGTCGTCGAAGACGGCCGCCGAGGCAGTGAACCTATGGGACACTTTCACCGGAAGTGCCTTTCTGAAGTTGTGCCGATAAGTGCGTAAGGAACACTCATCATCGCAGCTCAGAGGGCACTTTCCTCATATCAACACTCGCCTACCAGGCAATTCATCGGTGGATTCAGGCTTAGCGACAGCTGGCCTGCGTCGCATCGGTCTAACGTCGCTGGGCGAGAACTGTTTTCACGAGTCAGGAGGGCCGACATATGACCGACACAAGAACTTTCCGTATCCACGCCAGTGACGGCCGCGGTGGCATCCAGAACCGTGGCTCTGTGCGGGTCAACCGCACCGCGGACGGTGTGGAGCTCAACCAGATTTGGGATGAGATTGCCGACGCCCTAGCGATCTACAACGATCAGCGCTCCGCCATCTCCAGCCTCGTCAGTTTCCGCACGATCCGCCCCGGCGATGCCGTACCGCAGAACGTCCGGTCGGAACGCTTCGAGGAGGCCACGGAGTACGGCCAGCCGACCGGCATCTCCGATCCTGACTACCTGAAGCTCGGCTTCTCGATCAAGGACTATGACCTCGGTATGCGCGCCACCTGGCGCTACCTCCGCGACGCCACCAGCGAACAGCTTGCCGACCGCGTGACGCGCATCTTCGCCGCGGACAGCGAACTCGTCAATTCGCTGGTACTGCAACGGCTTTTCACGCCTACGCCGGTCACCAACGATCAACTGCTCACCTGCTACGGCCTGTGGAACGGCGACGGGATGAAGCCGCCCGCGCACATGGGCAAGACCTTCGCGGGCGACCACACGCATTACCTCTACACGAACTCGACCGTGCTACACGCCTTCAACGTCGAGAACGCCATCGCTCACGTGCGCGAGCACGGGTATGGCCAAGAGCTGGGCGGTCGCTTCGTGCTCTTGATCCACCCGGAAGATGTCGAGGCATCGGGCATGACTCGCTGGCGCGCCGGTCAGGAGTATGCGACCGGTGTCCCGTTGCCGCTGTTCGACTTCATCGTGTCGAGCAACGCCCCGGCGTTCCTGACCTCCGAGCGGGTTCAGGGCGAAACTCCCCCGCCCGACTACGGCGGCGTGCCGGTCCTCGGCAGCTACGGCGGCGCACTCGTGATCCAGAGCTACTTCATCCCGAAGGGTTACTGCACCGTGGTCGCCAGCGGCGGGGCCAACAGCGTCGACAATGCGGTAGGCGTGCGCGAGCACGACAACTCCGCCTACCAAGGCCTGCGGCAGATTCCCGGCAGCGGCCCGTACCCGCTCCAGGACAGCTTCTTCACCCGAACCATCGGCGTCGGTGTCCGGCACCGGGGCGCAGCCGTCGCCATCAGCATCAGCAACTCGGCCTACGCCGCCCCGGCATTCCCCGCCGTGCCGTAGCCATGCGCCGGCCACAAGAACCGCTCGGCTACGCCGACGACACCGAGGGCACCGAGTTCAGCTGGGGACCGGGGCTCACGCCGCCCGGTAAGGAGCGCGCCACCCCGGAGGACGGCGGTATGTACCGGGGCACCACGCCTCGGCGTGGCCGGCCAACCGACCGCGACCGCTCCGCACCCGGCCACCCCGGTCGGCGGGCGCGGTAACCGATGCCGACCGCCCTACCTACCCGATCCCCCGCGCCGAGCGCGGCAACACGGCTACGGCTGTGCAGGGGTGCGGCACGGCGGTCCCGAGACTCAGCCGGGGCGGAGTGGTTGCGCTGCCATCGCCCGTCCTTTCCAGGCTCCGCCCCGGCTGACCCAACGACTTGGAGTGCCTGCGATTACGGGCAGCTTTCGATGCCGCGTTGCCCGTGCACATCCAGGGCTATGCCGATGATCGCGTCGGCCTCGGCTGGCGTGAATCGCAACCCGGCAAGCTCTCGCTTGGCATCGTTAACAGCGATGTCGCTCGCGCCGTGCGCACCCCCGAACAACCAGCACGTGCGGTCCCACGCCATGTTGACCATCTCGTAGTCCAGATAGCCGTAGCCCTGGTCTTTCAGGCCCGACACAATCGGCCGTTCACGGGCGAACGGAGATTCGGCCAATAGCTCGTCAATCGTCTCGGCGTTCGCGGCTGGCGCAAACGCAAACAGGACCGCGCCGAGCGCCGCGAGACCCGCGCCCATCACCTTCATTTGTTGCGCCATTCGTTCCCTCCCCCATCTACAGCAACTAACAGGCCGATTCTCGCCTGTTGCCCCGCCGCCGCGCGGGTAAACGAGGCACCCGGTTGCACGTTCGTTCAATACCCCCCCCGCGTCCCTTATCCGTCCCTCCGCCGCAGGCCTCCCGCAGCCCGCTCTCGTTCCGCTCGCGGCCCTCCTCCGAACCGACCTCTTCCTCTCATCTGCGCTGCTAGATCCCACTTTCACCGCTGAGCGGCAGGCTCGCTACCTCGGTATTCGGCGAACCGACCCGACCGGGCGAAAAGGGCTTCCAAACTAGCTACGCGGGTTCGATTCCCGTCGCCCGCTCCAACGGAGGACCAGCGGCGATCCCGTCGAACAATCGTTCGGCGGCTCGCGCTGTCCCGGATATCGCCAAACGAGTCGTCTAGATTTCCGCAAGATCGTCTCCGGCCTCAACGCCCGCAAGAACCAGGTTCGGCCAGTTCACGGCTCGGCGAGGTCCTGCAAATAGGAGCGCGGCAGCTCGGAGCTGAGGTCGTGCCACTCCTTGGCCACCACGGCGTCACGGACCGTGTTGAGCACTGCGCGCGCGTGTGCGCGAGCGATGTCGTCAGGCACGCCCTCGCGTTCGGCGATCCGATGGACGAACTCCTCGAGCGGCATCTTGTGTGCGCGTCCGCCGCCGAGCTTCTTCCCGCGCTCCAGTACGCGGCGGAACTCCGGCGGCAGCTCCTTGGTGAGATCGTCCACCTCGCCGCCGGCTATCCGCTCGGCGAGCGTCTCGAGGACGGCCTCCGTTGCGCGCGCGGCGGTTTCACGGTCGAACCCGCCCCGGTCCGCAACCCACTGTAAGAACTCGTCGACCGGCATCGGGACTGCCGAGCGGCGGGTGCCCGCCAGCAGCGGCGCGAAGTCTGCGGGCAGTTCGCGGATGAGGGTTTCCCAGGCGTCGGCGCTGACCGCTCGGCTGAGCGCCAGCAGCGCAGCATGGGCGTATCTGCGCGCTGTGTCGGCATCCGTCCCCGTTTGCTGGGCCACCCTGGCCACGAATTCGTCCGCGTCGAACAGCTCGCGGGGCGCTTTGGGCGACAGCCACGTCCACACCCCTTCGGGCGCCTGCACCTGAACTTTGTGCAGTGCGCCGGGTGTCACCCGCTGCGCGAGCGTCACCAACGTTGAGCGCGCGACCGTCTGCGCGGTCTCTCGGTCGACTCCGGCCTCGCGTTCGATGATCGAGAAGAAGCGGTCGTGTTCCATAACACACGGTCACCCGCAAGGCACGTCCACCACACGGTGCCCACGGGTCGGAAACGGAGCGGCGCCCTCACCACGCCAGGTTCAATTGTCGGTCCTTCGAATTAGTGCTCGCGCACCGCAGCCGCCGGTGTTTCACTCTTCACACCGCACCGATCCGCGTCGCGAAATGTTCCGATTTCGGCGCGTATTTCGCGCGCCGGCGGGTAGCACGTCGCGCAGCCATCGCCGCCTTCCGGAGGGAGATCGATGAAGCTCGTCGAGACCGATTTCCGCCTGGGCTCACTTTTCCCCGGCTGGGAGGTGGCGGACCTGCTCGCTTTGGGCGACGTGCTCAGAGTCGACGCGGCCGCCGGAGACGTGATCTTCCGCGAACGTGACACCGACGACCGGTTGTTCCTGCTCGGACACGGCCGGGTCCGGATCGGGCTCGACGGCCGCGACGGCCGGGAATGCACGTTCAGCGTGCTCGGACCGGGCGAGGTGTTCGGCGAGGAGTCGGTGTTCGATCCCGGTCCCCGGGGTTTGTGCGCCAGCGCGGTCACCGACATTCATGCGCTGTCGCTGGGACGCCGGACGGCGCTGTCCGTCATCCTTGCGGACCCGCAGATCGCCAACGGGTTCCTGCGTCTGCTGGCCCGGCGGATGCGCAGGACCCACGGCAGCATCACCGACGCGGTGTACGCCGACGTCACCGCGCGGGTCGCCAAACAGCTGCTCGGACTCGCGCAACGGTTCGGCGTCCAAGAGGACGGGGCGATGCGAGTGCCGATGGACCTGACCCAACAGCAATTCGCCCATCTGGTGGGTACCTCCCGCGAATCGGTGAACAAGGCGCTCTGCCACTTCGCCGAGCGCGGTTGGATCACCATCGGCGCCGACAGCATCCTCATCCGGGAGTCCGAACCACTGGCCGTCCGTATGCACGGGGCACGCCGTCCCGGCCGGGCCACCGCACCGAGCGCGCTTCGCTGACACGGGAATGTGATGAAAATCGACGTCACGTTCATAGGAACCGCCACCACGCTGATCCGCTGCGGCTCGATCACGATCCTGACCGACCCGAATTTTCTGCACCAGGGCCAGCACGCCTACCTGGGCTACGGGTTGTGGTCCAAGCGGCTCAAACCCCCGGCGCTGCAGGTCGATCAGCTACCCACACTGGACGCGGTCGTTCTCTCACACATGCACGGGGACCACTGGGACCGCGTCGCCGAACGCCACCTGGACCATGACCTACCCGTCTTCACCACCCACGACGCGGCAAAGCGCCTGCGGCACCGTGGTTTCGGCGACGCGGTGGGATTGTCGACGTGGGACAGCTCGGTGATCGCCAACGGTTCTGAGCGGCTTACGTTCACCTCACTACCCGGCCGGCACGCACCGACCCCGATCAATCGCCTGCTGCCGCCGGTGATGGGCACGATGCTGACCTTCGAGACTGACGGCACGACCCGGCATCTGTACCTGTCCGGAGACACCCTGCTGATCGACGAACTCGACGAGATCCCGGTGCGGTTCCAGTCCGTCGACGCGGGGGTGCTGCATCTCGACGGCACCAAACTCCCAGCCGGGAACCGGTTGCCGTTCGGGTTGACGGTGACGATGGACGGCCACCAGGGCGCCGAGATGGTCAGGCGGCTGGACCTGCCGCGGGTGATACCGGTCCACTTCGACGACTATGGCGTATTCGCCTCGCCGCGAACAGATTTCACTGCGGCGATGGCCGAGCTGGGGATGGCCGGCCGGGTGATCGAAATCGAGCGCGGCCAGACCGTGAGGTCGCTGTTGCACGGGCTCCGTGATCGCTTCGCCGAGGTCGCGCATTCCGGGTCGCAGACCATCTGGCAGGTGATGCCGCCCGGCCGGTCGTGAGGTCCGGTGTGTATTCGGCGCACCGCCGAACCGGCCCGGCGTCGGCGTCGGCGTCGCCGCACACTGCCCGCGCGCCGTCTGCGACCTGGAGTGTTCGTTTTCTGTCGGTACGCTGTGAGCCATGAATGGCGTACTGCTCGTGCTCATCGTCTTGGTCGTCGCGGCGATCGCGCTGGCCGTCTACGCGACGTCGAAGTCGACCCAGAAGCGGAACGCCGCGACGCTGGCCGACGCGAAGGCCGACGCCCGTCGGGTGATCGAGCGCCTCGGCGGGCAGGTGTTCGCGCTGACGGGCACCGACGACGCCTCGAAGCAGGCGCTGGCCGATGCCTCAGAGCGGTACACGGCCGCGTCGTCGCAGGTCGACCAGGCCACCAGCGCACGTCAGGCCGAGTTGGCCAAGGAGAGCGCGATGGAGGGTCTGTACTACGTGCGTGCCGCGCGCACGGCGATGGGGATGGATCCCGGCCCTGAGCTGGAATCCCTGGCCGGGCAGCGCACCGCGGGCACCGTCACCGAAGATCGCCGCGTGCAGTTCGAGGGTCGCGAGATCGAGGCGTCACCGACGCCGTCGCAGCGCACCCCGAACTACTACCCCGGTGGCCGGGTCGCTGGGCGACCGGTGCCGGCCGGTTGGTACTCCGAGCCGTGGTGGAAGCCGGCGTTGGTGGCCGGCGCCTGGGGTCTGGGGTCGGCGCTGCTGTTCAGCAGCCTGTTCTCAGGCATGGCAGGTGTCGGATACGACGCGCAGGCCTTCGAGAGCGGCTACGGCGACGGGTTCCAGGACGGCCTCGATCAGGGCCAGCTCGACGGCGGCGACGCCGGAGGCGACGCCGGAGGCGACGACTGGGGCGGGGGCGGCTGGGACTCCGGTGGTGGCGGCGACTGGGGCGGGGGCGACTGGGGTGGTGGCGATTTCGGCGGGTTCGACTTCTAGGAGTCTGCTGAATTAGTGGGTTGATGGGGCGGGGCGTCTCAAGCGCTCGTCGGCGCGTGTGTGAAGTCACAGGCAGGCCGACAGATTCGGGATTGCCCCGCCGTTTGGGGCGTGGCAATCCGATGTTCGCGCCGCAAGGCCGCCGGGATGTCTGGGCTTAGGCGATGGCCCAGGTGGTGCCGGTGTGGGTCAGGCCCATGCTGATCAGGCGGCGCAGGTTCAATGCGGCGGCGCGGTGGTGCAGCCAGTGGTTGTTCTTGCTGACGCCGCGGTAGCGGACTTTGCGGTTGCCGCGGGTCAACCAGGCGATCGAGCGTTCCACCATGGGGCGGTGTTGGCGGTACTCGGCCTGCCATTCGGGTGTGCGCGCGATGGCCCGGGCGGCACGTAGGTGCGGTTCGTGTTCGCTGATGGTGAGCTTTCGCCCACGCACTGCGGTGGTGCACAGGTGCCTCAAAGCGCATGACCGGCAATGCTTTTCGAATGCGGCTCCACCGCTAGGCCCGATGGGGATGGTGTGCTCGGCCGGACACGTCACGGTACGGGCCGCGAAATCGATGGTGAAGTCATCGCTGGTGAACCCACCCGGGACCGGGGTTCTCAGCGGGAGCGGTTTGATCACGGCGACATGCTTGAGCTCGGCCAGCGTCGCCCGTGCCTGACCGGTGCCGTAGGCCGAATCGCCGAGCACCCGCACCGCCGTCGTCTCGTGTGCCAGCAGCGCCAGTCCGATGACGGCTTCGTGATTGTCTTGTCCGCTTGCCTTGGTCAGCGCGCAGTCGGTGATGATCCCGGTATCAGGTTCGACCGCGATGTGGGCCTTGTATCCGTCCTGGCGGCGATGCACCGTCTTATGGGCATGGCGGGCTTCGGGATCCACGGTAGAGATCACCCGATCACCGGCCACCTTCTGCGCGATGCGCCACTGCCCGTCGGTGCCATCAGAACCCTCGACCGGTTCGACGTCCTGGCCGGCGACCAGCGCCAACAACGACACCGCCTCAGCGGCGCGCGGGCCCAGTTCCTGGTCGGGCAGATGCCCCAGCAGCCGGTGCGCATCGCCGACCAAGGCGTCGACAAGCTGGTCGCGGGCGGTTCTGTCGTTCCAGGCGATCGCCGGTTTACCCGGATCGCTGTAATCGTGGGCGGTGCAGTAAGTGGTGATCACCTCGCCGGCCCCTGGGACTTCGCGCCCGACCCGGCGGATCGCAGCGATCAGCTGGGTTACGGTGTCCTGGGTGGACACCGCATCATCGAGCACGGTGGAGTCCAACGCTCGCCGCGTCTTTTTGGCCAACACACCGGTCTGCGCCACGACGGCCTTGACCGCCTCAAAGATCCGGTCCGGCGCCTGCGAGGCCGCCAGCCGGCGCCGCCAATAGGTCAGCGTGGTCGAGTGAAACGCCGGCGCGGTCACCGCCAACCCGCACGCGGCTTTCCAGCGCAGATCGAAGGTGACCGCGTCCACGGTCTCGCTATCAGAGAGCCCGTGCAGGGCCTGCAAGGTGATCACCGAGGCCATCACCTCGGCCGGCACGCTCGGACGCCCCCGCCGCGACGGGAAAAGATCAGCGAACATCGCCTCGGGAAACAACTCGTGGCGGTGTTCGGCCAGGAATACAAACATGCTGTCGGACTTCAGCAGATGCCCGGCAACCGACTCCGCATCCAACAGCTCACGCTGATCCTCAGAATGCCCCTGCATCCATTAATCATCTCGAGAACCCAGCCACAAACCCCGCCACCACGCCGGATTAATTCAGCAGACTCCTAGAACCGGCTCTCCAGCCGCGCCGACACCCCGGCCTCCTGCAGGTCGAGCCGTTCGAGCATGGTCCGCACCGCCTCCTCGTCGATGTGGCCGGCGTCTCGCTCATCGATGAGAGCGGCGCGTTGGGCAGCCAGCACGTCGCGGTAGAGCTGGGCGAACACCTCGGCGCGCAACGTGTTGGCTGCCGGGTCCGGCATCTCGTCGGCGTCCTGCGAGTGCCGCGCCACGATGCCGCGGATCTCGGCGAGCACCCGGGGGTCGAGCCCGGCGGGCGGATTGGCACGGAACTCGGCGAGCACCGCATCCGCGGCGCGGTGCACCACCTGCTCAGCCTTCTCGGTTTCGGCATGCGTGTAGGTCTGGTCGGCGTCGACCGACAGGTCGAGCCGCCGGATCAGCAGAGGCAGCGTCCAGCCTTGCAGCAACAGCGTGCCGACGCTCACCACAAACGCGACGGCCTGAATCGTGGCGCGTTCGGGGAACGGTTCACCGGCGGCGGTCGTCGCCGGGATGGCTGCGGCCGCGGCCAGCGTCACCACCCCGCGCATGCCGGTCCAGGACACCACGACGTTCTCCTGCCAGCTCAACGGCCGATTGTCGATCCGCGACCGCCACTTGGCCGGCTGTTTGCGGCGGGAGCCCAACGCTCCCCGGGCGCCGTCGGGAATCGGTACGCTCAGCCGCCGTTCCACCTGGCGTGCCAGGACTCCCCTGCCGAACATCGCGAACACCGACAGCGGCCGGATCACCAGCACGATGAGCAACACCACCCCCGAGGCGACCGCGACCTGCGCCAGCGACTCGTGGGCGTCCCGCAGGTCTTCGAGCACGAACCGCAGATGCAGACCGATGTAGGCGAACACGAACGCCTCGAGCAGCACGTCCACCGAATTCCACACGTACCGCTCCTGCAGCCGGGTCTGGTAGCCGGCGTCCACGGTGCCGGACCCGACGATGAAACCGGCGACCACCACCGCGAGCACGCCGGAGGCGTGCATCTCCTCGGCCACGATGAACGCCGCGAACGGCACCATCAAACCCTGCACGGTCTCCAGCGCGGGGTTGGCCAGCCGCCGGCGGATCCACAACGTCACATATCCCAGTGCCGCGCCGACCGCCGGGCCGACCACAGCGCTGTAGCCGAACAGCAGCAGCGGGTTCTCGATGAATGTGTGGCTGCCGGCGACGTGCGCGACCGCCACCGAGAACAACGCCAGCGCGGCCGCGTCGTTGATCAGGCTCTCCCCGGTCAGGATCGTCATCACCCGTTTGGGCAGACCGAGTTTGCGGCCGACCGCGACGGCAGTGACGGCGTCGGGCGGCGCGACCACCGCGCCGAGCACGAGCGCGGTCGCGAACGTCAGCGGGACCACCACCAGCCAGGAGGAGACGGCCGCAACCGTGAACGCGGTCACGACGACCAGTCCGACGCCCAGACCGAGAATCGGCTTGATGTTGCGCAGGAAGCTCGGGAACGAGAAGTTCAGCGCCGCGGAGTACAGCAGCGGCGGCAGCACCACGGTCAGCAGGATGTGCGAGTCCAGTTCGGGCGCTTCGAATCCGGGTACGAACGACACCGCGATGCCGACCACGACGATGATGAGTGCGGGTTCGAGTCCGCGCCGGTGCGCCATCGCGGTCACTACGATCGCACCCACCACAACCAGGATCAGTTCCACGCGCAGATTCTCCTGGCTGACTCGCGGGATCGCCCGCCGAGGCGCGCCGCTACGCCTGACAGGTGGGGCACCAGAACAGGTTGCGGCCTTCGAGCTCGACGGTGCGCACCGGGGTCGCGCACACCCGGCACGGCTCACCGGCCCGTCGGTAGACGTAGGTGCGCGGGCGGCCCTCCCGGTAGGACGGTGCGCCGCGGTCGTGCGCAGGGCGCACCACGACGATCTTGCCGCGCCGCACCCCGACCTTCATCAGTGCGACGAGATCGGTCCACATGTCGGCGAATTCGTCGGCGGTGATGGTCGTGCCGGGCCGGAACGGATCGATGCGGTGCCGGAACAGCAGCTCGCTGCGGTAGACGTTGCCGACCCCGGCGATCACCCCCTGATCCATCAACAACGCCCCGATCGGCCTGCGCGACTTACTGATTCGACGCCACGCCAGGGCGGGGTCGGCGTCCGGGCGCAGTGGGTCGGGACCGAGCCTGGCCACCACGTCGGCGACCTCGGGTTCCTCGATCACTTCACACACCGTCGGACCGCGCAGGTCGGTGCCGCACTCCGCACCGAGTATCCGCATGCGTACCTGCCCCACCGGCAACGGCTGGGTCCGGTCGTCGGGCACCGGCCACTCGGTGAAGGCGCCGTAGAGGCCGAGGTGGACGTGCACGACGCGTCCGCCCTCGTAGTGGTGGAACAGATGCTTGCCCCAGGCGCTCGCCTTCTTGAACACCCGGCCGTTGACCGCGGCGGCGCCGTCGGCGAAGCGGCCCTGGGGGCTGGACACGATCACCGGCGCGCGGCCGAACCGACGCTGGTGCTGCCGGGCCAAGCGGTGCAGCGTGTGTCCCTCGGGCATCGGCTACTCGCCGGGCACCGGCGGTGCGACGTGTGTCTTCTCGTACTCGGCAAGCATGTCGATGCGGCGCTGGTGCCGCGGGGCCTCCGACCAGGCCGTGGCCAGGAACGCGTCGACGATCGCGAGCGCTTCTTCGGTCGAGTGCATCCGGCCGCCGATGCCGATCAGTTGGGCGTTGTTGTGCTCGCGGGCCAGCGCCGCGGTCTCGGTGCTCCACGCCAGCGCACAGCGCGCGCCGGGAACCTTGTTCGCCGCGATCTGCTCACCGTTACCGGACCCGCCGAGCACGATGCCGAGGCTGCCCGGGTCGGCCACCGTCTTCTCGGCCGCCGCGATGCAGAACGCCGGGTAGTCGTCGTCGGCGTCGTAGGTGAACGCGCCGCAGTCCACGGGCTCGTGCCCAGCCGCTTTGAGGTGCACGACGATGGCCTGCTTGAGTTCGTATCCGGCGTGGTCGGCCCCGAGGTAGACGCGCATGGCGGACACCCTACCTCCCGGTTATGCCGCTCCAGCCCGACTGTCGGCTCAGCCGACTCCAGCCCGACTGTCGGCTCAGCCGACTCCAGCCCGACTGTCGGCTCAGCCGACGGTGATGGCGTCGAGTCGTTCCCTGATGAAGTCCGCCGCCGTCACCGGTTCCAGTCCGGACACCCGGCCGACCGGCGGCGCCAGCGGAGCGACGAGCGCGTCGTGGTTGGCCTCGTAGAAGTAGATCAACGACACCAGGTCCTCTTCGGGGGCGTGCGGCTGCGGCGGCAGTACCCGGTGCCGGCCGGAGAGCCAGCGCCGGCCGCTCCAATACTCCAGCAGGTCACCGATGTTCACCGTCAGCGCGTCGGGATCGTAGGGAGCGTCCTCCCATCCGGCCTCGTCGGAGTACACCTGCAGACCGCCGGCGCCGGGCTCACGATCGAGAATCGTCACGGTGCCGAAGTCGGTGTGCGGCCCGATGCGGAACTGACCGGGTTCGGGGTCGCCGACCACGCTCGCCGGCGGGTAATGGTTGATGTTCATCGTCCAGGTCGGCGTGCTGGCCAGCTCGGCGAACGGATTGACCGTCATCTTCAGCGCGTGGGCGCACAGCGCCAGCAGCTCATCAGCCACGCGCCGCATCTGCGCGGTGTACTCGGCGACCAACCCATGCAGCGCCGGCACCTCGACGGGCCAGACGTTCGGCGCGAACCAGACCCGGTCGACCTCCTCGTCACCGGTCGCGGTGTCCGCGCCGACACTGAAGCTCTCCTTCAGATCCGGCGGCGTCTCGGTTCCTTCCGCGTAGCCGTTGGCCTCCGCGCCCGGCCCGATCCAGCCGCGGCCGCCGACCGGCACCGAGTACCGCGCTTTCGCCTCGGGCGACAGCGCGAAGAACTCGCGGGCCGCGACACGCACGTCCCGCGCCAGCGACGGGTCGACGCCGTGACCGCGTACCAGAATGAAGCCCGCCCGCTGAAGGCTCGCGTCGAGCTCGGCGGCGACGTCATCGGCAGCCGGCCCGCCGGCCCGCCAGCACGAGAGATCCAGTGTGGCAATGACACTCATCTGCTGTTCCGCTCCTCGCGTGCTCATTCGCCGATGTCCTCGGCCCACAGATCCGGGTTGGCCGCGACGAAGTCCCGCATCATGGTCACGCAGCGTTGGTCGTCGACGATCGTGACGTCCACGCCGTTCAAGGCGAGCCAGTCGTGCCCGCCGGTGAAGGTCCGGCTCTCCCCGATCACGACGGCGCCGATGTTGAACTGGCGCACCAAACCGCTGCAGTACCAGCACGGCGACAGTGTGGTCACCATGATCGTCCAGCGGTACCCGCGCTGCCGGCCCGCATTGCGGAACGCGTCGGTCTCGGCGTGGATGGACGGGTCGTCTGATTGCACCCGCCGGTTGTGACCGGCGCCCAGCAGGGTTCCGTCCACCGAGAACAGCGCGGCGCCGATCGGTATACCGCCTTCGGCCAAGCCTTTTCGCGCTTCGGCTACGGCGACGTCGAGCATCTGCTGGGCGGTGAGCACACCGTGTGGGCGCTGATCCTGGTTCGGCACGGCACCAAGTATGCGGCTCGGGGTGGTCGGTTCAGCCGCAAACACCGCTATACGGTCACCCCGCCGGCGCCGGTCCGCAACCGGACGCAACAGAGCCGAAACAAAGCGGCAGGGTCAGTCGAACTCAGGCCTCTCAGTCCGGGTGCGCTTGAGTTCCCAGAAGTGCGGATAGGCGGCGAAGATCACCGACGCATCCCACAGCTTGCCGGCTTCTTCGCCGCGCGGGATGCGCGAGAGCACCGGACCGAAGAACGCGACGCCGTTGACGTGGATGGTCGGGGTGCCGACGTCCGGTCCCACCGCGTCCATGCCGGCGTGGTGGCTCTCGCGCAGCGCCTGGTCGTAGAACGTCGACGTGGCGGCCTCGGCGAGTTCGGCGGGCAGTCCGACTTCGTCAAGCGATTCCGCGATGACCCGGGCGAAGTCCGGGTCGGAATCCCGGTAGCCCAGATTGTGGATACGGGTGCCCATCGCGGTGTACAGCGGGCTGAGGATCTCTGGGCCCTTGGCCTGCTCCGCGGCGATCGCGACCCGCACGGGCCCCCAGGCCTTCTGCATCGCCTCGCGGTACTCCTCGGGCACCTCCTTGCCCTCGTTGAGCACGGCCAGGCTCATCACATGGAAGTTGATGTCGATGTCGCGCACCTTCTCGACCTCCAGCACCCAGCGGGATGTGATCCAGGCCCACGGGCACAGCGGGTCGAACCAGAAATCGGCACGAGACTTCTCTGACATGTGCGGTCCTCTCTTCTGCATACAGCTGTGACGGACGTCCATTGAGCACAACCCGCGACGCGCGTCCCGTCTTCCCCGGATGAGGCTAGTGTTGTCGAGCGTGGCACTTCCTAATCTGACTCGCGACCAGGCCGCCGAGCGCGCCGCATTGGTGACCGTCGACAGCTATCGCATCGACCTCGATCTGACCGACGGTGCGGACAAGCCCGGAGAGCGCACCTTCCGGTCGGTGACGACAGTCGAGTTCGAGGCCCTCCCCGGCGCCGACACCTTCATCGACCTTGCCGCCGCGACAGTGCGCAGCGCCACGCTCAACGGCTCCGATATCGACGTTTCCGGATATGACGAGTCCACCGGGATACCACTGACGGGACTCGCCAAGCACAACGTGCTCACCGTCGATGCGGACTGCAGCTACTCGAACACCGGGGAGGGATTGCACCGTTTCGTGGACCCGGTCGACGACGAGGTGTACCTGTATTCACAGTTCGAAACCGCCGATGCCAAGCGGATGTTCGCGTGTTTCGATCAGCCCGATCTGAAGGCCGCTTTCGACGTCACCGTCGTCGCGCCCGCGCACTGGGAAGTGATCTCCAACGGTGCCACCGCGGCCGTCGAGGACCTCGACTCCGGCGCCAAACGGCACACGTTCAGGGCCACGCCCCGGATGAGCACCTACCTGGTGGCGCTCATCGCCGGACCCTACGCCCGCTGGGACGACCAATATTCCGACGACCACGGGGACATCCCGTTGGGCATCTTCTGCCGCAGGTCGCTGGCCGATTACATGGACGCCGAGCGGCTGTTCACCGAGACCAAGCAGGGATTCGGCTTCTACCACAAGAACTTCGGCGTCCCGTACGCGTTCGGCAAGTACGACCAGCTGTTCGTCCCGGAGTTCAACGCCGGCGCGATGGAGAACGCCGGGGCCGTGACCTTCCTGGAGGACTACGTATTCCGCAGCAAGGTCACCCGCGCGTCCTACGAGCGCAGAGCAGAGACCGTGCTGCACGAGATGGCCCACATGTGGTTCGGCGACCTGGTCACCATGCGGTGGTGGGACGACCTGTGGCTCAATGAGTCCTTCGCGACGTTCGCGTCGGTGCTCTGCCAGGCCGAGGCCACCGAGTACACGCAAGCCTGGACGACGTTCGCCAACGTCGAGAAGTCCTGGGCCTACCGACAGGACCAGCTGCCCTCGACCCATCCGGTGGCCGCCGACATCCCGGACCTGCACGCCGTGGAGGTCAACTTCGACGGCATCACCTACGCCAAGGGCGCCAGCGTGCTCAAGCAGCTCGTCGCCTATGTCGGGCTCGACGCGTTCCTGGCCGGGTTGCGCGACTACTTCCGCGACCACGCGTTCGGCAACGCGACGTTCGGCGACCTGCTCGGCGCGTTGGAGAAGTCGTCGGGACGCGACCTGTCGGGCTGGGGCAGGCAGTGGCTCAAGACCACCGGGCTCAACACGCTTCGCCCGGAGTTCGACGTCGACGCCGACGGCACGTTCACCCGGTTCGCGATCGCTCAGGGCGGCGCCAAACCGGGTGCCGGGGAGACCCGCGTGCACCGGCTCGCGGTCGGCATCTACGACGACGACGCCTTCGGCAAGCTGGTCCGGGTGCACCGCGAGGAGCTCGACGTCGAGGACGCGACCACCGAAGTGCCTGCACTGCAGGGTGTTTCGCGGGGCAAGCTGATCCTGGTCAACGACGACGACCTGACCTACTGCTCAGCGCGGCTAGACCCCGAATCGCTGCAGACGGTGCTGACCCGCATCGCCGACATCGCCGATCCGCTCCCCCGCACCCTGGCCTGGTCGGCGGCGTGGGAGATGACCCGTGACGCCGAACTGCGGGCCCGCGACTTCGTCGCGCTGGTGATCAGCGGACTGCACGCCGAGTCCGAGGTCGGCGTCGCGCAGCGCCTGCTGCTGCAGGCGCAGACGGCGCTGGGTTCCTACGCCGACCCGGCCTGGGCGGCCGAGAACGGCTGGCCGGCGTTCGGGGATGCGCTGCTGGACCTCGCCCGCGAATCCGCACCGGGGTCGGACCATCAGCTCGCGTTCGTCAACGCGCTGTGCACGTCGGTGCTGTCCCCGAACCACGTCGCGGTGCTGTCCACCCTGCTCGACAACGAGCCCGCCGCGGTCAATCTGGCCGGCCTGGTGCTCGACACCGATCTGCGGTGGCGCGTGGTGACCGCGCTGGCGCGTGCCGGCGTGATCGACGCCGACGGTCCGCAGACGCCGTTCATCGACGCCGAAGCCGCCAACGACCCCACGGCGGCCGGACGCCGCCAGGCCGCGGCGGCGTCGGCGGCGCGGCCCCAAGCGGCGGTCAAGGACGCGGCGTGGGAACAGGTCGTCGAGGACGACACGCTGGCCAACATCACCGCGCGCGCGATCATCGGCGGTTTCGTCCAGCCCGGCCAGGGCGAGGTGCTGGCGCCGTTCCGGGACCGGTACTTCGGGGCGATCTCCGGAGTCTGGCAACGCCGATCCAGTGAGGTGGCGCAGACCGTGGTGGTCGGGCTGTACCCGTCGTGGGAGATCAGCCAGGACGCGCTGGACGCCGCCGACCGGTTCCTGTCGGATCCTGAGGTGCCGCCGGCGCTGCGCCGGCTCGTGCTGGAAGGCCGCGCCGGCGTCGAACGTTCACTGAAGGCCCGCCGGTTCGACGTGAGCTGACTGCCTCGACACGCTGGTTCTGGCGCGAGCGTGCGAGTCTGCGGCCGACACGCCGATGGCGCAGCCGAGTTCGCGCACGCTCGCGCCTCATGCTCGTGGGGTGGTGGTGAACAACAGTCGGCGGGCGCGCGCAGCGCGCCGTCGCAAGCGCCGAGTCGCCGCCGTCGTCAACGACCTCACCGACGCGCAGTGGGACGCGATCAAGGCGGCGTGGGACGGCTGCGCCTACTGCGGCAAGACCACGGGCACGATGCAGCGCGACTGCGTCATGGCCATCTCGCGCGGGGGCCGCTACACCCTGGACAACGTGGTGCCGGCCTGCGCGGCGTGCAACGCCAGCAAATGCAACGACGAGGTGACCGGCTGGCTGCGGCGCAAACGGCTCGACGAACGACTGTTCCTCGAACGCTACGTGCGGATCCGTTCCGAGCTTCTGTCGGCTCATCACGAAACCGCCCTCACGGTAGCTACCGAGCCCCGGCACCTACCGTAAGGGCGGTTTCGCGAAACGTCAGCGGGGCGAGACCCCGGCCGAGAGCACGCGGACAGCGCTGATCAGGCCATCGATCAGGTTGCCCTCTTTGAACGATGCGGCGGCTGCGGACACCCCGAGTGGAGCGGCCTCCTCGATGCCGCGGCCCCTGACCTCCGAGCCGTAGACGACCTCGATGGCCCGCTGATCCGGGGAGACCGCGAGCAGCACGGCGTTGTTCGGGGTGGGCACCCGGGCGAGGATCTCGCGGGCGGTGGCCGCTGTGTCGGCGCCCAGGTCGCCGATGTACACGGCGAACCGCGCCTTGGCCGCACGCGACCCGAACTTCAGCGCGTTGTCGAGGACCACCAGGTCCTTGGTCGGGAACGGGTACTGCACCGACAGGGCGCCGGGCTCGGTGACCGCCGAGATCCGTCCACTGGCGGTGATGGCCGACCCGTACGGCAGTTCAGCTACCTCGAGCGCGCCCGCCCTGGTCACTTCACCACTTGCCACTTGCGCCACCTCCGATCGTCAGGTGCGAACCGTGGCCGTGGCCGTGGTCCGCCGGTTCCTCGGCCGCCCACAAGATGGGCTCGTGTGTCCACTTCTCGGACATGTCGAACGTCGCGGCATGCGGGCCCTTCTTGGTGAAGATGAACAGCGACAGAAGCCCGGCCAGCGCCAGCGGGACCACTACGAAGCTTGCATGCGCAAGAGCTGTTGAGTTCACGCGCAAACCGTATCCCACGGCCCGTTCAGGCCGCTCCCTCACCCAGGTATCTGACCCAGGCCGGGTGGAGTTCCTTGACGCTGGACAGCAGCCGCCAGTGCTGTCCCTTGGGCGGCAGCGGCGTGGTGTGCAGCGCCCAGCCCAGCTCGCTGAGCAGGCGGTCGGCTTTGCGGTGGTTGCACGCTGAGCATGCCGCCACGCAGTTCTCCCAGGAATGTGCGCCGCCGCGGCTGCGCGGAATCACATGGTCGACGGTGTCGGCCTTCGCGCCGCAGTACGCGCAGCGGAAGCGATCGCGGTGCATCAGCGCCGCCCGGGTCATCGGGATGCGAGCCCGGTAGGGCACCCGCACGTAGGTGCGCAGCCGGATCACCGTCGGGATGACGATCGAGCGCGTCGCCGAGTGGATGACCGGGCCCACCGGATCGTCGTGGACGACGTCGGCCTTGTCGCACATCAACATGACCACCGCCCGGCGCAGCGGTAGGGCGGTGAGAGGCTCGTAGGTCGAGTTCAGCAGCAGCACCCGCCGGCGACCCCACAGCGACGCGTCATGGGGCGCGTGGTGGGAGATGTCGGCGGCGGGGGCGACGCTGTGCAGGGCGCGCGAGGCAGCGACCGATGTCGACCCGGATGAGCCCGCCGCGGCCCGGTGATGCCGGTGGCCGCGTCCGTTCTTACGCTGCGCCATACGTCCTCCGTCGGACAGTCCACCACGGATCCCGCCCGATCGCACGGCAATTCTGCAGGTGTTCGCTGGTCAGTCGATGAACATCGCGTGACCGGACGGCCGCCACCCGTGCTGACGCGGCCGGATCTCGGCGATGGCCCACAATGGAGGAGATGGACGCGCAGAGCAAGCAGCAGTCGTTCTATGACGCGGTGGGCGGGCACGACACGTTCCGCACCCTGGTGTCGCGGTTCTACCAACTCGTCCGCGAGGACGAGATCCTGCGGCCGTTATATCCCGAGGACGACCTCGACGGCGCCGAGGAGCGCCTGCGCATGTTCCTCGAGCAGTACTGGGGCGGGCCGCGCACCTACTCCGATCAGCGCGGTCACCCGCGGTTGCGAATGCGCCACGCACCGTTTCGGATCGGGTATCTGGAACGCGACGCCTGGTTGCGCTGCATGCACACCGCGGTGGCCGAGATCGACGCCGCCACCCTCGACGACGCGCACCGGCGGGAACTGATCGGTTACCTGGAGATGGCCGCCGATTCGATGGTCAACTCGCCGTTCTGAGGAATCCGGCCGTCCTGGCGGGTTCCGGCTGCCCGGCTCAGCTCAACACCACCGCCGGGTCGCCGCGGCGGCGGTACACGCTGCCGAACCGGGCATCGATGCGCAGCCACGCCGCCGTCGCCCGCACCCGCACCACCTCATCGGCACCGACCGACTCCGGGGCGAACCGGTCGCGCGCCGGGGCCTGCGGCAGGAATCCCATCGCCGTCAGTGCGAACACACAACGCATCGGTACCCCCGCACTGCCCAGGGTTGACGACACCGCCAGGACCTCCTGATCGAGCAGCGACGGCGGCGGGCCGTGCGCACCCGAGTGCTCCTTGGCCAGAGTGGTCCCCCGCTGCGCCAGGTCGAGCATGACGTGGGCGGGTACGTCGTCGAGATGGACAAAGCCGGTGTCGGGCGGCAGCGCGCCGCGCCAGGCGGAGTCCATCGCGAAACCGGGGTCGACGTACCCGTCGGCCGCGGCCGCGGCCAGGCCGCGCCGCAGCGCGTCGGCGCTGGCGCACAGGTCGGCTGGTGCGGTCCGGCCCGCCACGACCCGGCCGGCGAGCACATCGAAGCCGGTCGGCGCCCAGGCGACCACGGCGTCGGCGTCGCGGCGGCGCAGCCGGATCACGGCGGCCTCGTCGAGCCGCAGCACCCGTTCGGCGAACCGCGCCAGGTCCTCCCGCTGCGCGGCCTGCGCCAGCCACAGTCCCCGCTCGGCGACGGTCATCGCATCCAGCCGCGCAGATACTTGCGCTGCGCCTCGGAAAGCCGTTGCAGCCGCTGCTCTTCGATGTGCACCGCCGCGAGCTGGGTGTCGGCGACCACCGCCGGACGTGACTCGGGCGACGCCCCTACCGAGCGCACCTCGTAGCCGATCGTGAAGTCGACCGCCCGTACCCGTTTGGCGAACATCGTGACCTGAAGTGGTGAGTCGATCAGCCGCAGCTGCGCCTTGTAGGAGATGTTCACCTCGGCGATCAGCAGCCCGATCGTGGTGATCTCGTCGCCGAAAGGCTCACGCAGGAAAGGGATTCTGGCTTCCTCAAGGATGGTGACCATGGTGGCGTGGTTGATGTGCTGGTACATGTCGATGTCCGACCACCGCACGTGCACCGGCGCCGTGAAGCCGTGTCGATCCGTCACCCACTCGATCCTGTTCCGCTCGTCCTTGTCATGCTTCGAATCTGTCGCGCCGCGACCGACAATGTGGCCAGGTCGTGCTCACCGCTCTCGTACAGTTCGGCCAGAGTGCGCCTGGCCCGGCTGATGCGCGAGCTGTTGGTCATCTCCCATTCGGCGATCTTCTCGGGGCCGCTCTCGTCGGGCTCACCCACAGCCAGCACATCGAAGCACAGCGCCCGAAGCGAACCGTAGATGTCGTCGCGAATCGCCAACCGCGCCAACGAATGCCACCGGTCGTTGCGGGATAGTCGTGACACCGCGGTCAGCAGCCCGTCGGTGCCGAGGTGGTCCATCAGCGCGAAATAGGTGTCGGCGACCTCGGCCGCGTCGCGGTCGACGATGTCGGCGATGTCGATCACGTCGAGCAGGCTGAACTGGTACAGCCCCGAGGCCACCATGTAGGCGACGTCATCGGGGACGCCCTGTGAGCTGAACTCAGCGGCCTCCTTGGCGACGATCGCCTTGTCATCCCCGCGCAGCCACTCCGGCATCCACGGTGTCAGAGCCCTGACCTTCTCGGCGAACCGGTTGATCTCGGCGCCGACGGCCAGCGGCTGCGGCCGGTAGTTCAGCAGCCACCGCGCGGCGCGGTCGATGAGCCGGCGCAGGTCGAGCGTCATCCTGTCGGTGACCGCCACCGACGCGCCGTTGAGACCGGCCTCCCGGATCTGGCGCCACACCCGGCCGACCCCGAAGATGGCGTCGACGGCGACGAAGCTGCGGATCGCATCGACGGGCGCCACCCCGACGTCCTCGGTGACGCGGTAGGCATACGAGATGCCCGCCGTGTCGACGACGTCGTTGACCAGCATGGCGGTGACGATCTCGCGGCGCAGCTGGTGGGTCCGGATCTCGGGGCCGAACTGGTCGCGCAGCGTGACCGGGAAATAGGACGGCAACCGGGAGGCGAACACCTCCTGGTCGGGCAAATCCCCGTCGAGCAGGTCGGCCTTCAGCGCCAATTTCACGTGGGCCATCAGCGTCGCCAGTTCCGGCGAGGTCAATCCCATTCCGGCGTCGGTGCGTCGCCGGATCTCCTTCTCCGACGGCAGCGCCTCCAGCTCCCGGTTCAGCCCCCGTTCGGCGGCGAGGTCCTTGATCATCCGGGCGTGCACGTTCAGCAGGCTGGCCGCGTTGGCTCTGCTGGTGCCGAGTAGGTCGTTCTGACTCTCGTTGTCGGCCAACACGAGTCGGCCCACCTCGTCGGTCATCGACAGCAGCAGGTCGGTGCGGTCCTGCGCGGCGACCTTCCCCGCGGTGACCAGCGAGTCGATCAGGATCTTGATGTTGACCTCGTGGTCAGAACAGTCCACGCCCGCGGAGTTGTCCAGCGCGTCGGTGTTGATGCGCCCGCCACACAGGTCGAACTCCGTGCGACCCAGCGGGGTCACGCCGAGGTTGCCCCCTTCACCGATCACCTTGGCGCGCACCTGATTGCCGTTGACGCGCACCGCATCGTTGGCACGGTCGCCGACGTCGGCGTCGGCTTCGGTCTCGGCCTTGATGTAGGTGCCGATACCGCCGTTCCACAGCAGATCTGCCGGCGCCTTGAGGATCGCCTTCATCAGCGCCGGCGGAGTGAGCTCAGTGGCGTCGTCGCCGAGTCCGAGCGCGGCCCGCGCCTGCGGGCTGATCGTGATCGACTTCTGCTGCCGGCTGTACACGCCGCCACCCTCGCTGATCAGCGACTTGTCGTAGTCGTCCCAGCTGGACCGCGGCAGGTCGAACAGGCGCTTGCGCTCCTCCCACGACGACGCGGCGTCGGGGTCCGGATCGATGAAGATGTGCCGGTGGTCGAACGCGGCCAGCAGCCGGATGTGCTTGGACAGCAACATCCCGTTACCGAACACGTCGCCACTCATGTCGCCGACGCCGACGACGGTGAAGTCCTCGGACTGGGTGTCCACGCCCATCTCACGGAAGTGGCGCTTGACCGATTCCCAGGCTCCCCTGGCGGTGATGCCCATCGCCTTGTGGTCGTAGCCGACCGAACCACCCGAGGCGAAGGCGTCCCCCAGCCAGAAGCCGTAGGATTTCGCGACGTCGTTGGCGATGTCGGAGAACGTGGCGGTGCCCTTGTCGGCCGCGACGACGAGGTACGCGTCGTCACCGTCACGGCGGACGACATCGGAGGGCGCGACGATGTCACCGCTGATTTTGTCGACGTTGTCGGTGATGTCCAGCAGGCCGGCGATGAACAGCCGGTAGCAGGCCACTCCCTCGTCCCGGGTGGCCTCGCGGTCGGCAGCGGCCTCACCGGTGGGCGCCGGCGGGTGTTTGACGACGAAACCGCCCTTGGCGCCGACCGGCACGATGACGGCGTTCTTCACCGCCTGGGCCTTCACCAGACCGAGGATCTCGGTGCGGAAGTCCTCGCGGCGGTCCGACCAGCGTAGCCCGCCGCGGGCGACGTACCCGAACCGCAGGTGCACACCCTCGACCCGGGGTGAGTACACGAAGATCTCGAATTTCGGCCGGGGCAAGGGTAATTCGTCGATGAGTTCGGGATTCACCTTGAACGACAACACGTTCTGCGCGCGCGCCGACTCCGCACGCGTGATGAAGTAGTTCGTGCGCAGGGTGGCCTGGATCATCGACGCGAACGCCCGCAGCACGCGGTCGGTGTCGAGGCTGACCAGGGCGTCGATGTCGGCGGCGACGGCCGCGGCGGCGGCCTGCGCGTCGCGGTTGGCCCCGCCCGAGTTCTGCTCGACGGGGCGGAACAGCGCCTCGAAGAGCTCGATGAGCGAACGGGCGGTGCCTGCGTTGTCGTTGAGCACCGACTCGACATGGCCCTGGCTGTAGGCGAACCCGGCCTGTTTGAGGTATTTGGCGTACGCGCGCAGCACCGACACCTGCCGCCAGGTGAGCCCCGCGCGCAGCACCAGCTCGTTGAACCGGTCGATCTCGGCATGGCCGTGCCAGATGGCGGTGACGGCGTCGGCGAACCGCTGCGCGTAGGCCTCGCGCTGCTCCCCCGACGGGGCTTCGGGGACACCACGGTGCGGCCTCACCTTGAACTGGTAGATCCAGACCGGCAGACCGTCGGGCCGGGTCACCGTGAACGGCCGCTCTTCGAGCACGACCACACCCATCGACTGCAGCATCGGCAGCAGACGGCTCAGCGAGGCCGACCGCCCGCCGAGATACCAGTTCAGGTGGGACACCCCGGGTTCGGTGCTGTCGTCGCCGTCGGTCAGTACCAACTTGACCGAATCATCCTGCAGCTCTTCAATGATCGCGATGTCGGCGAGCGCGTGGGTGGGCTCGACCGCTTGCTTGTACACCTCGGAGAACGCCGACGCGTAGTGCTCCGCAGTCGCGTGATCGACCTCGGAACCTGCGGCGACGGCCCCCATCAGCCGGTCGCCCCACGTGCGGGCCGCCTCGGTGAGCAGGTCCTGGATCCGCGACTCGTTGGCCTCGGAGACGTCGACGTCCTGCTGTCGGGTGCCCTCGGGTAGCCGCACGGTGAAATGCACGACAGCCCAGGGTGACTCGCTGACCCTGGCGGCGTAGTCGATGCTGACGCCCCCGAGCTCGCGCACCAGGATGTCCTGCATGTCCAGCCGCACGGCGGTGGTGTACCGATCGCGCGGCAGGTACACCAGACACGACACGAAGTGGGCGAGCGGGTCCACGCGCAGGAACAGCAGCGTGCGACGCCTCGATCCCAGATCCACCACCGCCATCGCCATGTCGAGCAGACCTCGGGCGGTGAGGGCGAACAGTTCCGCACGCGGGATGGTCTGGATGATGTCGAGCAGAAGCTGTCCAGGATTACCGGGGTCACGATGGGCCATCGCCAGCGCGTCGTTGACCCGCCGGGACACCAGCGGGATCTCCAGCACGTTCGCGTTCGCCGCCGCCACCGTGAACATACCGATGAACCGGTGCTCGATGGCCGCGGTGTCGTCGGCACCATTGTCGGCGGACTGCTCGCGCACCACCACGAGCTGCGGATACGCGCCGTGGCGCAGGAAGCTCGGGATCGTGGCCTGCGCCAGCGTCAGCAGTTCGTCCTTGTTGGTCAGCGGCGGCAACACGTCCTGGCGCAGCCGCAGCACCCCGAGTCGGCTGGAGGCGTCGACGGTGGCCTCCCCGTCCCTGACCGGGCAGCGTTGGTAGCCCAGCAGCACGAAATGCCCGTCGGCCAGCCAGCGCAACAACGCCGCCACGTCCTTGCGGTCGGGGCTCGGGAACCGCCGTCCGGAGTCACCATCGAGTTCGGCGGCGAGCACGCGCAGCGCCGCGACCATGTCGGAGGAATCACGCGCGACCTGCCTGGCGTCGGCGAGCACGCCGGGCAGCAGTTCCTCGGCCTCGGCCAGCGCCCGCCGGTCGACCGAGCCGGCGAGCTGCACGTGGACCCACGTCTCGTCGACTCCGTCGCCGAACGTCGCTTCCGATGACGGCACGATGTCCAGCAATTCGCCACCGCTGCCCCGGCGGACCCGGAACACCGGGTTCATGATCGCGGTGTAGGCGACCCCGATGCGGTGCAGCAGCACCGTGATCGAGTCCATCAGCATGGTCGCGTTGTCGGTGACCACCTGCAGCGCGGGCCCGAACCCGCCCTCGGCGTCCGCGGCGTGGACGGCGACGCGGGTGGCGCCGGGCGACCGGTGGGCACCGAGCCGGTATTGCGCCGCGACCAGCGCCGGACCGGCGAGCGTGTCGGCACCCGGACGCCGTAGCGGACCCGTGACGGCCCCTTCGGCACCGGGGGCACCGCCGTGCGGGCCGCGGTAGGTCGCCAGGTAGCAAGGGAGCAACCGATCGATGACCTCAGCCGGGACCACCGGGTCGCCCTGGCCAGCCGAACTGTTGATTGCACCTGGATTCAACGACATTCGCCGCTCCTGACTCGCACGCGCACCGGCCGCCGTTGGCTGTAACCGGGTGCCGTGGGCTCGGTTGGTGTTGCTCCTCGCGTCCGCACCCGGTTACCTGGTCCGCACGACGAGACTATCCCCGAGTCAGCTTCCTGTGGGTGACCCGATGAGGACGGGCCGCCTCGGCGCCCAGCCGTTCGATCTTGTTCTCCTCGTAGGCGCCGAAGTTGCCCTCGAACCAGAACCACTTGGCCTCGTTGTCGTCGTCGTCACCTTCCCACGCGAGAATGTGCGTGCAGGTGCGATCCAGGAACCAGCGGTCGTGGGAGATCACCACCGCGCAGCCCGGGAAGTTCTCCAGCGCGTTCTCCAGCGAACTCAACGTCTCCACATCGAGATCGTTGGTGGGCTCGTCGAGCAGAATCAGGTTGCCGCCCTCTTTGAGGGTCAGCGCCAGGTTCAGCCGGTTGCGCTCACCTCCGGAGAGCACCCCGGCCGGCTTCTGCTGATCTGGACCCTTGAACCCGAACGCCGATACGTAGGCCCGCGACGGGATCTCGTTCTGACCGACCTCGATGTAATCCAGCCCGTCGGAGACGACCTGCCAGACGGTCTTGTTCGGGTCGATGCCCGCGCGGCTCTGGTCGACGTAGCTCAGCTTCACGGTGTCACCGACCTTCACGGTGCCGCTGTCGGGTTGTTCGAGACCGACGATTGTCTTGAACAACGTGGTCTTGCCGACACCGTTGGGGCCGATCACACCGACGATGCCGTTGCGCGGCAGCGTGAACGACAGGTCCTTGATCAGCGGGCGACCGCTGAAACCCTTGTCGAGGTGGTCGACCTCGACCACGACGTTGCCCAGCCGGGGCGGCGTCGGGATCTGGATCTCCTCGAAGTCGAGCTTGCGCGTCTTCTCGGCCTCCGCGGCCATCTCCTCATACCGCTGCAGACGGGCCTTGTTCTTGGCCTGCCGGGCCTTGGCGCCCGAACGGACCCAGGCCAGCTCGTCCTTGAGCCGCTTCTGCAGCTTCTGGTCCTTCTTGCCCTGGACCTCCAGCCGCTCTGCCTTCTTCTCCAGGTAGGTCGAATAGTTGCCCTCGTACGGGTAGGCCCGGCCCCGGTCGAGTTCGAGGATCCACTCGGCGACGTTGTCGAGGAAGTACCGGTCGTGGGTGACGGCCAGGATGGCGCCCTTGTAGCTGGCCAGGTGCTGCTCCAGCCACAGCACGCTCTCCGCGTCCAGGTGGTTGGTGGGCTCGTCAAGCAGCAGCAGGTCGGGCTTGGACAGCAGCAGCTTGCACAGCGCCACGCGGCGCCGTTCACCACCGGAAAGGTGGGTGACCGGCTCGTCGGGCGGCGGGCAACGCAGCGCGTCCATCGCCTGCTCGAGCTGGCTGTCGATGTCCCAGGCGTCGGCGGCGTCGAGCTCCTCCTGAAGCTTGCCCATCTCGTCCATCAGCTCGTCGGTGTAGTCGGTGGCCATCAGTTCGGCCACCTCGTTGTACCGGTTGAGCTTGGCCTTGATGGCCACGCCGTCCTCGACGTTCTCGCGGACGGTCTTGGTCTCGTCGAGCTTGGGCTCCTGCATCAGGATGCCGACGCTCGCGCCGGGAGCCAGGTACGCATCGCCGTTGTTGGGCTGGTCCAAGCCGGCCATGATCCGCAAGACGCTCGACTTACCGGCCCCGTTGGGTCCGACGACGCCGATCTTCGCGCCCGGAAGGAAGTTCAGCGTGACGTCGTCAAGGATGACCTTGTCGCCGTGCGCCTTGCGGACCTTCCGCATCGTGTAGATGAATTCGGCCATTGCCTTCGATGTGCCTTTCTCGATCCCGGTACTCGCTGGGCGGGATCATCTCGGACTGCGCGATAGTCGGGCCCCATCCTAGGCGTGGCCGCAGCGGCGGCGTTGGCCGCTAGGAGTCTGCTGAATTAGTGGGTTGATGGGGCGGGGCGTCTCAAGCGCTCGTCGGCGCGTGTGTGAAGTCACAGGCAGGCCGACAGATTCGGGATTGCCCCGCCGTTTGGGGCGTGGCAATCCGATGTTCGCGCCGCAAGGCCGCCGGGATGTCTGGGCTTAGGCGATGGCCCAGGTGGTGCCGGTGTGGGTCAGGCCCATGCTGATCAGGCGGCGCAGGTTCAATGCGGCGGCGCGGTGGTGCAGCCAGTGGTTGTTCTTGCTGACGCCGCGGTAGCGGACTTTGCGGTTGCCGCGGGTCAACCAGGCGATCGAGCGTTCCACCATGGGGCGGTGTTGGCGGTACTCGGCCTGCCATTCGGGTGTGCGCGCGATGGCCCGGGCGGCACGTAGGTGCGGTTCGTGTTCGCTGATGGTGAGCTTTCGCCCACGCACTGCGGTGGTGCACAGGTGCCTCAAAGCGCATGACCGGCAATGCTTTTCGAATGCGGCTCCACCGCTAGGCCCGATGGGGATGGTGTGCTCGGCCGGACACGTCACGGTACGGGCCGCGAAATCGATGGTGAAGTCATCGCTGGTGAACCCACCCGGGACCGGGGTTCTCAGCGGGAGCGGTTTGATCACGGCGACATGCTTGAGCTCGGCCAGCGTCGCCCGTGCCTGACCGGTGCCGTAGGCCGAATCGCCGAGCACCCGCACCGCCGTCGTCTCGTGTGCCAGCAGCGCCAGTCCGATGACGGCTTCGTGATTGTCTTGTCCGCTTGCCTTGGTCAGCGCGCAGTCGGTGATGATCCCGGTATCAGGTTCGACCGCGATGTGGGCCTTGTATCCGTCCTGGCGGCGATGCACCGTCTTATGGGCATGGCGGGCTTCGGGATCCACGGTAGAGATCACCCGATCACCGGCCACCTTCTGCGCGATGCGCCACTGCCCGTCGGTGCCATCAGAACCCTCGACCGGTTCGACGTCCTGGCCGGCGACCAGCGCCAACAACGACACCGCCTCAGCGGCGCGCGGGCCCAGTTCCTGGTCGGGCAGATGCCCCAGCAGCCGGTGCGCATCGCCGACCAAGGCGTCGACAAGCTGGTCGCGGGCGGTTCTGTCGTTCCAGGCGATCGCCGGTTTACCCGGATCGCTGTAATCGTGGGCGGTGCAGTAAGTGGTGATCACCTCGCCGGCCCCTGGGACTTCGCGCCCGACCCGGCGGATCGCAGCGATCAGCTGGGTTACGGTGTCCTGGGTGGACACCGCATCATCGAGCACGGTGGAGTCCAACGCTCGCCGCGTCTTTTTGGCCAACACACCGGTCTGCGCCACGACGGCCTTGACCGCCTCAAAGATCCGGTCCGGCGCCTGCGAGGCCGCCAGCCGGCGCCGCCAATAGGTCAGCGTGGTCGAGTGAAACGCCGGCGCGGTCACCGCCAACCCGCACGCGGCTTTCCAGCGCAGATCGAAGGTGACCGCGTCCACGGTCTCGCTATCAGAGAGCCCGTGCAGGGCCTGCAAGGTGATCACCGAGGCCATCACCTCGGCCGGCACGCTCGGACGCCCCCGCCGCGACGGGAAAAGATCAGCGAACATCGCCTCGGGAAACAACTCGTGGCGGTGTTCGGCCAGGAATACAAACATGCTGTCGGACTTCAGCAGATGCCCGGCAACCGACTCCGCATCCAACAGCTCACGCTGATCCTCAGAATGCCCCTGCATCCATTAATCATCTCGAGAACCCAGCCACAAACCCCGCCACCACGCCGGATTAATTCAGCAGACTCCTAGGCGGTCAGCTTCAGTGACTCCGGTTCGGCGGTGTCGACCTCGGCTGCGTCCCCATAGGCGATGGCTTCGCCCTCGACGGGCCCGTCCTGCCGCTCCACCCCAGCGGCAGGGGCCGCGGGCTCGGGGTGGCGGCGGTTCTCGATGCGGACGATGCAGCGCGCCAAATCCGGGCCGACCGAGGTGGCCCGGATCTCCAGGGACGACCGACGGTTACCGTCGCGGTCCTCGTATTCGTTGGTGTACAGGTAACCAACAACGATGACGGGATCTCCCTTCCCGAGGCCCGCCCCGACGCCGGTGACCAGGCGGCCCCAGCAGTTCACGGTCGCGTACAGCGAGTTGCCCGGTTCCCAGGTGCCGTCGGCGGTACGACGCCGGGAATTGCTGGCCACGCGGAACTTGAACAGCTCCTGGTCGCCGACCCGCCGGCGATCAGGTGCGGTGACGATGGTGCCGACGACGGTGATCGGTGTCTCGAACATGGTGGTGCCTCTCCTGAGTTTCTCAGCTGCAGGATCAGGCACCGTGCCCGATCCTGCGATGACACCGCCATTGAGCACGCGGCCGCCGACACCCGGAGGCAGGGCGTCGAGCATCAGGGCGCAGGCTGTGGATGAATCGCGGATTGGGGATGGTCGCACCCGCTGGTGCGGGCCGGCCACCACGTCGATGTGCTGCATCGGTGCGCCCGGGCCGGCCCGCTACCGCGACGCTAACACAACACCTGAATATCTGAACAGCTGAAAATATGATGTTCGCGCCTCAGCCGCGCTCGCGTTCGCGCCGGGCGAACTCGGCGAGCATTGCGTTGTAGGCCGCGAGGTCGGCGTCGTCGTCTCGGTCGGCGGCGCGGTCGAGCCGCCTGGCGGTGCGCTCGTCGGAACGGCGCCACTGCACGAACAGCGCGATAAGCACGACGACCAGCGGCACCTCACCCGCGGCCCAGGCGATCCCGCCGCCGAGTTTCTGGTCGCCGAGCAAGTCGGTGTGCCAGCTCAGATTCAGCGAGCGGTAGAAGCTCTCAGCGATCACCGACTGCGTGCTCATCAGGACCACGCCGAAGAACGCGTGCAACGGCAGCGACGCGAACACCATCGCGAGTTTGGCCAGCGGTGGCAGCGGTCGCGGTGTCGGGTCGATGCCGATCACGACCCAGTAGAAGAGGTAGCCGCTGAGCAGGAAGTGCAGGTTCATCGCCAGGTGCGCGAAGTGACTACCCGCCGCCGCGTCGAAGATGCCGCCGAAGTAGAGGCCGTAGAACCCGACGATGAACAGCGCCGTCGCGACGAACGGGTTGGTCAGCACCTGGGAGAGGCGCGAGTGCAGGGCTGCCAGCAGCCACTCGCGCGGGCCGGGCGGGTCGTTGCGGCCCGAGGCCGGTAGCGCCCGCAGCGCCAGCGTGACGGGGGCGCCGAGCACCAGCAGGATCGGCGCGAGCATCGACAGCATCATGTGCGCGACCATGTGGATGCTGAACATCGCCGGCATGTAGCGCCCGATTCCTGAGGACGTGGCCAGCAGCAGCACCAGACAGCCCAGCAGCCAGGCCGCGGTCCGGCCGGCAGGCCACGCATCGCCGCGCCGCCGCAACCGGATCACCCCGGCGAGGTAGACCAGCGCGAACACGACTGACGCGGTACCGAATACGAGGTCGAAGCGCCAGTCGAAGAGCATCCTGGCCAGCGTCGGCGGGCCGGCGAGGTCATAGCCGATTTCGACCGCCGGGATCGACAGGTTCAGGTTCACCGGGGGCGGCGGCGGGGTTCGCCCCAGCGCGACGGCGACGCCGAAGGTCAGCGCGAAGATCACGGCGTCCACCACGGCCAGCCGGAGCAGCGGGCCCCGCGCCCCGGGGTCCTGCTGCAACGCAGCGACCCCCTTCCGGCGTTGCTGCCAGCCGAGCACACCGAGGGCCGCCAATGCCGCGATCTTGGCCAGGATCAACAGACCGTAATCGGTGCTCACCAGGTCCGCGGGCCTGATCCGGACCAGCGCGTTGACCAGCCCGCTGAGCGCCATCGCGACGAAGCACCACAGTGCGACGGCCGAGAAGCGGCGCGCGGCGAGCGGACCGTGCTCGCCGCGGCGCAACGCGTGGGCCAGCAGAGCCAACAGCCCGCCCGCCCAGATCGCCCCGGCGACGAGATGGATGAGCAGGCTGTTGGTCGCCACGTCGTGTGCACCGCCGGACGACGAGTGTCCGGTCAGGCCCAGGGGCAGCAACGTGAGCAGCGACCCGGCGAACAGCACCGGGGTCCACGACCAGCGCAACACCGGGATGCTGACGACGGTGACCAACCCGGCCAGCAACGCCGTCCATCGCCACGCACCGGCGATGTCGATCAGATCGGCCACCGACCAGATGTCGGCCGGGCTCAGCCGCGTCGTCAACGGCTGACCGCTGACATCGGACACCGTCAGCGGCACCATCAGCACCGCGCACACCGCCCAGACACCCGCGGCCGCGGTGCCTGTTCGCAGCGCGCGGTAGCCGGCGGCGTCGAGGACACCGTTGGGCTGGGGCGGAACCATGAACGCCGCGAACAGGAACGCGCCCGTGGCGGTCACCGCCGCGATCTCGCCGGCCGCCCGGACGAACGGCAGGCCGTAACTTGTCACAGGCCCGGGGTCGGGCAGCCCGGTGGCGGTCAGCGCCTCGGCGAGCGACAGCGCCGACAGCGCCGCGGCGGTCAGACCGGCCAGCACCGCGACGCCGCACAGCACCGCCCACACCGGGGCGCGGTGCACCCCGACGGGTGCGGCGCGGGCGACAGACGTCATGTGCCCAGCGTATGACCTTCCCGGACGCGATCTACGACACAGGGTCGTTGCGCAGCTCCCGGCGGCTGCGCTCGCGGGCGGAGAACTGCCTGCGCGCGCACCGGTCCACGGTGTCCATGTCCTTGAGGATGCCGCGCAGCTCACGGCGGAAGGCTCTGCGGCGTTCATCCAGATCGGCGGCCGGGGTGAGCAGATGCTGATCCGCGGCCACCTGCCGGGCGGTCGCGAACAGCAATGCCGACACCGATTCGGTGCTCAGCACCCGCCCCTGCGCGACGTACTGCTGACCGAGGCCGAGCGCTTTGGCCGTCAGATCCTTCTCCGAGATCTCCGCCGGTGCGTCGATGAGCGCATCGGCGACAATCTCATACGCCTCGAAGAACGGTCGCAGCAGCGGTCCGGCGATTGCGGGGCGTTTCTCCTGCAGCAGCGCGTCGAGCCGGTCACCGCCGGCGGCGACGTCGCTCTCCCAATCCTGATGCCAGGACATCTCCTCGGCCACGTGCTCGCGATAGGCGGCCGAGTCGGCGAAATAGAACTCGAACTTGAGCAGATCCCGCAGCCGCATCACCTGATTCCAGAACGCGTCCAACCGGTCGGTGTCCGTGCGCGCGGCGTAGGCCAGCGCCAACTCGACCAGCGAGGTCTCCAGGAACGCGTCGATCAGCGAATTGCGGTAGAACGCCGCCTCCAATTCGTCCTGCGGGGCGATGCTCCACACGGTCACCCGGCCGCTGTCGGTGCGGGTCACCGGATGCCCGCCCGACAGCGCGTCCAGCGCGGCGCGCACCCCTTCCGGAGTCCGGAGCCGCAGCGCGCTGTTGGTCATCGGCGTCTGCTTACGCTCCAGATAGTCCAGCGAGTCCTGCAGCGTGTGGTGCAGCTGGTCAAGCGTCAGCGCGATGCCGCGGGTGCTGAGCAGCAGCGCCGACACAAGCGCCGTCGCGTTCACCGGGGTGACCTGCAGGATCCGCCAGGCCACCTCGAACGCCATCTTCTGCATCGCCAGCCTTTTGGCCGACTCGTCGGTGGCCAGGGGGCCGTGCGGCTCACCGAGGTACTCACGCATCGAAACCGCCTCGGGGAAGCGGACATAGATCTTGCCGTAGTTGCGCTCGCCCTGAGCGCGGATGTAGTTGACCAGCCATGACAATCCCTCGGGGGTCTTCTCGCCACCCCGGGCGTACGAGGCGTACTCGGCGGTCTCGTGCAACTGGTCGAAGCTGATCGACACCGGCTGCAGCAGGATGTCGTCGCTGCGGCCGTCCAGGTAGGCGTCGGCGACGTACGCGAGCAGGCCGAGTTTGGGCGGCAACATCTTTCCGGTCCGCGACCGGGTCCCCTCGATCGCCCATGAGAGGTTGAACCGCTTTTCGACGATATAGCCCACGAACTGGCGCAGCACGAACTTGTACAGCGGGTCGTCGAGCTTGCGCCGCAGGAAGATCACCCCGGAGCGGCGCATCAGCGGGCCCATGAACCCGAAGGACAGGTTGATGCCCGCGAAGGTGTGGACAGGTGGCAGCCTGTTCTCCTGCATGGCCACCGGGACGATGACGCCGTCGAGGTAGGACCGGTGCGAGAACAGCAGCACGGCCGGATGGGCTTCCAGTGCGTGGCGCATCGCCTCGACCTCACCGCGGTCGTAGTCGATGTTCGGGTCGAAGCCGCGGCTGAAGATCGCCCGCCCCAGTGACGGGATGAGGTCGACCGAGAATCGGCTCCAGCCGGTGGCGAGTTCGTCGAGCATCTCCCCCGCCTTCTCGACGGTGGCGCCCGGGATCTTCTCCAGCCCCTCACGGAACCGCGCCGAGGTCAACACCTCCGGCTTGATCAGCCGGGGCGACTTGTATTCGGGGCCGAGCAACCGCAACTCGACGCGCTCGATGGCCAGGATCGCCCGCCGGAGCACGAATCGGGCGAATTCCCTAGGGTTCTCGGCGACGGTCGTCTCGCTCCAGCGCTGCCGCAGCTCGGCGACCTTGGCGGGTTCACCGGCGACGACGCGGGCCCGGGACGGGTCCCGCTTCAGGATCGCGCGCTGCAGCACCTTCGGCGGGCAGTAGGTGTCACGGCCGGACAGCACCGCGACCACCTTGGACCGGGTGGGAAGTCCGCCGGGAACCCAGAACACGCGTACGGGGACCACCGAGCGATCCTCATCGGCCTGGAGCAGCTCCACCAGCTGGGCAAGCACCGCAGGGGCCGGATCGTCGTCGGCCGGCAGCTTGAGGACCTCGATCTTCGACTCGGGATGGGCGCGTCGCTGGCTCTCCAGCCAGTCGCGCAGCAACTCCTCCTCGGCAGGTGAGGACACCGACGCCAGCACCAGGGTGTCGTCGACGGCGTTGTAGGCGGCGAAGTCATCGGCCCGGACCTTCACGGCCGGCCCTTCGTGCCACCGGCCCCCTTGGCCGGCGCCTTCTTGGCGGCGCCTTTCGCCGGCGCCTTCTTGGCCGTCTTCGTGGCGGCAGCCTTCTTGGCGGCAGCCTTCTTGGAGGTCACGTTCGCGGCCTGCGTCTTGCGGGCCGGCCTCTTCTTGGCGGTCTCGGCGCGCCGGTACAGGTCCGGCACCGGGAGTTCGTCGTGCGGCCAGTCTTTCAGGGTGTCAAGGTAGAGCTGGCGCACCTCCTCGATGCGTTCGGTCAGGTTCTCCTGCGTCCAGTCGTCGACCGGGATCGGCGGGTAGACAACGACATCGACAAGGCCAGGGTTGAATGTGCTGGAGTCGCGGGCGGCGATCACCTCGGCATTGCGGATCACGATGGGCACGATCGGGATGCCCACCGACATCGCGATCCGGAACGGGCCCTTCTTGAAGCGGCCCACCTCGGTGGTGTCAAGCCGGGTCCCCTCGGGGGCGATGAGTATCGAAAGACCTTTGCGCGCAAGCTCTTCGACCTTGCGGAGGCCTTCTACGGCCTTCTGGGGATCCTCCCTGTCGATGAAGGCCGCATCCAGGATCTTGCCGATGGTGCCGACGATGGGGTCGTTCTCGAGTTCCTTCTTGCCGACCGTGGTGAAGTCGTTGTTGATCAACCTCCCGGCGATCAGCGGGTCCGCCTGATTGCGGTGGTTGAAGATGAACACCGCGGGCCGCTGCGCGGTGAGATTCTCCCTGCCCAGCACCTGCAGGTTGATGCCGATGGTGTCGAGCAGCGTGCGCCCGAACATCGACGTGAAGAAGTTGACCCCGGTGCGCTTGTTGCGGGTCAGCAGTCCGACGCCGAGGGCTCCGGCGGCGATCGGCACCATCGACGCGACGCCGAGCGCGGTGCGTACCTGCGACGCAGGACTCGAACCGCTACGACTGCTGAAACGCAGGATGGGCCAGCCGCGCTTGGCCGCGACAGCGGCAAGTTTGCCCGCCGGGTTGGTCGGACGGGGGTTGCCCACCAGGTACATCAGCGCGACATCCTCGTCGCCGTCGGCGTAGAAGTAGCTCTTCGACAGATCGATGCCGTTGGCGGCGGCGAACTCCTGGACCGCCCTCGCCTTGCCGGGCCCCCAGATGATGGGCCGCTGCACCTCGCCGGTGATCAACCCGTCGTCGTCGGTTTCGAACTTGTTGCTCAGCACGTTGTCGATACCGAGGAAGCGGGCCACCGGCTCAACCTGGACGGTGAGCGCCGAAGAAGACAGCACGACGGTGTGGCCGCGGGCCATGTGCGCGCGCACGATCTCGCGCATCTCGGGATAGATCCGGCTGACGATCTTCTGGACGAACAGGCGTTCGGCGAGTTCGTCGATGTCGTCCACCGAGTTCCCGCGCAACATACGCGCGCCCTTGCCGATCAGATCCTCGAACTCCGAGCGGCCGAGCTGGTGGTTCAAGCCGGCCTGGACCATGCCGATGAACTCCCCCACCGACATCTGTCTGCGCCGCAAGCGATCCTGGGTCATCACCACGCCGGTGAACCCTGCGACGAGCGTGCCGTCGAGGTCGAAGAACGCACCGATCTGCGGCCCCTCAGGGCTGGCCTGGATCTCGGCGACCGAACCAGGGAGACGCAGTTGACGGTTGTCCGGTGTCGCCGAAGTCACTGGGGGCCACTTCCGTTCAGTCGGGTCGATGATTCGACGGGGGCGGTACGCGCGGTGAAGGTCGCCGGGACGGCACGGCCGTCGCCGCCGAGGGCGAGCACTTCATCGAAGCCGGCGAGCAGACAGCGGGCGAAGAGGTCGGGCTCGGTGATCGACGCGCGGTCGTACCTGGCGGTGATCGTGCAGTACCCCGAACGCGACACCAGCACCACCATCATCGCCACACCGGGCAACGGCCCGATACCGTACTGGCGCAACACTTTCGCGCCGGCGATGAAGGTGTCCCCGGCGTACACCGGCACGTTACTGGCCTGTACGTCGGCATTGACGATCGATCCCGCCATCGACTCCAGAACCGGGTCGGGAAGCAGGCTGACCACAGGGGCGATCGCGCCGACCAGGTCCAGGGCCCGCTCTTCGCGCTTGCTCGTCACCTGCGACCGGATTTCCTTGATCCGCACCTCGGGGTCGGCGAGCCCGATGGGCGCCGCGAGGTTGATCCCGGCGAACCGGTTGCCGCCCGCGGGATCGTCCTCGGAGCGCAGGTTGACGGGCACAGCCATCGGCAGTGTGTCCACCGGAACACCTTTGGCCTCGTGATAGAGCCGCAACGCCCCGCACACGCCGGCCAGGTAGGCGTCGTTGATCGAGCCGCCGGCGGCCTTGGCGGCGCGGTGCAGGTCGCCGAACTCGATGTCGATCGCCTCGTTACGGGAGGACAGGCTGCGCCGGCGCAGAATCGGCGACGGGTCGGCGACCGGGCCCATGACGCGGGCCCCCGACATCGCGTAGTCGATAGCGCTGCCCAGCCGCGTCACCGGGTCGCGCACCACGTGCCCGACCGCCTGGACCGCGCCGAACAATGCGCCGCGGACGCCGCCGACGATGGTGCCGGGCAGTCGGTTCAGGCCGGCGCGCATCAGATCGTTCGGCGACAGGTCGGAGGGGATCGGCAGCGGCGGAGGGCGCTGCGGCACCGGTTCCCGCTCGAAGTCGTAGAGGTTGGCGAACATCTCGACACCACCGACGCCGTCGGTGACGGCGTGACTCAGGTGGACCATGAGGGCGGCCCGACCGTTCTCCACCCCTTCGATCAGGGTGGCCGTCCACAGAGGCCGGGAGATGTCCAGCGGCGACTGCACCGCGATCTCGGCGAGGTCCATCACCTGCCGGATGGTGCCGGGTTCGGGGACACGCACCCGCCGCAGGTGGAAGTCGAGATTGAAGTCGGGGTCGACGACCCAGCGCGGCGCCACCGTCGGCAGCGTCGGGGTGACGACCTTCTGGCGCAGCCGCAGCACCTTGCGGGACGCGTGCTCGAAGCGGGTGTAGAAGGTGTCCCAGTCGGGGGTCGTGTCGAGCAGCTCGACGGTCAGGATGCCCGAGCGGGTGCGCGGATTGGCTTCGCCGCGGTGCAGGATCTGGTCGAGCGGACTGAGTTCCTCCGGGAGTCCGGCCGCGTCCAGTTCCGGCTCATTGCTCATGCGCACCACGCTAGTCGGCAGCCGTCTCGCAGGAGGCGGCTTTAGTGGCTGTCACCGCCGACCCGCGCGATACACTGCTCGGCGTTGCCTCCGTAGCTCAGTTGGATAGAGCAAGAGCCTTCTAATCTCTAGGTCGCAGGTTCGATTCCTGCCGGGGGCGCAAATTCCTCACCAAGGAACCGAGGCGACTGTCGGGCGGCGGGTCGTGCGTGCGGCGGCCCGAATCCTCGAACGGCACCGCCTCGCTACCGGTCTGCGGTCTCGATCACGGGCGCGAGGCCGTCGAGCACGCGTGCCAGCCCGAACTCGTAGGCGTGCCCGGCGCTGTATGCGCCGGCGTGGGCCCGCCCCGCGGCCGCCCCGACGCGGGAGGCGAGCGGAAACTTCTCGGCGTCGAACATTCTCGCCAGCAGCGGCTCGGCCCGTTCCCACCACGCCTGGTCGGTCACGCCGCTGTCGGCTCCGGCCCTCTGCGAGTCGATCGCGATACGCGCCACCGACATCACGAAGCCGAGCACGTAGGTCAGCGCCGCATCCATCTCCAGATCGCTGAGCCCGAGGCCGTCGAACGCACCGAGTTCGTGCTCGTACTTCGCGATGGTGCCCGGCCCGAGCGGCGGGCGGGTGGTCGCCAGCTGCGCCACCCACGGATGCCGGTCGAGCATGTCGCGATTCTCCGCGGCGATGGCCGAAACCCGCTCACGCCAGGGCAATCCACGCAGATCGGCGCGTGGCATCTGGGCGTGGACACTGTCGAGCATCAGGTCGAGCAGCTCGGCCTTACCGGGCACGTAGGTGTAAGTCGCCATGGTGGCGATGCCGAGCCGCGTCGCGACCGCGCGCATCGTGACCGCGGCGAGCCCGTCGGCGTCGGCGATCTCGGTCGCGACGCCGACCACCGCGTCGACGGTGGTGCGCTGCCGGGGCCCGCGCGGGGTTCGGGCGCCGCCCGGTGTGCGCCACAGCAGTTCCAGCGTCCGCACCGGATCGCCCGCGCTGGTCCTGTCGGGGGCCGTTCCGCGCCTGTCCATCCGGCTGATCGTAACGGCCGGTCCATACCGCGCAAGAATCCCGTACACTGTACGTCGTACACGGTACGGAGAAGAGAGGATGTTCCATATGACAGCTGAGGGTGGTTACGCCCCGTCACCCGCCGATGTCGAGGACGTCCTGGCGTGGTTCGCGCGCTACGACGCGCTGGCGGTGGCCAAGGACATCGAGGGGATGGCCGATCAGGCGATGTTTCCGCTCAACGAGGTCACCGACGGACGGGCCGAGTCCTGCGACCGTGACCGGTTCGTCGCGCAGATGACACAGGAACTCGGCGGCGCCGGGGATGTCTTTATGGAGTCGGTGCGGACCCCGCACTTCATCAACGAGAACCTGGTCTTCGTGATTACCGACGCCACGATCACCGTGGACGGGCACAGCCAGCAGGTCCGGTACGGCGACCTTCTGGTCCGATCCCGCAGCGACGGTTGGAAGTTCCAGACCATGGTTCAGGGCGGCTGGGGCGACTCCTAGCCGGGCCCACCGTCCTGGTCTTCGACGGCATAGAAAATCGCAGCGACGCCCGGTCGAACTTCGCGAGACGCCTCACCCAGCTCGGCTACCAGGCCAATCGCCGTGGCGACGTTCGCTGACGACGCGTCGCGGGGTGTGCTTTTCAGCGAATCCGCATCCCGCCGTGCGTGGACATCGCTGGGAGTCTTCCTCGACGAGCATTTCGCCGCGATACCCCAGCGCGCCGACGGGAAGCAGTCGCGCAATACGCTGCGGCGGGATACCGTGTCGCGGGGAGGGGCCAAGGTATGGGCAAATTTCGGAGTAAGGCCGCCACGACCGCGGCCGGCGCTGCGGCGATCGGCATGGCAGTCACCGTCGGCGGGGTCGCCGCCACCCATCCGGCGTCGATCTCGGCGCCGCTTGTCGATCTGAGCGCGCTGATCGTCGTCGGGAGTTCCACTCATCCCGACCCAACCGGCAACGAGGACTTCTTCGGCGGCAAGTTCAACCAGGCCCCCTACAACTCCGGCGGGCAGCCGGGCGCGGATCTCGTCGGCGTCGATTTCCGGGGCGGGGTCGGCGCGATCGACGCAGCGCTGCAAGCCAATTCCGGTGAGGACAACGCCGTGCTGTCCTCCGGCTGGGGTGCCGCCAACGTGAGCCTGCTGTTGAACCGGCTCGACCGCAGCGCCGACCCGGCGTTGCCGAAGACGGTGTTAATCCTGGACAACAACGTATCCCGCCCCGACGGAGGGTTCGGTACCCGCTATCCGCTGTTCGCGTTGATCGGGGTGAACCCGTTCCCGTCGCGGACGGACACCACCGCTGCTGCCGTGGTCGACATCGCCTACCAGTACAACTACAACTCCAACGCGCCCGCGGACCTGTTCAATCTGGTGGCGCACGTGAACTCTCTGGTGGCGTATCTGTACGGGTACCGGGAGCAGTCCGAGATCGACCTGCCCGTCGACGTCGACGGCCGGCCGGCCGTGTCGTGCGGGGGGGCGAACACGTGCGCGGTGCTCACCCGTGGTGAGGCCGTGCCGTGCGAGAACGCCCGGTGTGCCCCGCCCGTGGGCGATCGGGTGGTCGCGTACCTGACGACCCGAGGCAACACCACCTACGTCACGTACACCACCGACGAGCTTCCGCTGGCGCGGTTGATCCGCGATGTTCTCGGTGATGCCGTCGCCGATGTGTCCGCCCCGCTGCTCAAAGTCATCGTGGACTCGGCCTATTACGACGGCAACCCGATGCCGTCGGATCCGAGCCGCTACCGGCCCGCCCGGCTGATGCCGTCGCTGGGCGAGATCGTCAGCGCGGCGGCTAAGGTGCCCGGCGCCATCCGTGAAGGCCTAGACACGTTGTCCGACAACGATTCTGGGCACGCCCCGCAGGAATCCCCCACCGGCCGGGAGGTCCGTGCCTCCGGGGTCTCCGACGGCGATCCAGTCGATCACGAGACGCCGGCTGTGGACGAAGACCCCACCTTTGCGGTCTACGAGGGCACCCCTGCCGAACCCGCCTCCAAGGACGCCGACCCGGAGATCCTGCAGCACGACGAGCAGAGCATCGAGGACGATGCCGTGCCCGTCACCGGAGCCGGATCCGACCCGGAAACCGCGTCCGATTCCATCATCGAAGCCGAGTCCGTCACCGAATCCGGAGAAGCTGCGAGGCCCGACACCGAGGCGACGACCGGTGCGGCCGACAAGACCGACACAGCCGGCGGGGGTTCCACCGCGTAGGCCGAGGCATCGGCAGAATCGGACCGTACGGGCGTGTGAACAAGTCAGCAGCGGGCCAGAGGCACCCGTAGCCGAGGCTTCCAAAGGCTGCGGGTGGTCTGCGGCACTCGCCGTCATGACGAAAATGGAGAACGTGGGCGTGATCTGTACCTCGAGATGGACTTCAAATCCGGCCGGCTGAAACGGCGCGCACCATTTGCCCGTTGACCCCAAACGAAAACGACCCCGCATGTGCGCCCGCTCGACCACAATAGGTGGAACAACACTTCGGCATATCCACCAGCACTCCGGCTTTGACTCAGAGTGTCCAATATCTGTAAGCCATTGTTTGCAATGGACTCGCTCACCCTCATCGAAGAGAACGCAGATTCGGGTGCTGGCAGATTCGGCCTTATGAAGCCATATGAAAGATGGTTTACTGATCCACCCCGGCATGTCGGGAGGTTCTCTTATCTGAGTGCCTCCTCGGTATGAGGGTGCCGTTGGCGATGGTAATAGAGGGCTTCGGCCCGGTCCGGAGTCAGGTCCTGGCAGTAGCCATTCGGTCGCTGCCGGTTGTAGAAAGCCACCCATTCGGCGGTTGCCAGCGAGAGGTCGGCGGCACCGGGATACGGCGGCTGGTGGTCGATGAGTTCGGTCTTGTAGCTGCTGTTCACCGATTCGGCCAAGGCGTTGTCGAAGCTATCGCCCACCGATCCGACTGAGGGCAGGATCCCTTCAGCGGCCAAGTGTTCAGTGAACGCTACCGCCGTATATTGGGCGGGTTCAATCGGTCGTTGCAACACCGGGTTGTTGGAGTGAGTGTAGCTGTTGGGCAAAGACTTCGGCGGGAGTCTTCCAGCCGAGGACCTTTCGGGGTCGGTTGTTGAGCGTCAGTGCGACCGCTTCGAGGTCTTGAGCCGACCATCGAGATAAGTCGGTGCCTTTCGGAAAGTACTGACGCAGAACGCCATTGGTGTTCTCGTTAGTAGGCCGCTGCCATGGCGAGTGCGGGTCGGCGAAAAACACCTTCGTTCCGGTGTCGAAGGTGAACTGGGCGTGCGCGGCCAACTCTTTGCCGCGGTCCCATGTCAACGTCTGACGCAGCTGCTTGGGTAGCTGTGCCAGTGAGGCGATCAGGGCAGCGTTCATCGCCTCGGCGCCGTAGCCGCTGAGCGCCGGCCCGTTCTTCACCGGCGGCGCCAGACCCCACCCCTCGAGGCGGGGAAGGTGAACCAGCATCACCGAGCGGCTCTTGCGTTCCACCACGGTGGCAATCGCCGACCGGCCCGCACCGATGATCAAATCACCCTCCCAATGCCCAGGAACTGCGCGATCGGCGGCTTCGGCAGGGCGTTTGCTGATCACGACGTCCGCGGTGACATGTCCCTGCGGTTTGTTCTGTGTCCTGGCCCGCGGGACCCGCAGCGCACGACCGGTCCGCAGGCACGCGACCAATTCCCGTTTGAGCGCCCCACGCCCCTCGATGAACAAGGACTGATAGATCGCCTCATGGCTGATGCGCATGGACTCATCATCGGGGAAATCCAGCGGTAAGCGGTGGGCAATCTGTTCCGGGCTCCATGCTGTCGACCACCGTCGGTCTTGTCGGTGCGGCTTGTTGCGGCCGTTCCAGGCCTTGGTCTGCGGACCTGCGACGGCGGTGCCGTCGGGTCCGCGGACACTGCCATCGAGCCGCTGCTGCACGTACTCACGCAGCTGCGGGTTGACTGCCAGTTTCGCGGGTTTCGGGCGCTTTGCTGCTTGCTGGGCCTTCCACTGCGCCACCCCTGCGCGGTACACCTGCGTGCCGCTGCGGGTGGCTGCGTTGCGCCGCAGTTCCCGCGAAACTGTCGAGGGGTCACGCTTGATCTCGCGGGCGATCTCACGCACCCCGGCGCCCTGGGCGCGTAGCAGTGCGATCTCCTCCCGCTCGGCGAACGACAGATACCGGCCCGTGGGCTCATCCAGACTGATCGGCGTCATGCCGCCAGCGTGGTGGAACCACCTGGTCGCCACCGGTGTCGACACGCCGACCTCTGCGGCTGCGTCGTCGGTGGAGACACCCTGGGCGATCAGCCGCCAAAACTGACGCTGCACCGACCGCGACGGGTCCGGGCGCCCTGGTGAGCGCATCGCAGGCCGCAACGCACGGTCAGCCGCCCACTGCCGTCGCCTACCAACCGATTCCGCGTCCTTACGCTTGGCCACACCACACCTCCGTGATCAAGGTGTTGCGACGACCAGTTGAATCCGCCTTGAGAGCCCGCATCGCTGTGATGGATCAGATCATCCAAAAATGTTGCACCAGAACGCTTCCTGGTATCTATGGCGTGGTTGATCGCATCGGTCACCAGCTTCTGGGTCATCTCGGTGGCCACCTTCCAGCCTACGATCTTGCGGGCGTAGACGTCGGTCACGAACGCTGTGTAGGCCCAGCCGGCACGGGTCCGGCAGTACGTGAAATCGGCCACCCACAAACGGTCCGGCGCGCCGGCGACGAAATGCCGCGCGACCCGATCCGGAGCTCGCGTTGCTGCCGGATCAGCAATGGTGGTGCGCACCCGGCGGCGCTTGCACGCACCCCGCCAACCCATCTCCCGCATGACCCGCTCCACAACACACCGTGAGACATCGAGTCCGTTGGTACGCAACACAATCCACGTCTTACGGGCACCCAGAACCGCGAACAGCTTGTTGGATCGGCGCAGCCGCCAGATGGCGTCGATCACCTGCGCATCAGTCCAGTCCGCCTTCGAGGGGCCACGGCGGGCGCGGTGGGCGTAATACGTCGACGGGGCGATCACGACGCCGAACTCCGAGAGCACGGCGCACATCGACTCGACACCCCACTTGAGACCATCAGCGCCCACACGCATGTGCTGGTGGGCGCTGATGAACTCCACGACTACTGAGACGGCCGGTCGAGCTCGGCAGCGAAGAAAACCGACGCCGCCTTCAAAATCGCGTTGGCCCGCTTGAGTTCGGCGTTCTCCCGGCGCAGCTTGCGCAGGACCTCGGATTCCTCGCTGGTCTGCCCAGCCCGATCTCCGGCGTCGATCTCGGCCTGGCGGACCCATTTGCGCACCGTCTCGGCGGTACCGACGCCCAGCAGATCAGCAACCCGGCCCATCGCCTCCCACTCCGAGACCGTGTCGCTGCGCAGATCGGCCACCATCTGCACCGCTCGCGCCTTCAGCTCGTCTGGATACCGCTTCGATGACTTCGTTCCCACGTGCCCATCCTTCCCAACAGAAGAACTCTCCGGACACGCCGGGGCGGATCATACACCAATATTGTTGATGCGATTTCGCGGTGCCAAGAGAGTCGCCGAACATGCCCGGGGAAAGATGTTGATACCCCCGGGGTTGCGATGATCATGGGCAGCCGTTAGCCATCTCGTACGGCAGTCGAGTCAGTCGGACGTACATCGTGTAGCCAGAGCCTGCCACGAAGTGGAGCCGGAAGCCCTCGGTATCTCGAATCCACTCGTACACGGGGTCGGCCGATGCGGGGCACTCCTCCCAGCCGCCCCTCATGAGCTGCTCATCCACCCGACGATAGATTTGGCTCCGCAATTCCGTGTCGTCCTTCTTGCCGTTATATGACCAAACCCCGGCCATACCGTCGTTTTCCGTGCGGTACCAACTGACCCCTGGCGGCATTTCCAAGTTGGGCATCCCGGCCCAGCCTGACGACCCCGACGACGGCGCAGGGGCCGCGGACTCACTGGCCCGTGCCGCCATCGTCTCCGAGTATTGACTCTCCACATTGTCGCGGATCGTCTCAACGGTGCCATCGTCGATAGAGCAACCGCTCATTGCGGCCAATGCCGCCAACGCAGCGATAGCTGAAATGGTCTTCATGATCGGACGGTACCTCCCGATCTGACGTTCGACGACGAAAATAAAATCCTTTGACCGGGGCCGCTTTCTGGCGACCCTTACTCGGCGGCGTCGTCATCGTTGAAGAGTTAGAGAGTTGTGCCCGTGCGGGCGCCGCGCGGGGGCCGGCGCTTGTGGAGGTCCCCAGGTTCGTTTCGACGGGGGTTGGTTCCGAATTAGTCCCGGAGGTCTGAGGGTCTCGTCATCGGCTTCAGAGACCGGAGCCCTCGACTACCGCTACCTCCTGCGGTGGCCGATACCGACGGGCGCGCCGGGTGCCGGTAGTTAGGCTCTCAGGCGATGCCCAACAACCCCGTCGACCATCGGCTGGCCGCACTGCCGGATTCCGGCTACGTCTACCGCACCGCGTGGCGGGTCGCCACCGGCGACATCGGCGGTGACCTGACTCTGCGCCTGGACAGTGTGGCGCGCTACATCCAGGAGGTCGGGGCCGAGAACCTCGTGGATGCCGGGGAAGCCGAAGCTCATCCGCATTGGCTCGTGCAACGCACCGTCATCGACGTGATCGAACCGATCGAATTCCCCAACGAGGTGTCCTTCAGCAGGTGGTGCTCGGCGCTGTCGCTGCGCTGGTGCACGATGCGTGTCGACCTCGTCGGCAGCGACGGCGGCCGCATCGAAACCGAGGGCTTCTGGATCGCGATGAACGCGAAAACGCTGACCCCGCAACGCGCCACGGACTCACTGATCGAGAAGTTCTCCACCACCACCGAGGAGCATCGGCTCAAATGGCGGCCCTGGCTGCAGAATCCGGACGATGTCGACCAGCGGACACCGTTCGCCCTGCGACGCACCGACATCGACCTGTTCGAGCACGTCACCAACACCGCGTACTGGCACGCCATCCACGAGGTGATGGCCGTGGTGCCGGAAGTCTGCGCGCCGCCCTACCGCGCCGTGATCGAGTACCGCAAGCCGATCAAGTACGGCGAGGACGTCACGATCCGCTGGGCCTGTCGCGGCGACGCCACCGATCCGCAGGTCCACATCGCGATGACGGTCGGCGATGACGTGCGGGCGGCAGCCCTGTTGCGGCGGCTCTCGATAGGCTGACCGGGTGCCCGAACTCGTACTGACGCAGGTCGAAGACCACGTCGCGCTGATCACCATCAACGATCCTGACCGCCGTAACGCGGTGACCGCGGAGATCTCCGCGGCCCTGCGCGCCGCGGTCGCAAACGCCGAGGCCGATCCCGGCGTGCACGCGGTGATCGTGACCGGCGCGGGCAAGGCGTTCTGCGCCGGTGCCGACCTGACCGCCCTGGGCGAAGCGACCGAGGACAGGCTCAGGGTGATCTACGACGGATTCCTGGCCATCGCCGACTGCACGTTGCCGACGATCGCCGCGGTCAACGGCGCGGCCGTCGGTGCCGGACTGAATCTGGCGCTGGCCGCCGACGTCCGGATCGCCGGACCGGCCGCGCTGTTCGACCCGCGCTTCCAGAAGCTGGGCATCCATCCCGGTGGCGGCGCGACCTGGATGCTGAACCGCATCGTCGGGCCGCAGGCCGCCCGCGCCGCGCTGCTGTTCGGTATGCGGTTCGACGCCGACGCCGCGGTGCGCCACGGTCTGGCACTCGAGGTCGCCGACGACCCGGTGGCCGCGGCCCGGCAGCTGGCCGCCGGCCCGGCCGCCGCGCCGCGCGAGGTCGTTCTAGCCACCAAGGCCTCCATGCGCGCGACCGCCAATCCGGGCACGGTCGATGTCGATCAACACCGGCTCGCGGTCGACATCGAGATCGTGCCGCAGGCCCGTTCGATCGAGTCGCCTGAGTTCGCGGCCCGGCTGGCCGCGGCCAAGCGCAAGTAGCTCACAGGTCGAGCAGCGTCAGCTCCGGCGCCTCGATCAGCGAGCGCAGCCCGCCGAGGAACGCGGCGACCTGAGCACCGTCGGCGACGCGGTGGTCGAACGCGCAGGTGAGCCTCATCGTCGGCTGCGCCGCCACGGTTCCGTCGACCACCACCGGGCGCGGCTTCAGAGCGCCCACGCCGAGGATCGCCGCCTCGGGGTGATTGATCACCGGAATCCCGTCATCGAGACCGAGGGCCCCGAAGTTCGACACCGTGAACGTCGAGCCCTGCAGCTCAACGGGTTTCACGGTACCGTCGCGGGCAGCGGCGGCCAGGCGGGCGACCTCGTCGGCGAGCTGTCGGGTGGTCCGGCGCTGCGCGTCGGTCACCACCGGGACCAGGAGCCCCCGGGGCGCTGCGACACCGACGCCGAGGTGGACCGCGTCGTGGACATGGATGCGCGGACCGTCGGCGGTGTCCACCCAGGTCGAGTTCAGCGCCGGATGGCGACACAGCGTGACGACCAGCAGGCGCACAACGAGCGCGAACGGCGTCACCGAATCGGCGCCCGCGTCTCTGAATCGGTCCCGCAGCCGCAACAGCGCGGTCCCGTCAACCTCGACCGAGGCAGTCGCGTCCGGAATCTCCCGGCGCGACAACGCCATCCGTCGGGCCATCTCCAGCCGGACACCGGTGACCGCGGCGTCCGATGCCGGCGCGTCGGCCGCGGCCAGCACGTCGTCACGGGTGACGATGCCGTCCGGTCCCGCGCCGTCCAGCCGCGTCAGATCAACCTCCAGATCAGCGGCCAGTTTGCGCACCGGCGGTTTGGCCCTGGCCCGTCGCCGGCTGGCGTCCATGGTGTCGTCCGCACCGTAACCGACCAGCACCGGACGGCGTGCCGGCCGGTCCGTTCCCGCCACCTCACTGTCTGTGCTGATGCGCACCAGCACCGAACCGACCGGAAGCGTCTGGCCTTCCCTACCACCGAGTTCGACGATCCGGCCGGCGTATGGGCTGGGGATCTCGACCTGCGCCTTGTTGGTCTCGACGGTGCAGAGCGGCTGGTTGAGCTCGACCTCGTCGCCGACCGCGACGTTCCACTCGGTGACCGTGGCGTCTTCGAGGCCTTCGCCGAGGTCGGGGACCAAGAAATCCTGCACCGTGCTCATGGCCGGCTCATCGCGTTCTCGACGCAGTCGAGCAGTCGGTCCACCCCCGGCAGCCACAGCTTCTCCAGCCGCGCCGGTGGATACGGGGTGTCGAACCCGGTGGCGCGCAACACCGGCGCCTCCAACTCGTAGAAGCACTCCTCCTGGATCCGGGCGGCCAGCTCGGCGCCGAATCCCAGCGTGCGTGACCCCTCGTGCATCACCACGGCGCGACCTGTCTTGCGCACCGACGCCGCGACGGTGTCGAAGTCCAACGGATTCAACGACCGCAGGTCGACCACCTCGAGGCTGTGGGCGCAGATGTCGGCGGTGTTGAGTGCGGTCGCCACCAACGGTCCGTAGGTGATCACGGTGACATCGCCGCCGTGGCAGCGGATCTCGGCCCGGCCGATCGGCGGTGCGGGGTTGCCGGTGTCGACCGGTTCCTTGGCCCAGTAGCGGCGCTTGGGTTCCAGGAAGATCACCGGGTCCCGGGCGGCGATGGCGTAGCGCAGCAGCCAGTACGCGTCGGTCGGCGTGGACGGGACCACCACCTTCAGGCCCGCGGTGTGCAGCCAGTACGTCTCGGTCGATTCCGAATGGTGTTCCACCGCGCCGATGCCACCGAACGACGGGATCCGCACGGTCACCGGCATGTCAAGGTCACCGCGGGTCCGCATGCGGTACTTCGCCAGATGACTGACCATCTGGTCGAACGCCGGCGCGGCGAAACCGTCGAACTGGATTTCGGGGACCGGAACCAGGCCGCGGATCGCCATCCCGATCGCGACGCCGATGATCGCGGACTCGGCCAGCGGGGTGTCGAAACACCGCTGTTCGCCGAAGGTTCGGGCGAGCCCCTCGGTGACCCGGAAGACACCGCCCAGGGTCGCGACGTCCTCGCCGAAGACGTGGACGCGCTCGTCCACCCGCATCGCGTCGTGCAGTGCGCGATTGATCGCCTGCGCCATCGACATCGGGTTGCCCGAGGCTGCCGGCTCGGGCGTCCGGTCCGGCTCGGGGGCGTCGTCGTCGAAACCGAAGGGCCGCTCGATGAGTTGGGTCATCTCACGCCTCCTTCGCCAGTTCGTCCAACAGCTCGTCGCGCTGCCGGGACAGCTCCGGGGTGATGTCGTGGTAGACCGTGTCGAACACCTCGCCGACGTCGATATCGGGCTCGTGGATCACCGCGTCACGCAGCTCAGCGCGGAGCCGCTGCGCACGGTGTGCGACGCGGTCCTCCAGCCGCTGCGTCCATACCCCGCGGTGCTGCAGGTAGGTGCGGTACCGGGTGATGGGATCCCTTGCGCGCCAACGCTCCACCTCCTCGTCGGACCGGTACCGGGTCGGGTCGTCGGAGGTGGTGTGCGGGCCCATCCGGTAGGTCACCGCCTCGATGAATGTCGGACCGCCGCCGCCCCGCGCCCGGGCCGCGGCACGTTCGGTCACCGCGTAGCAGGCCAGCACGTCGTTGCCGTCGACCCGCACCCCGGGCATGCCGTATCCGATCGCCCGGTGCGCCAGTGTCGGACCGGCATGCTGGCGTTGCACCGGCACCGAGATGGCCCACTGGTTGTTCTGCACGAAGAACACGCACGGCGCACCGAACACCGCGGCCAGGTTGAGCGCCTCGTGCGCATCGCCCTCGGAGGTGGCGCCGTCACCCAGGAACGCGACCGTCACCGAATCCTCGCCCAGACGCTGGGCGGCCATCGCGGCACCGACCGCGTGCAGTCCGTGGGTGCCGATCGGTATCGATACCGGGGCCACGCACTTGTCCGTGAATCCCAGTCCGCCGTGCCACCGTCCCCGCCACAGCGCACCCAGCTGGGCCGGTGCGATCGACCGCACCAGGAACGCGCCCAGTTCGCGGTACTGGGGGAACAGCCAGTCGGTCTTGCGCAGGCACGCCGCGGCGCCGATCTGGGCGGCCTCCTGACCACGGCAGGACGCGAACAACGCCAGCTCGCCCTGGCGCTGCAGGTTGACGAACTCGGTGTCGAGCTCGCGGGTGACGACCATCGACTCGTAGAGCCAGGCCAGTGTCTCGGGTGGGAGGTCTCTGCGGTATCGGGATTCGGCGGTGGCTGCGCCGTCGGGCGCCACCAGTTGAATCGGCTCGCCGAGCTCAGCAAGCGCCGACAATCCAGCCATACCGCCTCCTAGGGTCACTGCGGCGGATCGCGCCGTCAGACGACTGAGGTGCTCAGGGCAGCGGCGGCAGAGCCGGACTCCTGGTGTGGAGCTGTCGGCCGGCACCGGGGTTGTGGCGCCGGGTCGACGATGCGCTGTGCTCGCCGTAGCACTGGGGCACCCCCATTATGCCGACGAACTGTGAACCAGACCACAAATGACGCGGCGCGCGTCGTCGTCAAAGGCACCCCCACGGGGGGATGGACGCCGGGCCGACGGGTTAGGCCGTCGCAGCTAGGGCGCCAGAGCCACGATGCGCTCGGCGCGCCGCAACACCGGCATGTCGACCATCTGACCCTCGAACTGGAAAACGCCTCGCTGGGTGCGCGCGGTGTCGAGGACACGGCGGGCCCACTCCACCTCGCCATCGGTGGGTGTGTAGCCGGCCCGGATCACCGCGACCTGAGACGGGTGGATGGCCACCTTGGCGTCGAACCCGACCGCGACGGCGTCGTCGACCTCGGCACGCAGGCCGTCGAGGTTCTTGATGTCGAGATACACCGAGTCCAACGCCAGCCGGCCGTACGCCTTGGCGGCCAGCAACGTCTGCGAACGCACGTGGCGGGCCACCTCGCGGTATGAGCCGTCGGGGTAGCGATTGGCCGTCCCGCCGAGCACGGCGAACAGATCCTCGGCACCCCACATCAGGGCGTACGCGTTGTCCACGCGCGCCAGGTCGACCACATTGAGCGCACCGAGCGGTGTTTCGATGAGCACCACGACCTGCCGGGGGGCGAGCGCGGCGACCTGCTCCGGTGACTTGGTCTTGGCGAGCATCACCGTCGTGTACGACGTGCCGGCCAGCGCCTCGAGGTCGAGTTCGTGGTCGGGGGTGCCGGCGGGGTTGACCCGCACCACGGTGCGCGCCGGATCCAACGGGGTGTCGACGAGCGCTTTGCGCGCGGCCTCGCGATCCTTGGCAGCCACACCGTCCTCCAGATCGAGGATCACGATATCGGCTGCTGCAGCGGCCTTCTCGAATCGCTCCGGCCTGTCAGCCGGGCAGAACAACCACGCGGGACCGACAGCCAGTGCCATCGTCACTCTCCTTCGGGGCGCTTGCGCACCATGGTCTTGCGCGACGCCGTGGCCACGATGTCGCCGTGCTGGTTGCGGCCGGTGTGGGCGAAGGTCACGATGCCCTCGCCCGGGCGGCTCTTGGACTCCCGCTTGTCGACGACCTCGGTCTCGGCGTACAGCGTGTCACCGTGGAACAGTGGCTTCGGGAATGCGACCTCACCGAAACCGAGATTGCCGACGATGGTGCCCTGCGTGAGCTGCGCGACGGACAGACCGACCAGCGTCGAGAGCGTGAACATCGAGTTGACCAGGCGCTGGTGGAACGGCGGCAACGCATCCGAGAACGCGGCGTCAAGGTGTAACGCCTGAGTGTTCATCGTCAGTGTGGTGAACAAGACGTTGTCGGCCTCGGTGATCGTGCGCCCCGGCCGGTGCTGGTAGAGTACGCCGGTCTCGAACTCCTCGAACCAGAGCCCGCGCTGGACGACGATCGTCTTCGGGGTCACATCGCTCATTACAGACCCAGCTCCCGCCCGATCAGCATCAGCTGCACCTCCGTTGTGCCCTCGCCGATTTCGAGGATCTTGCTGTCGCGGTAGTGTCGTGCCACGGGATACTCGTTCATGAACCCGTAGCCGCCGAAGATCTGCGTGGCGTCGCGGGCGTTGTCCATCGCCGCTTCACTCGAGACCAGCTTGGCCACCGCGGCGGCCTTCTTGAAGGGCTTGCCCGCGAGCATCAGCGCGGCGGCGTCGTAGTAAGCCGCGCGGGCGGCGTGCGCCCTGGCTTCCATCCTGGCGATCTTGAACGCGATCGCCTGATTGGTACCGATCGCCCGGCCGAAGGCGTGCCGCTCCTTGGCGTACTTCACGCTTTCGTCGACGCATCCTTGGGCGGCACCGACCGACAGCGCCGCGATCGCGATCCGACCCTCGTCGAGGATCCGCAGGAAGTTGGCATAGCCGCGGCCGCGTTCGCCGAGCAGGTTCTCCTCGGGCACACGCACGTCGTCGAAGCTGAGCGGGTGGGTGTCCGACGCGTTCCAACCGACCTTGTTGTAGGCCGGTTCGGCGGTGAACCCCGGTGTCGGCACCGGCACCAGAATCGACGAGATCTCCTTCTTGCCGCCGGTCTCCCCGGTGACCGCGGTGACCGTGACCAGCTTGGTGATGTCGGTTCCCGAATTGGTGATGAACTGTTTGGACCCGTTGATCACCCAGTGTCCGTCGTCGAGCCGGGCGGTCGTCTTCGTCGCCCCAGCGTCACTACCTCCGCCTGCTTCGGTCAAACCAAAAGCGCCCAAAGCCTTTCCGCTCGCCAGCAGCGGCAGCCACTCCTGCCTCTGGGCCTCCGTGCCGAACCGGTAGACCGGCATCGCACCCAGCGAGACGCCGGCCTCCAGGGTGATCGCCACGCTCTGGTCGACCTTACCCAGCTCTTCGAGCGCCAGGCACAGCGCGAAGTAGTCGCCGCCCATGCCGCCGTACTCCTCGGGGAACGGCAGGCCGAACAACCCCATCTCGGCCATCCCCGAGACCACCTCGTACGGGAACGAGTGCTCTTCGTCGTGCTTGGCCGCGACCGGCGCCACCACGCTCTGCGCGAAATCCCGCACGGTCTTGGCCAGCTGCTCGTAATGGTCGGGAAGTGTCCCGGTGGCCAGGTTATTGTTCATGCGCGATTCGCTCCGCTTCTCGCTGGACTGTCATGACTGCGGCTCCTCGGTTGCCGTTATCCGGGCCAGCACCTGGCCCACTTTCACCTGTTCGCCCGCACCGATCAGCAGGTCGACCACTCCGTCCACGGGGGCGGACAGCGCGTGCTCCATCTTCATCGCCTCGACAGTGACCACGACGGTCCCGGCGGTCACCGTGGCACCGTCCTCCACCCCGACGGCGACTACCGCGCCCGGCATCGGGCTGGTCAGTTCGGCGTCGCCGCTGTGGGCGTCGTCGGGCCGCACGGGGGCTTCCCGGACCTCCTCAACCAGTGTCACCCGTCCCGCACCGCCCAGCCACACCTGATGACCGGCTCCGGCGACGAGGTACTCCGTGCGCACCCCGTCGAGGGTGACGGCCAGCAGGTCGGCGGCCAGAGTCGCACTCAGCGTACGGCTTTCGCCGCCCTCGACGGTGGCCGTGGCCTCCTGGGGTGTGCCGGTCAGCCAGACGTGGTCGGTGCGTTCCCCCGCCCGCAGCCGGATCGGCGTCGGGGCATGCCCGGCGATCCGCCAGCCCGACGGCACCTCCCACGGACTCGCCGGCGCCCCCGGCCATGACCGCAGCCATCGATAGGCCGCCGCCGCGACGAGTTCCGCATCCGTCGCCGGCGCCGGCGCGAAATCCGGCAGCCGTCGATCCAGCAGCCCGGTGTCGAGATTTCCGGCGACCACGTCGGGATCGGCCAGCAGGAAGCGCAGGAACTCCACATTGGTGGTCAGTCCCAGGACCGCGGTATCGCCCAGCGCCCGATCGAGAGCGCGCAGAGCGCCGGGCCGGTCCCCGGCATGGGCGACCACCTTGGCCAGCATCGGGTCGTAGTCGCTGCCGACCACCGTGCCGCGCCTCAGTCCGGAATCCACCCGCACGCCGGGCGCGGCGGGTTCGCGCAGCGCGAGAACATCGCCCCCGGTGGGCAGGAAGTTGCGGTCCGGGTCCTCGGCGTACACACGGGCCTCGATGGCGTGGCCGTCGAGGCGGATGTCCTCCTGCGCCACCGGCAACTTCTCCCCCGCGGCGACACGGACCTGCAGTTCGACCAGATCCAGCCCGGTGACCATCTCGGTGACCGGGTGCTCGACCTGCAATCGGGTGTTCATCTCCATGAAGAAGAACTCATCGGGGCGGTCGGCGGACACGATGAACTCGACGGTGCCGGCACCGGTGTAGTCGACGCTGCGCGCGGTGTCGCAGGCGGCCGCGCCGATACGCGCACGGGTCTGGGCGTCCAGCAGCGGTGACGGGGCCTCTTCGATGACCTTCTGATGGCGACGCTGCAGACTGCACTCGCGCTCACCGAGGTGCACCACATTGCCGTGGGTGTCGGCGAGCACCTGGACCTCGATGTGGCGGGGATTGAGCACGAACCGTTCAAGAAACAGCGTGTCGTCACCGAACGCCGACGCTGCCTCGCGACGAGCACTGGCCAAGGCGGAACCTAGGTCCGCGGCTTCGTGCACCACGCGCATGCCCTTGCCTCCGCCTCCCGCGGAGGGCTTGATCAGCACCGCGAAGCCGACCTCGGCCGCACCGGCGATCAGGTCGTCGTCGGTGAGACCGGGACGGGAGATGCCCGGCACCACGGGAACCCCGAACGCCGACACCGCGGCCTTGGCCGAGATCTTGTCGCCCATGATCTGGATCGCCGACACCGGCGGGCCGATGAACGTGATCCCGGCGTGTTGCAGCGCCTCGGCGAATTGTGCGTTCTCCGACAGGAATCCGTACCCGGGATGCACTGCCTGGGCGCCGGTGCGCTCGACGGCCGACAGCAGTGCATCGATCGACAAGTAGCTCTGCCGCGCCGGCGCGGGCCCGATCCGCACTGCCACGTCAGCCTCGGCGACGTGCCGGGCGCCGGCGTCAGCGTCGCTGAACACCGCCACAGAGCGAATTCCCATGGCGCGCAACGTCCGGATCACCCGAACGGCGATCTCGCCCCGGTTGGCCACCAGGACGGTGTGAAACATCCCGTCGCTGCGCTCGCCCTGGATGTGAAACATCCCGTCGCTGCGCTCGCCCTGGATGTGAAACGTCGTGTGGTTCATATTCCTCACATCCTGAAGACGCCGTAGGACACCGGCTCCAGAGGCGCCTGGGCGGTCACCGAAAGCGCCAGTCCGACAATATCTCTGGTGTCGGCGGGGTCGATGACACCGTCGTCCCAGAGCCGGGCGGTGGAATAGTACGGGTTACCCTGGTCCTCATACTGAGCGCGGATGGGCGCCTTGAACGCCTCCTCCTCCTCTGGCGTCATGTCCCCGCGGACGGTGGCCAGCACCGAGGCGGCCTGCTCGCCACCCATCACCGAGATACGGGCGTTGGGCCACATCCACAAAAAGCGTGGTGAATACGCCCGCCCGCACATCGAGTAGTTGCCGGCGCCGTAGGAACCGCCGATCACCACGGTGAGCTTCGGGACCCGCGCGCACGCCACGGCGGTGACCATCTTGGCACCGTGCTTGGCGATGCCGCCCGCCTCGTAGTCGCGCCCCACCATGAACCCGGAGATGTTCTGCAGGAACAGCAACGGTACGACGCGCTTGTCGCACAGCTCGATGAAATGTGCACCCTTGACCGCCGATTCGCCGAACAACACCCCGTTGTTGGCGACGATGCCGACAGGGTGCCCGTGAATGCGGGCGAATCCGGTCACCAGCGTGGTGCCGTACTCGGCCTTGAATTCGGAAAATTCCCCACCGTCGACGATGCGGGTGATCACCTCGTGCACGTCGTAGGGAACCCGGGAGTCGACCGGGACCACGTCGTAGAGCTCGGTCTGATCGGCGACCGGATCGGCCGCCGGCGCCACCTGCCAGGGCGGCTCGGCCCGGGGCGCCAGCGTGCTCACGATGTTGCGGACGATCCGCAACGCGTCGCGATCGTCGTGCGCCAGGTGGTCGGTCACGCCGGACACCTTGGAGTGCAGGTCGCCGCCGCCGAGTTCCTCGGCGGTCACGACCTCGCCGGTGGCCGCCTTCACCAAGGGCGGACCACCGAGGAAGATGGTGCCCTGGTTGCGGACGATCACGGCCTCGTCGCTCATCGCCGGCACGTAGGCCCCACCCGCGGTGCACGAGCCGAGCACAGCGGCGATCTGCGCGATCCCTTTGGCACTCATGGTCGCCTGGTTGTAGAAGATGCGACCGAAGTGCTCGCGGTCCGGGAACACTTCGTCCTGGCGGGGCAGGAACGCGCCACCGGAGTCCACCAGGTAGATGCACGGCAGACGGTTCTGCAGCGCGATCTCCTGGGCGCGCAGGTGCTTCTTGACCGTGATCGGGTAGTACGTGCCGCCTTTGACGGTGGCGTCGTTGGCCACGATCATGCATTCGCGCCCGGAGACGCGGCCGATCCCGGCGATCATCCCCGCTCCCGGGCACTCGTCGTCATACATGCCGTCGGCGGCCAGCGCGGCCAGCTCCAGGAACGGGCTTCCCGGGTCGAGTAGACCGTCGACGCGATCGCGCGGCAGCAATTTCCCGCGGCTGACGTGGCGCTCGCGTGCGCGCTCAGGACCGCCGAGTGCCGCGGCAGCCAGCTTGCTCCGCAACTGATCGACCAGCGCGACGTGACTGTCGCGGTGAGATGTCCGCGCTGCCATCCGGGAACCACCTTTGAGTTAATGACGGCTAACCGGGTGGTATGTTAAGCACCATTAACTGATGATGTCCAGCACCGACGGGAGGTTCACGTCATGACCACCACGGACGCGACCTCGCCACGCAGCAGGGCCAAGTCCGACCGCCGCGGCCAACTCGTCGCCGCAGCCGAGCGTCTGATCGCCGAACACGGCTATCTTGCGGTGCGACTGGAGGACATCGGGGCGGCCGCCGGTGTCAGCGGTCCGGCGATCTACCGCCACTTCCCCAACAAGGAAGCGCTGCTGGTGGAGTTGCTGGTGGGCATCAGCACCCGCCTGCTGGCCGGCGGAGGCGAGGTGGTCGCGCAGGCCGCCGACGCCGATGCCGCACTGGAAAGGCTGATCGACTTCCATCTGGACTTCGCGTTGGGGGAACCCGACCTGATCCGCATCCAGGACCGCGACCTCGGCAACCTGCCCGCTGCGGCCAAACGCCAGGTTCGCCGCAAGCAGCGGCAGTACGTCGAGATCTGGGTGGAGGTGCTGCGGCGGCGCAACCCGGAACTCACCGAGGCGGACGCGCGACTGATGGCGCACGCGGCGTTCGGGCTGCTGAACTCGACGCCGCACGGCGTGAAACCCGGCCTCACGAAAACGGCCGAGGCCAGCTTCCGGACCGTCCTCAGAACGATGACGGTCGCGGCGCTGACCTCGGCCGGCCTACGCGCGTGAAGCGCTAATACCAGACTTTTCGACCACCGACCGGCCGCCCGACGGAACCGAGCACCCAGAACACGGCGCCGATCACCAGCAGGACCACACCGATGTAGGTGAGGATGGACATGCCAAACACGAGCCCCAGGATCAGCAGGATCGCACCGAGGACGATCATGATGTCACTCTTCCTTCCAGTTTTAATTCAGTTATCCAGTCAGCGATTTACTGGCTGGGTTCGGGGACATTGCAATCCGTCACCTTCGGATTGACTCCCGCGTAATTCAGTGGCCCCGCCACCACCGTTAGTGCAATGCTTCCGGCCGTGGCGCAATTGGCTTCACCACCACTGAAATAGTCACGCTGATATGCGGCGAAGACGCCGATCAATAACCAGACGAGCACAATGACGCCGAGAGCTCCTCGCATGCGTGCCTCCTCCGTCTGCGCGGCCTTGTGGCGCGCAGCTGAGATTTACCCCGCAGAAAATTGCGGTAAACCTCGGCGGCGACAGGTCAATCGGCGAAAGCGTCGGTCAGCCACGCGGTCATGGCTTTTCGCAACACGGCACGGTTCTCGCGTTTGTCGATTTCATGGCCGTCGTCGTCGAACGTCAACAGCTGCACAGGCCTGCCGAGCTCGGTCAGCGTGTCGTACATCTGCTGCGACTCGCTCGGGGGCACGTTGGTGTCGTTGAGGCCGTGCACCAGCAGCAGCGGCGCGGTGATCTTGGCCGCGCGCGGCAGCGGGGACAACCGGTCGAGCAGGTCCTGATCACTGACGGGGTGCCCGTATTTGGGGTACGCCGCGGCGGCGATCCATTGTTCGGTGCTGCGGTACCAGGTGTTCAGATCGCTCATGCCGCAGATGCTGATCCCGGCAGCGAACTCGTCGGGATGGAACGCCAGTGCCGCCTGGGTCAGGTAGCCGCCGTAAGACCAGCCGCAGCACGCCACCCGGTCGGCCGGGGCGTACCCGTTACCCACCAGGAAGCGGGCCGCGTCGGCGACATCGTCGATTGCGGCGAACCGGCGCTCGCGGTCGTCGGCGTGCATGAAGGCCCTGCCGAACCCGCCCGAACCGCGCACATTGGGCAGGAAGACGCAAATCCCCTTGTCCAGCAGCGCCGGGAAGAACTCGTTGTAGCCCGGCCTACCCTGTCCCTCGGGTCCTCCGTGCAGGAACAGCATCGCGCCGATCGTGTCCACGCCGTCGGGAGGACGGAACAGCCAACCGCTGAAGGTCAACCCGTCGCGGGCGATGATCGTCTCCAGCGTGGGGTCAGCCGATACCGGACCACTGCTCGGTTCGCGGTCGACCAGCTGCCATTCACCGGTGCGCGGATCGACCAGCTCGACCGTCGGCGGCTTGGAGGGACCCTCGACGGTCAGAGCCAGCATCGACCCGCCGGCGCTGATACTCAGCTCGCCGGCCACCATGCCGGGCAGCGGGATCGGGTCGTGCAGCGTGTAGTCGGCATACTCCAGGATCTGTAATTCGCTGGCGCCGTGCAGGTTCCACAACATCGCCACCGTCGACAGATCGTCACTGACGACGAACTCATCGAGTTCGTAGCCCGGCCTCTCGGCCAACACCTGGTAGGACACCCCGTCCGCGGTCACGATCACCTCCAGCAGGCGGGCGTGCTGAGCTCCGTTCTCGCTGCGGATCAGCGCACGCACATAGCCTTCGGTGCTGTTGAGGCCGTACTCCTTGGCCGGTTGGTAGAGCTCGGTGGTCTCGCCGTCGGGCCCGGAACGCAACCGGCGCGGACTGTGGTCGTCGAGAATGATCCCCGTGTCGGTGGTGGACCCGGGATCGTATGGCAGCAAGGCGGTTTCGGTGAGACCACGCAGCATGATGAGCTCGCGATAGCCGCGGGGCCCGACCCGCACCAGCGATGCCCCGGCCCAGGCATCGACGAGTCGGCCGCCCGAGCGGCGGTCCAGCACCGTGACGGGCCCACCGGACGGGTCGAGCAGACATGAGCTGCCCACCCCGTCTTCTCCGGTCAGGATCGCAGCGACCAGGGATCCGTCCCAACTGATCAGCTCGGCGGTGCCTTCCACCCCCTCGGGCCAGCTGTCGATCCTGCGCGCGTCGCGGTCGTCAGGATCCGTTGTCACCACCCAGATCTGGCTGCGACTGCCACCCTCGGGGGCCACCTGGCACGCCAACCAGTGCCCGTCGGCGGAGTGCAGCACCCGCGTGACGGAGCCCTCGACGGGGAGCTCGACGTCGCGCGACGAGCTCGCCCGCCACCCACGCAGGAACCGCTGTACCGCCCGCGGGTACCCGCCGTCGTCGACGAGATGGGCGAACGCGGTGGCGTCGGGAGACATCGACGCGCCGTATATCCGGCGTACCTGTTCTGCCACGGTTCCCGATTGTGCACGGTCGGCAGGCGTGATGACGGGGTGGACCGGCGCCGGGGCGCCTTGAGCGGTCGCACAGGTACCCTGCAGCCATGAGGTGGGCATGACGGAGTCACCCTTCGGCCGCGGACGCGAGGAGCAATCCGGCTGGAGCGGACGCGAGGAGCAATCCGGCTGGAGCGGACGCGAGGAGCAGCCGGGCCATCCCGGTTATTCCGGTTACTCCGATCCCGCGTACGCCAGCCAGACGCCGTACGGCCAGGCGTATCAGCCGCCGTCGGCGCCCCGCCCCACAGAGCGCATGCCCGCCTACTCGCCGTACGGGTACGACCCGTACGCGACGGGGCAGTATCCGTCGCCGCAGCCGCCGGGCCAGGGGTCCGAGCCGCCGCCGGAGGGACCGAAGTCGCCGCGCTGGCTGTGGATCGTCGCGGGAGTGGCGGTGCTGCTGGTGATCGGCCTGGTGATCGCACTGGTGATCGTCAACAGCTCGCGGCAACAGACGGTCGTGGCTCCGTTGCCGTCGGCGCCGGAGCCGACGTTCACGACGCCGTCCCCGCCGACGACGTCGCGCACACCGACTACCAGGCCCACGACGCCGGTGCTGCCCGTTCCCACGCTGCCGAGCACGCCGCGGACTTCGCCCACCGCACCGAGGGTGCCGGGCGCCACCGACACCGTCGTCTACACCGTCGACGGCAACGGGCGCGCCATCAACATCACCTACGTCGACACCGGCGGGCTGCTGCAGACCGAGTTCAACGTCATGCTGCCGTGGAGCAAGGAGGTTGCGCTGCCCCGACCCGGCGAGGATTCGGCGAGCATCAGCATCATCAATGTCGGGCGCGAGGTGACCTGTTCGATCACGCTGAACGGCGCGCAGCTCGACCAGCGCACCGGGATCGGCCTGACCATCTGCACCCCGAAGCGCTAAGCCGGTCGCATCCGCCGAGGTACGCGGACCGGCAGGAACAGCAGCAGACCGAGCGTCAGCACCACCACCAGACCGCCCATGCCCGCGCGCTGACTGTCGAAGACGTCGATGAACAGCGAGAACAACCACGGGGCCAGGAACGTCACCGCACGCCCCGCCGTCGTGTAGAGGCCGAACGTCACCCCTTCCTTGCCGTGCGCGCACATGCGCAACATCAGCGTGCGCGCCGAAGACAAGGTGGGGCCGATGAACAGGCACAGCAGCAGGCCGCACACCCAGAACGCCGAAGCCCCGGACAGCGCCATCATCACCAGACCCACAACGATCATCGAGGCCAGCGACACCACGATGACGGGTTTGGAACCCACCCGGTCGTCGGCGCGACCGCCGATCACCGAGCCCAGCGCCGCGACCACGCATGCGGCGACACCGAACAGCAGCACGTCCGCCTGGGACACCCCGTAAACGTTCACCCCGAGCACGGCGCCGAACGTGAAGATCCCGGTGAGCCCGTCTCGGAACACCGCGCTCGCGCCGAGGTAGTAGACGAAGTTGCGGTCGCGCCGCCACTCCTGGCGGATGTCGGTCCAGAGACGGCGGTAAGCCCCGGTGAACCCCACCCGGGTCGAGCGCTCACGACCGGGCACGCGCGGCACCGAGATCAGCAACGGTAGCGCGAACAGTGCGAACCACGCGGCGACCAGCAGCATGGCCGCCCGCACGTTCAACCCGTCCTCGGCGGGCAGCCCCAGCAGCCCGCGGGTGTCCCCGTCGCCGGCGATGAAGCCGACGTAGACCACCAGCAGCGCCAGCACACTGCCGAAATAGCCCAGCGCCAAACCGAATCCGGAGATGCGGCCCGACGTGGACGGCGTCGACAGCTCGCGCAGCATCGCGTTGTAGGGCACGGTGGCCAACTCGCTGCAGGCCGCCGTGCAAGCCAGCAGCACCAGCCCGGGCCACAGGTAGCGGTGGTCGTCGCGGATCAGGCTCATCGACGCGGTCATCACCACGACCAGCCCGGTCAGCAACGCCAGCGCACGTCGGCGGCGGGCCGGTGCGTCCACCCACACGCCGGTCACCGGCGCCAGCACGGCGACGACGAGGCCGGCCAGCGCCAAGGCGCGGCCCAGCCAGCTCGCCGGACTGGTGTCGCCGGGGAGGTCGTCCCCGACCGTCGCGGTCAGATACACCGTGAAGACGAAGGTGATGACGACCGCGTTGATGGCCGTGGCCCCGAAATCCCACAACGCCCAGGCCAACACCCGCGAGCGTGTCGCGGCGTCAGCGGACTGCCCGGTCGCGGGCGACACCTCGCTCATGGACGCTCACGATATAGTCCGGCCCATGCCCGTCCCTGCTCCCAGTGCGGATGCCCGCGCCGTCGTCACAGGTGCGTCCCAGAACATCGGTGAAGCACTCGCCGTCGAACTCGCCCGCCGGGGCCACCACCTGATCATCACCGCGCGTCGGGAGGAGGTGCTCGAAGCGCTGGCCGAGCGCCTGCGCGACAGCTACGGCGTGACGGTCGAGGTGCGTGCCGTCGACCTTGCCGATCCGGTGGCGCGCGGCGCGTTCTGCGACGAGCTGGCCCACCGCAACATCTCCATCCTGTGCGCCAATGCCGGTACCGCGACGTTCGGTGCAGTCGCCTCCCTGGACCCCGCCGAGGAACGGAAGCAGGTGCAGCTCAACGTTCTCGGCGTGCACGACCTGGTGCTGGCGGTGCTGCCGGGCATGGTCGAGCGCGGTGCCGGCGGGATCCTGATCTCGGGCTCGGCCGCCGGTAACTCACCGATCCCGAACAACGCGACGTACGCCGCGACGAAGGCCTTCGCGAACACGTTCAGCGAGTCGTTGCGCGGCGAGGTGAAATCGGCCGGGGTGCACGTCACCGTGCTCGCGCCGGGCCCGGTGCGCACCGAGCTGCCTGACCCCGACGAACAGTCGCTCGTCGAGCGGCTGATCCCCGACTTCCTGTGGATCGACACCGAGTACACCGCCAAGGTGTCACTGGATGGCTTGGAGCGCAACAAGATGCGCGTCGTGCCCGGCGTCACGTCGAAGGCGATGTCGGCGGCCAGCGGCTACGCCCCGCGCGCGATCGTGGCGCCGATCGTCGGCGCGGTGTACAAGAAGCTCGGCGGCGACTGACCCCGCCCCTTTTCCCGCCGAAATCGCATTCCACGCGCGGATGACCGCGATTTCGCCGCGTGGAATGCGATTTCGGCGCGAGTCAGCGCCTGCGCTTGCGGCGGCCGGTGCCGAAGATGCTTCGCGTGATCTCCCGGCCGATGACCGTGCCCGCCGATCGCATCGCGCTCTTGAACGCGGGGCTGTCCATCACGGTCTCGAGGAATCCCGGTCCGGCGGGTTCGGCGGGCGCCGGCATCGGCGGCATGTCCACCGTCGGCGGCACCCAGACCGGAGGCTGCCCGGTGACCGGAGGCTGCCCGGCGACCGGAGGCTGCTCGGCGACCGGAGGTGGCGGCGCGAGCCGGGCGGCCAGCCGTTCGTATGCCGAGTCCCGGTCGATGCTCTGGCCGTACACGGCCTGCAGCGGGCTGGCGGCCGAGGCAGCGGCGATCGCCTCGGGTCCGATAGTGTCCATCAGTGAGCGCGGCGCCCGCATCCTGGTCCAGGCCACGGGGGTCGGCACGCCCTTCTTGGAGAGCACTGTCACGACCGCCTCGCCGATCCCGAGCGACGTGAGCGCCGATTCCAGGTCGTACACGTCGGTTTTCGGGTAGGTGCGGACGGTCTTGGTGAGCGCCTTCTGATCGTCCGGGGTGAACGCGCGCAGCGCGTGCTGGATGCGGGCGCCGAGCTGACTGAGCACCTCTTTGGGGACATCGGTGGGCAGCTGGGTGCAGAACAGCACCCCGACGCCCTTGGAGCGGATCAACTTCACCGTCTGCTCGACCTGCTCCAGGAAGGCCTTCGATGCATCGGCGAACAGCAGGTGGGCCTCGTCGAAGACGAACACCAGTTTCGGCTTGTCGAGGTCGCCCACCTCGGGCAGCGAGGTGAACAGGTCGGCCAGCACCCACATCAGGAACGTCGAGAACATCACCGGCCGGGCGGCCTGGCTGCCGAGTTCCAGCAGCGTGATCACCCCGCGGCCGGACGCGTCCACCCGCAGCAGGTCGTCGGGTTCGAGTTCCGGCTCGCCGAAGAATGTGTCGGCGCCTTCGGCCTCCAGATTGACCAGCGCCCGCAGGATGACCCCCGCCGTGCTCGTGGACACCGCACCGAGCGCCTTCAGCTGCGACTTCCCGTCCTCACTGGTCAGGTATTGGATCACCGACCGCAGGTCTTTGAGGTCCAGCAGCGGCAGCCCCTGTTGATCGGCCCAGTGGAAGATCAGGCCCAGCGTGGACTCCTGAGTCCGGTTGAGGCCCAGCACCTTCGACAGCAGTACCGGGCCGAAGCTGGTGATCGTGGCGCGCACCGGCACCCCGATACCCGAGGTGCCCATTGACAGGAACTCCACGGGATAGGCCGTCGCGGCCCAGCTGTCGCCGGTGTCGGCGGCGCGCTGGTTCACCTGTTCGCCGGGCCGGCCTGGCGCTGAGAGGCCCGACAGGTCGCCCTTGACGTCGGCCATCACCACCGGGACCCCGGCCGCCGACAGCTGTTCGGCGATCACCTGCAGCGATTTCGTCTTACCGGTGCCCGTCGCACCTGCGACCAGGCCGTGCCGGTTGAGCGTGGCCAGCGGGATGCGCACCCGGGCCGCCGGATCACACACCCCGTCGACGACGACGCAACCCAGCTCCAGCGCCGCCCCGTCGGCGGCGTAACCTGCGGCGATCTGCTGCGCGGCAGGCGCGGCCGGCTCGGTGGTCATGCGTCGCACCTTATCCGGGACCAGGCGCGATTGGCCGGGTGTAGTCAGCCCGTGACAGCAAGGGGGCTTACTGTTGAGCGCTGTGCGTGACGAACTGGTGTGGATCGACTGCGAGATGACGGGCCTCGACCTGAAGTCCGACCTTCTCATCGAGATCGCAGTGCTGGTGACCGACTCGGAGCTCAACATCCTCGGCGACGGCCTCGACGTGGTGATCCACGCCGACGACGCGGCGCTGTCGTCGATGATCGATGTCGTCGCCCAGATGCACACCAAGTCCGGGTTGATCGACGAGGTGCGCGCGTCCACCGTCGACGTGGCGACCGCGCAGGACATGGTCTTGACCTACATCCACGAGCACGTCAAGCAGGCCAAGACCGCGCCGCTGGCGGGCAATTCGATTGCCACCGACCGCGGGTTCATCGCGCGGGACATGCCGAAGCTGGACGACTTCCTGCATTACCGCATGATCGACGTCAGCTCCATCAAGGAGTTGTGCCGCCGCTGGTACCCGCGGATCTACTTCGGGCAGCCCGAGAAGGGACTGGCCCACCGCGCGTTGGCCGACATCCACGAGTCGATCCGGGAGCTGCGGTTCTACCGGCAGACCGCGTTCGTGCCGCCGCCCGGGCCGTCGACCAGCGACATTGCCGCCGTCGCGGCCGAGCTGGGGCCCGTCGCCCATGGCGATTCGGCTCCAGAGGACAACAGCAGCTAGTATGACCAAGCCGCACACGCGGCGATGGTGGCTGTAGTTCAGTTGGTAGAGCACCAGGTTGTGATCCTGGCTGTCGCGGGTTCGAGTCCCGTCAGCCACCCCGCAGGTGGAAGCGCCGTCTACTCCGGTAGGCGGCGCTTCTGCTTTTGCGTCGACGAATCCAGGAGGCGGTCCCCGAACGCATCGACGCCGCCCTGAGATCCTCAGAGCGGCGTCGACGAGAAGTTTCCGGGGGTCAGACGTTGGCGTTGCCGGCCTTCCACTGCTCCCACGGGATGTTCCAGTCGCCCAGCCCGTCGGTGCCCGGCAGGGTCGTGCCGACGGTGTTGACGATCTCGACCACGTCACCCCGCTTGGAGTTGTCATGGAACCACCGCCCATTACTGGTGCTCACGTTGATGCAGCCGTGGCTCACGTTGCTGCTGCCCTGGCTGCCCACCGACCACGGCGCGGCATGCACGTAAATGCCGCTGTAGGAGATCTGGGTGGCCCAGTCGACCTCGGTGCGGTAGCCGTTGGCCGAGTTGACGGGCACGCCGTAGGTGGACGAGTCCATCACCATGTGCGAGCGCCGGTCCCCGACGATGTACACCCCGTTGTTGGTCGGGGTGCTGTTCTTGCCCATCGACACCGGCATGGTCTTGACCACTTCGCCGTTACGCCGGACGGTCAACGTCTTCGTGTTGTCGTCGACGGTGGTGATGACCTCGTCGCCGATCTTGAAACTGGTCTGGACGTTGTCCTGCCCGAACAGCCCGTCGCCCAAGTCCACGCCGTAGGTGTTGACCTCCACCTTGACGGTCGTCCCCGGCTTCCAGTACTTGGCCGGACGCCAGCGCACCTCGCGGTTGTTGAGCCAGTAGAACGCGCCCTCGACGGGCGGGTCGGTCTTGACGGTGATCGCGCGCTGCGCCGCGAGCCGGTTCGGGATGTTCTCGTCGAACCGGATGGCCACCGGCTGCCCGACACCGACGACCTCACCGTCGCTGGGCACGACGTAGGGCATCGTCAGGTTCTCCGGTGAATGCGTCTCGAACGTCATCTCCCGGCTGGTGACGCCGCCCAGACCGAGGGATTGCGCGCGGATCGTGTAGCTCTTGTTGTAGCCGAGCGGCTCCGCGGTCTCCCACGTCAGCCCGTCCTCGGACAACTGCCCCTCGACGGTCTTGCCGTTCTCGTTGACCATCGTCACCGAACCGAGCACACCGTCCTCGGCGGTGACCGTCACCGGGGAGTCGACGCTGACGCCGACAGCACCGTCCTGAACCGAGGCCGTCAGCTTTGGGATCAGAAGATCGCCGAAGGGCGTGCCCTTGTCAGTGATGACCTGCGCCTGCGGCGCTTCGGCGTCTCCGCCGCAGCCGCTGAGGCCGAGCACGATCGCCGGAATCAGCACAGCAGCCGTCAGCCATGACCGTTGCCGCCGCGCCCGGGTCGCCGTGTTGACCTGCCACATAAGCCGCTCCACCTCGCCTACAGGGATTTGCCCGCAAATTGTCGTCGACAATTCTACGGTCACTTCCGACATGAGGGCCCGACCGCGATGTCACGCCTTGAACCGCGGACGAACTGGGGATTTCCTTCCAGCGCCACGGGCCTGTTATTGTCTCACACGCGCGCCGTTAGCTCAGTTGGTAGAGCAGCTGACTCTTAATCAGCGGGTCCGGGGTTCGAAACCCTGACGGCGCACCACGACAGAAGCCCCGCCTCGGCGGGGCTTCTGTGATTTTTGGCTTGCGGGACGGCCCGGGCCCGGCGTTACGGGCGGCATAGGGGGCGGCTGGGCCGCTCCCTATCCGTCACCGTTTCGTCAGCGCCGGGGACCGACGCCGGGCTGGCCCAGCAACGGGTTGACCTGGCCGGGCGGGCCCGTGTGCTCGCGCTGGTGCTGCGCGATCGCCTGTACCAGCGGGTTGTCCTTCATCAGCTGACGGCGGTCCTCTTCCGAAAGCTCGTAGAACGTCCACATCCCCCAGGCCGCCGGGCGCACGTACAGGGTCACCTTCTGCCGCTTGCGGGTGTTCTGCGGCAGCATCGCCGGGATCGCCACCACCCGATCCAGCGTCACGGCGCTGGCCAGCTCCTGGGCGAGCTTGTCCACATCGGCGCTGTCCTGCAATTCGTAGACCGATGTTTGATGGCTCGGCTGGTCCGGGCCTTGCAGGGCCAGAAACCACGACATACAGCGTCTCCTTCGCTCGTCCTGAAGATCAGCGTCAGCGTAGAGGACGGCACGGCACGGGACGCTGCCCACGCCTCCAGCGAATCACCGACGCACCGGCTTTACGATCACGATAATTTCGGCGGCTTCTCGGCACTGCGGCTCCTTGATGTGCTAGTTACGGCACATCGGTGATATCTGGTCGACCACCGCCATAGGTCTGCCGGTAACGGTTTCACGGGTACCGGCAGAATTACATGGCCTGTGTGCTGGGCAAAGGTCGGACAGGATGTTAGGGTTCCAGTTAGCTGGCGTGGCGGAGATAGTCGTCGGGCCGAGCGGGGGACTCAGAATCGAGGAATTTGCTGATGTCAGGGCCAGTCGAACCGGTCAGCGCCGGGGTTGACGGCGAGGATGCATCCCGGGGCGCTGCGGCGCAACGACCTGTCACCGTGCACAGCTGCACCAGGATCGGCCGGGTGGCCAATCCTCCCGGCTTTTCCTTCTCCGATTGGTTCCGGACCGGACGCAGGCGCTGACCGACCGGGCCCCGCTATCTGCTGCGTCGGACCGCGACGATGACGATCACGATGCCGATTCCGGCCAGCGACGCGATCACTTGCGGCTGCTTGACGAAGCGAATGACACCGGCCTTCAGGTCGTCGGCCAGACGGCGGGGGTTGGCCCGCACTGCGAGCGAGTCGACGGTGATCGCCAACTGCTCACGCGCCTGATCGATCTCAGCCTTGATGGTGTCCGGATCCCGGTCCGCCACTTCTGCCTCCATTGCCACAGCGCCGGCCGTATTCCGACGATCAGTTTCTGCCGAACTACCCTAGTTGAGCCAGGGCGCATGTGAGTGCCCCGGTCGACTGAACGACCACCACACCCGCTCGGGCCGTCTGAAGGGACATCCAGCCATGCCGCAAACTCCCCGACTCGAGGTCGGCGACACAGCGCCCGCGTTCAGCCTTCCCGACGCCGACGGCAACACCGTCGCGCTTTCCGACTACAAGGGCCGCAAGGTCATCGTCTACTTCTACCCGGCCGCCTCGACACCGGGGTGCACCAAGGAGGCGTGCGACTTCCGGGACAACCTCGCCGATCTCAGCGAAGCCGGCCTCGACGTCGTCGGCATCTCCCCCGACAAACCCGCGAAGCTCGCCAAGTTCCGTGACGCGGAAGGACTCCCGTTCCCGCTGCTGTCAGATCCTGACCGCACAGTGCTGGAGGCCTGGGGCGCCTACGGCGAGAAGAAGATGTACGGCAAGACCGTGCAGGGCGTGATCCGTTCGACGTTCGTCGTCGACGAGGACGGCAAGATCGCGGTGGCGCAGTACAACATCCGCGCGACCGGGCACGTGGCGAAGCTCCGGCGCGACCTGTCCGTCTGACTCAAGACCGACCGGCCTGGGCGCTGCCGCGGGTGGGTGTTGCGGCCGGTCCTGTCGGCGGCGATCTTCCCGGCGGGGACGCCGGTTCACCCGAGGCGCCCGATTACGGGGCCAGCCCGGCCAGCAGGAGCGCCTCGGCCGTCGCCGCCCGTTCCAGCACCCCGAGATGCAGGCTCTCGTTGATGCTGTGCGCCTGGGTGTCCGGGTCCTCGACACCGGTGACCAGGATCTTGGCGTCGGGGAAGGCCTTGGCGAATTCGGCGATGAACGGGATGGACCCGCCGACACCGGTGTCGACGGCGTCGTGGCCCCAAGCCTGGCGGAACGCGATGCGCGCCGCGTCGTAGACCGGGCCGTTGGCCTCGATCGCGTAGGGCTCGCCGAGATCACCGGGCGTCACCGTCACCTGCGCGCCCCACGGGGCGTGGCGCTCCAGGTGCCGGGTCAGCGCGGCGAGGTGCTCGGCGGCGTCCCCGCCGGGTGCGACGCGCATGCTCACCTTCGCCCGCGCCCGCGGTACCAGTGTGTTCGACGCCTGCGCGATCGGTGTGGTGTCGATGCCGATGACGGTGATCGCCGGTTTTACCCAAAGCCGTTGCGCCACGGAGCCCGAACCGATTTCGTGCACGCCGTCGAGCAGGCCGGTGTCGGCGCGCACCCGCTCCGGCGAGTAGTCGGGGAAATCCTCATCGGCTGTTACTGCCTCGTGCAGGCCTTCGACCGCGACGTTGCCGTCGTCGTCGTGCAGGCTGGCCAACAAGCGCACCAGCACCGACAGCGCGTCAGGGACCACACCGCCCCACATACCCGAGTGCAGGCCGTGGTCGAGGGTGGCGACCTCCACCACGCAGTCGGCCAATCCGCGCAGCGACACCGTCAGCGACGGGATCTCAGTGCTCCAGTTGTCCGAGTCGGCGATGATGATCACGTCGGCGGCCAGCTCGTCGCGGTGCGCCGCGAGCACGCGCCCCAACGACGGCGAGCCGGACTCCTCCTCCCCCTCGACGAACACGGTCACCCCGACCGGCGGGTTGCCTCCGTGCGCCCGGAAGGCTGCCAGATGCGTTGCTATTCCGGCTTTGTCGTCGGCAGTGCCGCGTCCGTAGAGCCGGCCCCGGCGTTCGGTCGGCTCGAACGGCGGCGTGTGCCATTCGGACACATCGCCTTCGGGCTGGACGTCGTGATGGGCGTACAGCAGCACCGTCGGGGCCCCAACGGGTGCCGGGTGCCGGGCGATCACCGCAGGCGCGCCGCCCTCAGCCACGATCCGGACATCACCGAACCCGGCTTCGGACAACAGTTTCGACACCGCTTCGGCCGAGCGATGCACCTCGGGACGCCGCGCCGGATCGGCCCACACCGACGGGATGCGCACCAGATCTTCCAGATCGGCACGCACAGAGGGCAGGACGTCGCGGACGCGCTGGACGAGATCGCTCATGGCGTCGAGGTTAGCCGTTCCCGTGTTTAAGGTGTCTCGGCGTCGTGACGCTCTTCCTGCAGACGGTCCTTGCTGCGCAGCAGCCGCAGCAGCGTGACCAGCAGCAGCCCGCCGACGACATTGCCGACGACCGTGTAGCCGAACCACCCGAGCCAGTCGAGATAACCGAACGGCGCGCGACCGGTGGCGAGCGCCCCAAAGATCAACAGCGAGTCCAGGATCGAGTGGAACAGCTGCGTGCCCGCCAGCAGGAAGGCGCCGGCGACCGCGGCGGCGATCTTGCCGACCATCGCGTCGGTGCCGTGCTGCATGCGCGTCATGAGCGTGATGACCATGCCGCCGAGCAGCGCCAGCGCGACGGTCTCCGCGGACAGCGGCGCGGTCGCGTAGTGTCCGGCCGACTCGATGGTCTGCTCGTGCAGGCGCGGCAGCGCCGTCATGATCAGCCACATCAGCACCCAGCCTCCGACCAGATTCGCGACCAGCGTGCCGCTCCACAGCTTGATCAGCTGCGCGACGCTGGCACGCTTGGCCGCGACGGTGGTGACGGGTATCAGAAACCCTTCGGTGAACAGCTCGCTGCGGCCGAGCAGCAGCGCGAGGAAGCCGACGGAGAACGCCAGTGCCGCCAGCAGCGGCTGGTGAGTGGCATTCAGCACGGCAAGGTAGGCCAACACCCCGACCGCGATGTCGGTGCCGCCGAAGAAGCCGGTGACCAGCACCTCACGCCAGCTGCGGTGGAGCCGCTGAGTGCCTTCGTCGACCATCCTGCGGAACGCGTATTCGAGTTCGTCCTCGATGGGGCTGTCGGAATCCCCGAGTTCGCGCTGGCTTGTGTCGGACACGTCGACCTCCCGGTGCGGCTGGGTGATCCGCCCGGATACCCGAAAGCCCGCACGCCAACCCACGAGGGCTCGACACACACCCTCGCCGGTGAGGCTGGCGCTTCTCAGCGCTCCTCGAGGACGGCGACCGCCGCGGCCGTGTCCTTCTCGTGGGTGAGCGACAGGTGGATCGTCACCTCTTTGAGGTGTTCGGCCACCGCGCCGGACAGCCGCACCCGGGGCCGGCCCCACATGTCGGTGATGACCTCGATGTCGCGGTGAATCGCCTCAGGCAGCACCGGCCGCTTCGAGAACCGCGACCCCGACCAGGCCTTGATCACCGCCTCTTTGGCCGCCCACCTCGCCGCGAGGTGGCGCGCCGCCGACGAACTCTTGTCGGCGGCGTCGCGCCGCTCGCCCGGGGTGAACGTCTCGGCGAACACCGTCCCGGGCCGATCCACCTGTTCGGCGAACTCCGGAATCGAAACGAGGTCGATACCTATCCCGACGATGCCCACGGGCTGCAACCTATCTCACGGTTCAACGCCGATACACGCCGTCCTCGCCGAGCCGCGACGCCGCGTCCAGCAGCATTGCGGCTTCCTGGGTCTTCTCCGGCAGATCACCGTCGAAGCGCCGGTCCGCCGGCCGTTCGAACATCGGACGGCCGCCCGCGATCGCCGAGGCCAGCCTGCGCTGTCCGGCCAGCAGCCGCTCCTGGGCGCGGGCACTGTAGTCCGCCCGCTGCTCGGGATCCAGCGTCGCCAGGAAGGCCTGCGGGTGCACCAGCGCGATCAGACCCGACACGTGACCGAAGCCCAGGCTGGTGACCAGACCCGCCTTCAGCGGGTACTTCTCACCCAGCCGCAGGGTCTCCCGCGGCCACACGAAGTGCGCCGAGGTGGCCAGCTCGTCGTCGACACAGTCCAGGCTGCGGTTGGGCGGGATGACGCCGTCGCGCAGGACCTGGCACAGGCCCATCATCTGGAAGACCGCCGCGCCGCCCTTGGCGTGCCCGGTCAGGCTCTTCTGGCTGATGATGAACAGCGGCGCGCCCTCGGACCGCCCCAGCGAGTCCGCGAGCCGCTCGTGCAGCTCGGTCTCGTTGGGATCGTTGGCCAGCGTCGAGGTGTCGTGCTTGGAGATCACCGCGATGTCGTCGGCACCCACCCCCAGCTTGGCCAGCGAGCGTGCGAGCACCGAGTCCTTTCCGCCGCGCCCGGCGCCCAGCGCGCCGAGCCCGGGGGCAGGGATGGAGGTGTGCACACCATCGGCGAAGGACTGCGCGTAGCCGACCACCGCCAGCACCGGCAGACCCATCTTCAGCGCCAGGTCGCCGCGGGCCAGCAGCACCGTGCCGCCACCCTCGGCCTCCAGGAAGCCGAGCCTGCGCCGGTCGTTGGCCCGGGAGAACTTCGAATCGCTGATTCCCTTGGCCCGCATCACTTCGGTGTCGGCGGTGGCCGCCATGTCACCGAAGCCGATGATCGCCTCCAGCGTCAGGTCGTCGAAGCCACCCGCCACCACGAGCTCGGCCTTGCCGAGGCGGATCTTGTCCACACCCTCCTCGACCGACACCGCGGCCGTGGCACAGGCGCCGACCGGGTGCACCATCGCGCCGTAACCGCCAACGTAGGACTGCATCACGTGTGCGGCAACAACATTCGGCAGGACCTCCTGCAGGATGTCGTTCGGCTTGCTCCGGCCCAGCAGGTTGCCGTGATACATGGTCTGCATCGAGGTCATACCACCCATGCCGGTGCCCTGTGTGGAGGCCACCAGGCTCGGGTGCACCCAGCGCATCAGCTCTGCCGGCGTGAAGCCCGAGGACAGGAACGCATCGACGGTCGCGACGATGTTCCACAGCGCCACCCGGTCGATCGACGTGGCCATGTCCGGGCTGATGCCCCACACGGTCGGGTCGAAACCGGTCGGGATCTG